>JALZAY010000085.1 GCA_030948025.1 Pseudomonadota bacterium
GAGCGCTGTTTCGGAAGGCTCAAGGATTTCCGGCGCATCGCAACGCGCTATGACAAGCTCGCTGGAAACTTCTTCTCCGCGCTCTGCCTCGTTGCCATCGTTGCCTATTGGCTTTGAATTAATTGAGCCCGGACCCTAGCGCTTGCGCATGCATTTTGGCTGCTGACCCAAATCCTCCAGGTCGCCAGGCAGTCCGACTTTCCCGATCGATTGAAGCGGCTAGGACTCGAAGTTTCGAGCTAGCCGACGCTCTTGGAGATCGTGTGAGCGTTCACGAACGCGGTTGATCGCTATGTTCGCACGCGCGGCAACCGAAGCGATCTCGGCGAGATGGCGCAACATGCTGCTGCCGAAACACTGACATCTTTAGCTGGCCGCGAATTACCGAGCCTGTTTGGACCGACCGCAGCTGACGTTCAACAAGTCTTTGCCAAGCTCGGCACCTCAGATCGGTTCAGCATCGTCGCGCGCGATTTCTTTTCTCGCCTTACCAGCCGCTCGCTCGGGTATTTTCTCAGCAGAGAGCTATCGAAGCATGTCGGCCCGAATAAACGGTTTGGGGCGGTCAGTGAGCACAGCGACTTCAACGCCGCTTTGGACCTCCATTGCCGTGAAGCGTCGCGAATCATCAAGGAGTTTTCAGGCGGATGGTATGGCAAGTCGCTCTTCCAGAGGGAGATATCAGCCCCGACAAGGCTAGCCAATTTGCGCATGTAGCATTCAAAAAGCTCCGCGCCGAGTTGCGCAAGCGGAGAGGCCGATCACGGCGTCAAGACCGGCCGCATCCCGGCTCGTGCTGAACACCGCGCCGCTCGGGCGAACCGCAATGTCCAGCTTGTCCTTCGAAACATCAATTCCTACAACGATGGCGTCCATCTTCACCCTTCCTTGCGCAACCGGGCTCGCTTTACGGCCCAAGCGACTGTTCGGGTTCAATGGAACGGCGGACGGGGAACCACGCTGAGCTACGGGCTTTTCTGCCCCTGGATGAGCCGGTCTTCCGCCCGCCACCGCTGGCCTACTACTATCACCAATGGCGTCCGCCAAGTTACAAGGATGAGGGGCAATGGCCTGATTTTGAGTCCCCCTTCTGCGCCGGCGCCATGGTGATGGACGCAAAACGAAAGTCGCTGTAACAAGGCGGAAACAAGCGCCGTGTAGTTCAGTAGATCGTTGTAATGTATTGAATTTTGTAGGGAGATATGTTATTTGTCCAATAGATGGCCAATATAAGGCCGTTGAAATGTAGTCAGGCTTAAGGTTAATCGTGGGAACCGTCGAAAATCTCAACCCGCATAGCGCGCGCGCCACGCCACGGTTGGCGACGGTTAGAAGCAAAGTGACAAACGGTCGCCGGGTTTTTGCGGTTGGCGGCGACGGTCGCGGCGCTTGGACGAGGCGATGGAAGGACATTGTCGAGTTGCGCGTTTCCGACGCGGGAGGCCGCGATCATATGACCGAGGCCATGCTTTCGCTTTGCCGCCGCGCTGCAACGCTTGAGATACAGCTTGAACAGCTTGAGTGTTGCATGTCGGAAGGGGATGACGTCGATATTGAGATCTACGGCCGGATCGCAAGCCATTTAAGGCGCATCTTGGAAACGCTAGGCGTTGAGCGCAAGCAACGCGACGTGACGCCGGATCTTCGCAGCTATCTCGCGGGCAAGGATCGGCCGGCATGAACATTATCGAGGCCATCGACGGTCCCAACCTGCTTGGCGCCTCGACCCGCGACGCGGAGTCCTGGAAGCCTTGGCGTGCCCTCCTGACGGTCGCTTTCGGCTTGTCGTTATCTGCGCGGACGAATTAGCGCTTTATCGGGCCTGCACGGGGCGGCGCGTGCCGCCTAGCACGCCCGCTGCGTACTTGTGGCTCTGCATAGGGCGCAGAGGCGGGAAATACCTATCGCCCGGCGAGCGCGCGATTGTTCTCTTAGTTGCGGCCAATCGCGAGCAGGCGAAGATTTTGCACCGGTATTGCCAAGGCATTCTCAGCCCGCCGATCTTGCAAAGCCTTGTCCTGAACGTCACGGCGAGCGAGATCGAGTTGAAGGGCAATGTGGTGATCGAGGTCGTCACGCGGTCTTATCGCACCGTTCGCGGGCGCAGCGTGTGCGTTGCGGTTTTGGACGAGCTCGCCTTCGGGCGGGACGATGACTCGGCAAATCCCGACAGCGAAGTTTTGAACGCCGTCCGCACCAGCATGGCGACATTTGGCAGCGACGCGATGGTGATTGCCGGCTCCAGCCCGTATGCGCGGCGCGGCGTCCTTTGGGATGCGTTTAGGCGCTGGTTTGGCAAGGACGACGCGCGCAACTGGTTTGGCGGGCGCCGACCAGGGTGATGAATCCGACAGTGCCGCAAGAATTCATTGACGCTGAATTCGAGCGCGATTTGCGTGCAGTGGGCTGTCTTGGCTGAATCCGACATAGTTTGATTCTCTATTCGGACTCCGGCCGTCATTGATTCAAGCGACGAAGGGAAATCCATGTCGTCGGGAGAAACTCTTATTCCTGACGAATGCTTGAATTGCCGCTTGGTCATAGTCCAGGCCGTAGAACTCCTCTGAACCAAGGACTGTCCCTAAAGCAAGAGCTAGATCAGAACTGTCCTGCGCATACGCGCTCGCCGGCCCAAGCACCGTCACCGCCGCGATCGCGAGTAAAGTTGTTTTTCTCATTTTCATGGTTTCCTCTTTGCCTTTGCCGGTTTCAGCCGCACGCCAGTGCCGCCGCCATTTTCAGCGATGAACTCGACGCCGGCCCTTTCGAGAGCGGCTTGGATCGCGTTAACCGTAGCCACCCTGGTTCCGGACAAGGGGCCTTCCATCCGCTCTAACCGCTTGATCGTCTCGACTGAAACGCCGGAAACGGCTGCTAGGGCAGATTGATCCATTCTCAACATTGCACGGGCGGCGCGGAGCTGGTCGGCTATCAAAATGCACCTCTGAGGTAAAAAAATGCCTTTGAGGTGTTGACACCTCGGCCAAGTGGATTACCTATAAGGTGTAAATAATACATTCTCAAGGGTAATTCAACCCATAAGCACTATGAGGCAAACATAACACGAGCACTTCAAAAACACGTTGCGCGGCGGCAAGACCAGACCTTCGCCGATTGGTTCGCGGAACTTCGCGAGTTGGCGGGCGAGCGCTGGGCCGACGTCGCGGACCAGGCGCCAACGATCTATGCGGTTTGGGGCGGCGGCGCGACGCCTGCGCAGGCCTTGTACATGGTCGGGCTAATTCTCCCGCCCAAAAGACGGTGGCCGCATAAATTCGCGACGCTGCTCGACCTTATCGAGAACGAGGTCGACGACGCGATGATGTTCGTCGCGGCTGAGAAGAAGGCGGCGCAAACGGATGCCAACCCCGCCGATGACCGCCAGGCCGCATAGGAGGAACCCATGAAAGCAAAACGCACCGATCGCGAGCGGTGGCGGCGGGAGTTGTCCAGCGCCGCGCCGCCGGCCATCGCGACAGACGCTTTGGCTGACTTGGTTTTCTCATGGATTTTGGACCGCGAGGCCGAGCTTCTGGCGCCAGCTGAGGCTGAGGCCGATGCGGGGTTTCCGGGGCAAAAAGAGTCGGAGCTGGCCGTTGTTCGCGCGCTCCTTCGGTTAATCCTTATCAAACATTCGAATGCCGCTCTCGCGTCTGCAATGACGCTCGGCTCCATAGGAGGAACCACCAATGACAATGACAACCAAACCGAAACGCAAAGCCCCGCCGGTCAAACGCGCCGCGCCCAAGGCCGCTCCGAAACAAGCGTCCGACGAGCCTAAGCGGGAAGTGAGCGGGATTCGTAGGTTCGTATCGCGCTGGCACTGGCTGGAAGCTGACCAGAAACATCGCTCCAATATCGTCCAAACCAAGAAGGAGTCGGAAAGGCTCATTGCGATCCACAATGACGAGCAAGGGGAAATCGAAAGCGTGCTTGCACAGGTGGTTCCAGGGAGCTTTTTGGACGCCTGTTACTTGCTGGAGTTTGTGATCGGCAGGGTCGGACAAGGAAGCTGCATGTTCGATCACGCCGAAATCGCCATGCTCAAGAATGTGAGAGAGGGCCTGCGCCTCGCGTGGGGCGGTGAAATAAAGGCCGCACGCAACGACGGCATGGAGGAGATGCGACGCACCATCAATTTTATGACCGCAAATGCGTCGAAAATGATCGACGCTGAGCTAGACATACCGGAGGTCAGCGTGACGATCCGCCTTCGCTACCACACCTTCAAGCTTCGCGCGCTCATATGGGTCTTGCGGCGGCTGCGCGCGGCGGATTATCGATCAATTTAGAGAGAAAAGGAAAGCAAATGGAAACCATTCCAAAAGAGCGCTTGCAAAGAATTGGAATTCAAGATGATATTTCTGTAACAATTAAACGTAGCAGCATTATAATACCATTTGCGGCCTACGGTTCTATTGCGGTGGCCGCCGCGGTTATAATCTATTTATTCTTACAGATGGATCATCACGGCATCGTGACAAAGATTCAATACAATGGATGCGGCGGGCAGTGCGCGCTGGGCAGTTGGAGCGGTCGGAACCGTGAGCACCGGGGGGCGCGGCGCTCACTATGGCCTCTAGGCATCGTCTTCCCCTTGGTTCCAGAAAAACAGCTCACATCCACTCTCATCTAA
This sequence comes from Pseudomonadota bacterium, assembly GCA_030948025.1. Classification (GTDB taxonomy): domain Bacteria; phylum Pseudomonadota; class Alphaproteobacteria; order Rhizobiales; family Beijerinckiaceae; genus Methylocapsa. The sequence goes on from JALZAY010000085.1 coordinate 4,637, forward strand.
GATGCGCAGTCCATCCGGCTTCTGGGGCATCTCCAGTGTCTCGAAAAGCGATCTAGCCTTCACCTTTGCGGCGTCAAGATCATCAACGATCACCGAAAGCCGATCTAGCGTAGCGTGTGCGTCATCGTTCGGCCTAATGCGGAAAAATTCTATGGTGAAAATCATCCTGGCTTCCCTTGCATTGCGCCAAGCATAGCATGGGAAATTGGAGCCGCGCGAGCGGCCGTTAAGGGGGCAAACATCGGCGTGACGGCGCTCGCCTTTGGGCCTCTTGGCGACACGCACCTCAAATAACGAAGCCCCGGCAAATGACCGGGGCTGTGTCGCGGATGTGAGCCATGTCTCCGGAATGTAACCGCATACTGTAGAGCTGCGCCACATCGTGACATGAACTATAGTTAATGCTTGGCGCTAAGAAATCAAGAGTACCGGGCCCAGAATGAGCATGGCAATTCGGCGCGGGCGGGGACCCCTGACCTGGGCGCGCCAGATCAGGGGCTGCGCTTGGTGGATAGCCGAGGGAGAGCCAGCCACAACGCAACAGGCGTCTTCGCGAGCCCTAGAGAACCCAGCGATTGCCAATTATCGCTTCACGGCTCTAAAAGTTCCACCTGTGGCGCCAATGTTTGCGGCGGGGCACCAGGAACCTTAAAGCTTCGTTCCGATTAGGAACTCAGTCTAACTTCGGCGTAGACCATGTACGGAGGATTATCAATGCGCATGTATGCACTCGCAGCCATCGTTGCCGCAGCGGCTCTTTTTCCCGCCGTTCCGGCATCCTCTCAGGGTATCGAGATTGGACCGGGAGGTGTCCACATCGACCGTGGCCGTGACCGGGAAGGTCGGCGGGGGGATTGTGAAGAATTGCGGAGGGCGTGCCTCCACAAGGATGAGTTAGGCGAGGAAGGCGAGGGCAATTGCCGTAGATTCCGCGAGACGTGCAAAAACCCGGATTAGAGAGCCCCCCGGCAAGACCCGGCACTAGCAATCAACCCGGGCGGCGCGGCGGGGCGTCAAGATCGAAATTAAGATAAATTGATTCCCAAGTTCGGACGAAATTAAAAATCGATGCTTGGTATTGAGGGGCATTGCCCGTGCCCCCTTGTTTCGCGGGCAATGTCCAGCCGTGGGCGCATTTATCGGCCGGCCGCGCTCCAGTTCTCGTGCGTGTGAGCGCGGCCATTTCGCAGCCATGGTGCGGCGCCGCGCCGCCCGCATATTGGCCAAATCTTGGACACGCGCTCTATTTTATTTCATAAGATATTGATTTTATAAAGCTATCTATGTGAACGCACGATCGAAATGCGCGGTGAAATGGCGCAAAAACGGCGCCTGTTTTGTGATCCTGTAAGGCGGGATCGCATCGCGCTGCCGCCAAACGAGATCCAGCACTTCGATGACGTAGTCGAAATGACTTTGGGTATAGACGCGGCGCGGAAACGCGAGCCGGACTAATTCGCGCGAGGCCGGGATTTCGTCCTTCCCGCCAGGCAGGGGGCGGCCAAACATCACGCTGCCGAGTTCCACGGCGCGAATGCCGCCTTCGAGGTAAAGCACATTGACGAGCCCGATGCCGGGATAATCGCATGGCTTCAAATGTGGGCAGAACGCCGCCGCGTCGATAAAGACGGCGTGACCGCCCGCCGGGCGTACAATCGGAATATCGCGCACGATAAGGCGGTCGGCCATATACTCAATTGTCGCGTGGCGGTAGCGCTGATATTCATATTCCAAGGCCTCTTTGAGCCCGACCGCGATGGCCTCGAGATCGCGTCCCGCAAGCCCGCCATAGGTCGGGAAGCCTTCCGTGAGGATAAGCATGTTGCGGAAATCCTCGGCCCATTCATCGTTGCCGCAGCCAAAAAAACCCCCGATATTCGCCAAACCGTCCTTCTTGGCGCTCATCGTGGCGGCGTCGGCGAGCGCGAACATTTCCTTGGCGATTTCGCTCAGGCTCCGGTCCGCGAAACCCGGCTCATATTCCTTGATAAAATAGGAATTTTCGGCAAAGCGGCAGGCGTCGATGACCAGGGGAATGTGACATTTCTTAAGTATCTCCTTGACTGATTTGATATTATCCATGGAAACGGGCTGGCCGCTGGCGGCGTTGTTCGTCACGGTAAGCATGCAGAAGGGAATATTTGCCGCGCCTTTCGTCTCGATGATATGCGCGAGCTTACCGATGTCCATATTGCCCTTGAACCGCGTTTCGGAATAAATGTCCTGGCCCTCCGGGGTCAGCAAATCCAGTGCTTTGGCGCCAACGTGTTCGATGTTGGCGCGGGTGGTATCGAAATGGCTGTTGTTGGGGACGATGTCTCCAGACTTTAGCCGCGTGGCGGCCAGAATACGCTCGGCAGCCCTGCCCTGGTGCACTGGAAAAATATGCTTGAAACCGGTGATGTCGCGCACCGTGCTTTCGAAGCGATGCCAGGATGTACTTCCCGCATAGCTTTCATCTCCGAGCATCAGCGCGGCCCATTGCCGCGCCGACATTGCGCCCGTGCCGCTGTCGGTCAATAGATCAATTGTGATATCCTCGGCATCAAGCAAGAAAACGTTGTTGTGGGCGGACGCCAAGCATGCTTCCCGATGGCCGCGCGTGGTGATCGGTAATGCTTCGGTCATCTTGACACGGAAAGGCTCGATGATCGTATGCACGAGACGGCTCCCTTCGAGCTCCGAAAAGTAGGGACGATGCGCTGGGCTCGAAATCTCAGATGGGAGGGAAGCGGACGATTGTCCACGATGTTCCAGGCTATGCGGAAAAGGCGGCGCTTTTAACGAGACCCGCTGGTTGTGACCTGATCCTATCGAAACAGGAGATGATCATGGAGTGGATGATCTACGGCGCCAACGGCTATACGGGAGAATTGATCGCGCGCGAGGCGAAAAGGCAGGGCATGACCCCTGTTCTCGCCGGCAGAAGCAGGGCGAAGATCGCCGCATTGGCCAGTGAACTAAAACTCCCGTCGAAGGCTTTTCGCCTCGAAGCGCCGTCCGAAATCGTGGCGGCGCTACGTGGCGTCCGCCTCGTGTTGAATTGCGCGGGGCCTTTCTCGAAGACCGCCGATCCCTTGATGCGGGCGTGTCTCGCCACCAAGGCACATTATCTGGATATAACAGGTGAAATCGACGTTCTCGAAGGCACGCATCGCTTCGACGCCGACGCTAAAGCGGGAGGCGTGGTCTTATGCCCGGGCGCCGGCTTCGACGTGGTGCCGACCGACTGCATAGCCCTGATGCTCAAAAAAGCATTGCCCGAAGCGACTGAACTCGCGCTCGGATTCGAACTCTCCGGCCGGCGGATGTCGGCTGGCACCGCCAAGACGCTCGTCGAAGGACTGGGCAAAAGCGGCAAAATTCGCCGCGCTGGCCGCATTGTCGATTGTCCACTTGGCCGGGGAACGCGCCGCATCGATTTTGGCCGCGGCGCAAAGCTGGCGATGCCCATTCCATGGGGCGATGTCGCCTCGGCTTTTTACACCACGGGTATTCCAGACATCACCGTCTTCACGCCAATTTCGCCGATGTCGCTGGCGATCGCGCGATTGACCAATGGCCTTGGACCCGTCCTGCGGTCACCCCGGCTGCAATCTTGGCTCATCAAGAAGATCGAGAGAGATGTGAGAGGGCCTGACGTTTCGACACGCGAGGCAAGTCCGGCCTGGGTGTGGGGCGAAGCACGCGACGTCCACGGGCGGAGCCATATGATCCGCATCGTCACGTCGAACGGCTATTCCTTAACTGTTTTCAGCTCCTTGGCCCTCGCCCAACACTTGATGTCCAATGTTTGTCCCCCCGGTTGCTGGACGCCGGCGGGACTCATCGGCGAGAACTTCATTTTGAGTTTGCCCGGCGCATCGAAGCTCGATTTGCCGCATCAGACTGCGTAAAGGCAGAGCTCCGGCGGAGCTGGACCCCAATAGGGAATCGGGATGGTGCCTTCGGGCAAGCGAAGTTGGAAGACGCCGCGCGACGACAATCTCGGCCTCCATAGGATCGAGAACCGCGCAGGCTTGTCGATTAGCGTTCTCCCAAACGGCTGCATCTTCGCGATCGAACATCGGCGCGAAGACGGGACGACGATGATCAATCAATTGCCCGGATCGCCGGTCGACGGAGGCATCGCCCGGCTGTATCTGCGCATTGGCGGCGCGGCGCCCATCTCCGTCGCGGCTGTGGGGCCTGGCGCCAAGGGCCGGTTCGGCGCTGTCGAAGAGGGTTTTGTTTGGGAAGGCGAGACAAGCCGACTCCGTCACCGCGTAACACTCTCGCTGCATCCGCGTGACGCCGCTTGGCTGTGGTGCCTGGAAGTGACAAATATTGGTGAAGCTGCCCGGGCCATTGATGCGATTCTCATTCAGGATATTGGGCTCGGCGACCGTGGCTTCCTGATGACCAACGAGGCCTACGCCTCGCAATATATCGACCATCATATCGCCCGCCACCCGCGTTACGGGCTGGTCGTCATGAGCCGCCAGAACCTGGCGCAGGATGGACGCCATCCGTGGGTTGTCCATGGCTGCCTCGACGGCTCCTGCGGTTTTGCGACCGACGGGATGCAGCTATTCGGCCCGGCCTTTCGCGACCGCGATGCGTTTTCCTTCCCCTTCGGCGCGAGCCTGCCAAGCAAGCGCCTCCAGCACGAGCTCGCGTGTGCCGCGATCCAATCCGCTCCCCTCACGCTGCCCCCCGGCGCCCGCGCGGCATGGCGCTTCTTTGGCCTCTACGCTCAAAACCACGCCGAGGCCTCGAACGACCGCGACCTCGCGCGGATCGACGCGGTGGAGTGGCATGATCTAAGCCCGATTGACGCCATTCTGGCGGCGCCCGTCCGGACCCTGGTGCAGGACGCTTCGCCGGCAGTGGCCGACCCAATTGATGCAGAGGACCTCGCGCGACGCTACCCGGACCGGCTCCACGAGGAGCGAGAGGACGGCGAACTCCTGTCCTTCTTCACCCCCGATCCGCCGCACAACCGCCATGTCGTGCTCAGGGACAAGGAGCGGCTCGTCACCCGCCGCCACGGCACCCTGCTGCGTTCCGGCCAAATGATGCTGCCCGATGACGCAACTCTTTGCGCCACCTGCTGGATGCACGGCGTGTTCGCCGCCCAGCTGACGATCGGAAACACCTCGTTTCACAAACTTTTTTCCGTCTCCCGCGATCCTTACAACATTACGCGCGCCAGCGGTTTGCGCATGTTGATCGATGCGGGCGACGGCTGGGCTTTGCTCACCGTTCCATCGGCGTTCGAGATGGGCCTCTCCGACTGCCGCTGGATCTATCTTCTCGGCGGCCGCACGGTCACCGTCCGCGCCATCGCCTCCGGCGAAGACCCGGCGATGCAATGGCGGGTCGCCGTCGAGGGCGAGCCTTGCCGCTTCCTCGTCTTCGGGCATTTGGTGCTGGGCGAGCGCGAGCTCGATGGCGACGGTCTTATCGAGGTTGACCCGCAATCCAAACGCTTTTCATTGCGTCCTGGCACGGACTCGATGTGGGGCCAGCGCTACCCCAACGCGATTTATTATTTTGTCACAAGCACCCCCGAGGCCGTCGAAGCCATTGGCGGCGACGAGTTGCTCTACGCCGATGGGCAGACTCGGCATGGGGCCTATTTGGCGCTGCGCACGCGGCCGGTGCGCGAGTTCCGTTTCGCGGTCGCCGGGTCGATGACCGATCCCGAAGCGGCGGAACGACTTGCCGCCAAATTTGAGCATGGCGTCGAGGACGCGAGCCTGCTTCTGCCTGCGCGGCGCTTCTGGAGACGAGTCACCCGCAACCTCCGCATCAAAGGTGGTGGCACCGAGGGTGCCGCTCTCGACACCCTGTTGCCGTGGCTCGCGCACAATGCGATGATTCATCTGACGGTGCCGCATGGGCTCGAACAATACACAGGCGCCGCCTGGGGAACCCGCGATGTCTGCCAGGGGCCGGTCGAGTTCCTCCTTGCGCTGAAACATGACGACCCGGTCAAGGAGATCCTGCGCATCGTCTTCGCGCAACAATACGAGGCGCGCGGCGACTGGCCGCAATGGTTCATGCTCGAACCCTATTCGATCATCCAGGATAAGGTCAGCCACGGGGACATCATCGTCTGGCCGCTCAAGGCGCTCAACGACTATATCGAGGCGACCGGCGACATCGGCTTTCTCGACGAGAAGGTCGCATGGCGGCGCGAGGACACGCTTGAGCAAACGGCGCGGACCGATATTGTCGCCGCGCATGTGGAGAAGCTGCTTGCGGCCACACGAGCGCGCTTTATCCCCGGCACGCATCTTCTTCGCTATGGCGAGGGCGACTGGAACGATTCGCTCCAGCCCGTCGATCCGATGCTGCGGGACTGGATGGTGAGCAGCTGGACGGTCGCGCTTCTGTTCCAACAGCTCAACCGTTACGCCGAAGCGCTGCGCCGTGCCGGCCGGGAGGCCGATGGCGCGAGCCAGCTTGCGACCGGGATGAAGGCGGACTTCAACCGCTTTCTCCTTCGCGACGGCACGGTCGCGGGCTATGCCCTGTTCAATCCGGACGGGGACTCGCCTGAGCTCTTGCTGCATCCCAGCGACACGCGCACCGGTCTCAAATATTCGCTGCTGCCGATGACCCAGAGCATCATTGGCGGATTGTTTACACCGCAACAGGCGGCGCACCATCTCCGTCTCATCCGCCAGCATCTGCTCTTCCCCGACGGCGTCCGGTTGATCGACCGGCCGGTCGCCTATCGCGGCGGGCCGCAAATCACGTTCCGGCGGGCGGAATCGTCGTCTTTCTTCGGCCGCGAAATCGGTCTGATGTATGTTCATGTGCATCTTCGCTACGCCGAGGCGATGGCCGTTCTCGGCGAGACCGAAGCGCTCTGGGACGCGCTCCAGCTTGCAAACCCGATCGCCGTGACGGATCGCCTCGCGCAAGCCGCGCCTCGGCAGCGCAACGCCTATTTCAGCAGCAGCGACGCGGCGTTTCCCGACCGTTATGCCGCAAGCGACGAGTGGTGGCAGGTGAAAGCCGGGATGGTCGGCGTCGAAGGCGGCTGGCGGATCTATTCCAGCGGCCCAGGCATTTACGCAAACCTGTTAATTTGCCATGTACTCGGAAACCACAGGCAGTGGGGCAGGCGGACCGCGCGGCCTTTATTGCCGGGGGCTTTTCAAGACGTGACAGTGAAATTGGACAGCGGCGGCTGAGGCGCGACGCCCGCCGTTGCCGCCACGGTTTTGCAGCCTCGAGGTCACAAAACGCAAAGCCGCGTCATAAAATGTGAGCCCCAGCCCACGGATGGATCGCGGCTAGTATTTCGCTGGATTTGGGCTTGAATTCGCGCGGGTTTCCAAGCCAAAGGAGGCTGTTGCCGGCCGCCGCGAAAAAAATTGTCTACCCCCCGATTGGGGGATGCGCGCCGATCCATTCGTTGCCACTATTCAGACGCGATTGGGCAGAACAGCCAATCGCACCTTATTTCAACACGCGAAGCGGATTGCCGGAAACTCCTGGTCGCCGTCGCGACAGGTGGTTTTGGGGTGCTGGTGAATTAAGCCTTATATTCAATTGAGTTAACGAACCAATTTCTCCGGTTCCCGCGCGTCCGCCAGCAGACGCGCGGGAACTTTTCATTTCAATATCTCTAGCGCATTTTCATCGTTGGTGGAATCGCAACGGGTTCCGGTGGGGCGAGATTTGTGATTCGCTTTCCTCGTTGATTCGACGGGGGATGTGATGGGCAAGTTTTATTCCCAGGACCCGCGAGAACCTGTCGTGGCGGCGAGACGAGCGCCCGTCCTGGACGCGCCACCATCAATGACCGCCGCCGTCTTGGCTGCCCTGTTGGATGCTCTGAAATATCTTTGGATTGGGCGGTCCTTCCACATCGAGAAATCCGGCCGCGCCCTTCGGCACTCGGCCCAAGCTGTGGTCGACGAGAATATAAGTCCCCGGAACTTGCGTCTTGAATTCGACCATCGTCGCGCCACCGGCGGGGACCAGGGTGGACTGCACATTGCTAAAGGTTTCGGTGGCGCCTTCGGGATGGACCTTGTCGAAAATCTCGCCGATGACGTGAAAGCTCGATACGGCGTTGGGTCCGGCATTCCCGAAAAAGATCCGCACCGTCTCGCCGACCTTGGCTTTCAACGCGCGCTCTTTGCTAAGCGACCCGGCGCTCCCGTTGAACACCACGAAATCGGTTGTTTCCTTCACCATTTTATCGACGGCGGCCTCATGCACGCCACCTTGGGCTGGATCTCCCTTGAGATAAATATCGCCCTGCATCACGTAGAATTCCTTGTCCACCTTCGGCCAGCCTCCCGGCGGCTCGACGACCATGAGACCGTACATTCCGTGCGAAAGGTGATAGGGAATCATCGGCGTCGCGCAGTGATAAATAAAGACGCCGGGGTTCATGGCCTTGAATTGGAACACGCTCGTGGCGCCGGGCGGGGTCTGGGTTACCTTGCCGCCGCCGCCGGGTCCGAGCACCCCATGCGAATCGATGCTGTGGCTCACCGGACTGTCGAGCGCGTTGTGCAACGTGAGCTCGACGGTATCGCCCTGGCTGACGCGGATCATTGGGCCCGGCACGGTTCCGTTATAGGTCCAATAATGGTAGCCAATTCCCTCAGCGAGCAGCCCGGTGACCGGCCGGGCTTCCAGCTCGACATGAACCGCCGCCGGCTTCTTGCGGTTGACCGGCGGAGCAATCGCGGGCGCGGGCAGCCGCTCGAGGTTCGCGGGCAGCTCGGAAACCAAACCCTCGTCCGCCACGGAACCGGGCGACGAAGCGGCCGGGGGGGCGGGGGTTTGCGCCTCCTGCGCCTGGGCGCAGGCGGCGTACCAAGGCGTGCATAAAGCGGCCGGAAACGCGACCAATCGTGCGAACGGCCCTAGCCATTCGCGAAGTCTTTTCCATGAATTCTTGGGCGGCATCCTCGGTCTCCCCCTGACAGGCGCCACTGGCTTTGCCACAGGCGCACTTTATTATTTTTCCGGCCAATGCTTCCGGACGGGTGCCGCCCGGAACCGAAAGGCCGCTCAACGGTCAACGACGATCAGCGTGCCCTTCATGCCTGCATCGGGGTGGCCTGGCAGATCGCAAATGTATTCGTATTCCCCCGCCTTGTCGAACACGATATTTTTTCGGGTTATTTGGCCAGCCTTTGTTTGCAAGCGAAACCGAGGGCCGGCAAAAAAAGGTCGTGCTCCGTTTCACCCCCGCTGTTGTCGAGAACCAGCGTGACCGCGCGCCCGGCGGCGACCCAAACCATCGCCGGCGAAAACCTGAATTCCCTGGAAACAATCCTGACTTCGGCGGGCTTCGTCTCGTTCAAGCCAACCGCCAAATTCTCTTGTGCCAGCACCCGAGCGGCTGGCAACGTCGCAATCGCCGACAGAGCTAACGCCGTAACGAAATTAAACGATGAACGGCGCATTTTTCGCTCCAGGAAATTATCTTGCAGGCATTCCGTATCACGCAGCCTTATGACATATCGTATTTTAAACATTTAAGAATGCATCCGAGCCTTCGTAAGAGATTAAACCGAATATTTACCGGATGTCAAGGTGTTTTCACATCACGATGACCAGACAACGATGTCAAAATATGCAATAGATAGACAATTTGCTAGCTTATAATTATTGGACATTCCAGTATTTGTTCTATTAATACTACAGTACGACTTCGTCTACGTTCATCGGTACCCGATAGTCGGTTGCCGATTATGTGAAACAGAGAGACTGCGATCCCAATTTCTTTTGATGGCCAAGCTTGGGTGATGGGCGAGGCCGTAGTTGTGGTGATCGACGCGGTTCTCGAACTGGTCTCCGCCTGGCCAGTCGCGCATTTTGATTCTTCCGGCCAATTCTTCCGGGCGGGTGCCGCCCGGAACCGGAAGGCCGCTCAACGGTCAACGACGATCAGCGCGCCCGCCATTCCCGCGTCGCGGTGACCTGGCAGATCGCAATTGTAGTCGTATTTTCCGGGCTTCTCGACCAGAATATTCTTTCGAGCGATCTCGCCGGCCTTTGCTTGCAGGCGAAAACCCAAGCCCGGCACGAAAAGACCGTGCTCCGTTTCAGCTCCGCTGTTGTCGAGAACCAGCGTGACCGCGCCCGGAGGGAACAACGACCTCCGCCGGAGCATATTTGAATTCCGTGGACACGATCCTGACTTCGGCGGCCTTGGTCCCGTTCGAGGGCCCGAGCGCCGCAACCTGCGCCTGCGACAAGGTTAC
>JALZAY010000264.1 GCA_030948025.1 Pseudomonadota bacterium
CCGTCAGGCTCTCGATGTTATAGCCGCGCCCGGAAAACAGCCCGACGACGCGGGCGAGAACGCCCGGCTCGTTATCGACCAGGACCGAGAGCGTGTGGACCTCGATATTCGACTTGCCGAGGGCCGAGGAATAGGGCGAGAGGGGGGCCGCTGGAGCGTTCATGGTATTACACCAGCATCTTGCCGGCGGTATCGATTGCGGTTTCGATCGCCTCGTCGTCGCCGGGGAGAAGCATCTCGTTGTGCGCCTTGCCCGACGGAATCATCGGCAGACAATTTTCGGTCTTGTCGACGACGCAATCGAAGACGACGGTTTTTTGCGTTTCGATCATCTCCATGATGGCGTCATCGAGCAGCCCCGGGTCCGAGCAGCGGATGCCATGCGCTCCATAGGCCTCGGCAAGCTTGACGAAATCGGGTAGCGCGGCCGAATAGCTTTGGGAATAGCGGCCTTCATGCAGGAGTTCCTGCCATTGCCGCACCATCCCCATGTATTCGTTGTTGAGGATGAAGATCTTGACCGGCAGCCGATATTGCGCGGCAGTCGAGAGCTCCTGCATGTTCATGAGGATCGAGGCCTCGCCCGCTATATCGACGACGAGCGCGCCGGGATGCGCCATCTGCGCGCCGATCGCCGCCGGAAGCCCGTAGCCCATGGTGCCTAAGCCGCCCGACGTCAACCAGCGGTTCGGCGCCTCGAAATGGTAGTGCTGCGCCGCCCACATTTGGTGCTGACCGACCTCGGTGGTGATGTAGGTATCGCGGGCTTTCGTCAATTCGTAAAGACGCTGCACCGCATATTGCGGTTTGATCACGTCCTTCGCGTTCTTGAAGGACAGCGATTTGCGCGCCCGCCATTTGTCGATTTGCGCCCACCATTTGGCGAGTGCCGCAGCATCGGCAAAGTGTCCGCGCCACGCCTCGATCAGCTGACGCAGCACATGAGTGCAATCGCCGACAATGCCGAGATCGATTTTCACGTTCTTATTGATCGAGGATGGATCGATGTCGATGTGGACCTTTTTCGAGCCCGGGGAGAAAGCGTCGAGCCGGCCGGTGATGCGATCGTCGAAGCGCGCGCCGATCGCGATCATCAAATCACAATCGTGCATTGCATTATTGGCTTCATAAGTACCGTGCATGCCGAGCATGCCGAGCCAGTTCTTGCCCGACGCCGGATAGGCGCCAAGCCCCATCAAGGTCGAGGTGAGCGGAAACCCGGTGAGCGAAACGAGTTCGCGCAGCAGGCGCGAGGCCTCGGGGCCCGAGTTGATGACTCCGCCGCCTGTATAAAAAACGGGACGCCTGGCCGCCGCCATCAGCGCGACGGCCCGCGCGACCCGGCCAGGATCGCCATCGAGCTTCGGCCGATAGGTCTTGTGCTCGATGTTGCGCGGGCCAATGTAAGCGCCTATCGCGAATTGCACGTCCTTCGGGATGTCGACGACGACCGGCCCCGGACGCCCGTTCTGGGCAACGTAAAAAGCCTCGTGCAAGACGCGCGGCAAGTCCTCGATCTGGCGGACAAGGTAATTGTGCTTGGTGCAATGCCGGGTGATGCCGACTGTGTCGCATTCCTGGAAGGCGTCGGAACCGATGAGATGGGTTGGCACCTGACCGGTAATGCAAATGAGCGGGATCGAATCCATCAACGCATCGGTCAAGCCGGTAACCGCATTAGTAGCGCCAGGACCGGAGGTTACCAAAAGCACGCCGGCCTTGCCGCTCGACCGGGCGAAGCCCTCGGCGGCATGCGCCGCCCCCTGTTCGTGGCGCACCAGCACATGCTTGATGAAATCTTGGTGGAACAGTGCGTCGTAGATCGGCAGGACCGCGCCGCCCGGATAACCGAAAATGGTTTCGACCCCCTGATCCCGCAACGCCCGGACGACCATTTCCGCTCCGGTCATCAAATTGGTCATAGCTTGCTCCAAGGGGTGCCTTTCGAAGAGATTGTTTGCGATTTCTTGAATCTTGGCAATAAAAAAGGCCCCTGAGGGCCCCGGATATGCGCCAGCTGAGGGAGAGCGGAGCCTATCTCCGTCCCGCCTCCGGCGCACGCGCTACGATAAGAATGATTTTCACGGGAGGAGCCCTTGCCGACGGCGAACTTATCTTCCATAGCCGATGCGCACCGGACGGTCAATAAGGTTCGTTTAGGGCACAGGGCAGCCCATGGAACGGATCGAACTGATTGAACGGGCGTGGGTATTTTGATTCGCGCGAGTGCGCCGCCATGGCCGTCGCAATCACCAGCCTGCCTCTTGCCGGCGCTTCATCAAATTTCGGCAGGCGTTCTTTTGGCGTGCCCCGTCGCAGGGGGCGACAACTTCTGCGCCGGAGCGTATAATGTCAAAAATGCAGCGCGCGGTTCCGTGCGACCAGCCGCTTTACGCAGAGCTTCGCCGTGACCTCGTGACAGCTTGTTGCTCGGTTCGGGAGGAACGCTAATGCCGAAATTCCATGTGATCGCCGGTCCGGATGCGACTCCGGCCTATCCCATCGTGCGCAAGATCGGACCAGCGGACCTCAAGGACGCTCTTGCCAGAGGCCTCGATGACTTCTGGGCGATACCGACATCCCTCGTTTTTCTTGGTCTTATCTACCCGATCGCCGGCATGTGCCTCGCCGGCTATGCTCTGCCCCTGCTTTTTCCGCTCATGTCGGGGTTCGCGCTGGTTGGTCCCTTCGCGGCGCTTGGCTTGTACGAGATAAGCCGGCGGCGGGAGCTCGGCCTTGAGACCTCCTGGGCGCATGCTTTTGACGTGCGTCACTCGCCGTCGATACCCTCGCTCCTGGCACTCGGCCTATTGCTGCTGGTGATCTTCATCTGCTGGCGGGCAACGGCCGAATCGCTTTATGTATGGCTCTTCGGCCCCATGGAACCGGTGTCCTACATGGGGTTTCTCAACGACATCCTCACCACATCCCGCGGCTGGACCCTAATCGTTCTGGGTAACGCTATCGGTTGCGTCTTTGCGGTGGGGGTGCTGAGCATCAGCGTCATCTCATTTCCCTTGTTGCTTGACCGCGATGTCGGCTTGGCTGTGGCTGTTCTCACATCGCTCAGAGCGGTACGGGAGAACCCGGTCACCATGGCAATCTGGGGATTGATCGTCGCGGCGGTCCTGGCGATCGGCTTCTTGCTGCTGTTCGTCGGGCTCGCGGTCGCGGTGCCGATCCTGGCCCATGCGAGTTGGCATCTCTACCGCAAGGTCGTGCAACCGGCCGCTCCTGTGTGACGCCAAGCCGTGGAGTCTCAATCCTGGTAAACACGGCGTCGTCTCAGCCCGAAAGCGGTGGAATCCGCAGCACTTGGCCGGGAGAGAGCTTGCCGGGATCGGACAGCAAAGCCTTGTTGGCTTCAAAGATCAGATGATATTTGCCGCCATGGCCGGGGCCATATTCGGCTTCGGCGATCTTCCACAGCGTATCGCCAGGCTTGAGGGTGTAAAACTTCGATTCAGGCGCTTTGGCGGCGGCCGCGATATCGTTATGGACCGTGGCGGCGCCCGACGCATTGCCGCTCGCCGGCGCGGTCTTCCCGGCCTCCCCCGTCGCGGCAGCGCTGCCCGGGAGGGCGACGTTGCGCCCTTTGGACGCGACTTCGGGTTTCGCAACATCCAGACCGTCTTTCTTCGCCTCTTTCTTCAACTGGTCAGGGGGAGCGGTGGCGGTGGCGGTTCCGATCCCAGACCCTGACGGTTTAGGCGCAAGGGTCGCGACCTCAGCACTAGCTTCCCCCATTCCGAAGAATGCGAGCCGCGTGAAGTGGGTGTAATCCGACTCGAACGCCATGATGGCCACGAACAGCAACACCGCCCCCGGCGGGGCCAGAATGGCATACATCAGGGCCAGCCGCTCCCAGGCCATGTGCATGAAGACAGCGACGATCAAGCCTGCCTTCACAATCATGAACAGCAGGATCAGAAACCATCTGAGAAATCCCTCGCAGCCCAAGTAGTCGACAAGAAACGAGCAGGTGCTCAGGACAAACAGCCAACCCCATACCACCAGATAAAGCTTAATCGGGTGTTGTTGTCCCTCTTTGTGCGCTGTATTTTTTCCACTTACCGAAGATAGATGTGCCATGTTTTTCCCACTTACCAAAGATAAAAAAGTGCAAAGATGAAGACCCACACAAGATCGACGAAGTGCCAGTAGAGACCCAACGTTTCGACGATCTCATAATTC
>JALZAY010000086.1 GCA_030948025.1 Pseudomonadota bacterium
GTGGTGATGAGGAGGCCGGCAACGGAGGCCGCATCCTGCAGGGCGGTGCGCACGACCTTGGTCGGGTCGATGATGCCAAGCTTCACCAAATCGCCGTACTCGCCGGTTTGGGCGTTAAACCCATAGGGATAGGACGTATTCTCGATCAGCTTGCCAACCACCACCGCGCCGTCGTCGCCGGAATTGTCGACGATCTGCCGGGCCGGCGTCTGGATCGCCTTGCGGACGATGTCGATGCCGGTCTTCTGATCGGGGTTTTCGACCTTCAGGTTTCCGAGGGCCTTGATGGAACGCAGCAACGCGACGCCACCGCCCGGCAACACGCCTTCCTCGACGGCGGCGCGGGTTGCGTTGAGGGCATCATCGACGCGGTCCTTCTTTTCCTTCACCTCGACTTCAGTTGCGCCGCCGACGCGGATCACCGCGACGCCGCCTGCAAGCTTCGCCAAGCGCTCCTGAAGTTTTTCGCGGTCGTAGTCCGAGGTGGTGTCGGCAATTTGCGCTTTTATCTGGGCGATGCGGGCCTCGATGTCGGACTTGGCGCCGGCGCCGTCGATAATCGTGGTTGCTTCCTTATCGATACGAATACGCTTGGCGCGGCCGAGCATCTGCAGGGTTACGTTTTCGAGCTTGATGCCGAGTTCTTCCGAGATCAGTTGCCCGGAGGTGAGGATCGAGATGTCTTCGAGCATGGCCTTGCGGCGGTCGCCGAAGCCCGGTGCCTTGACGGCGGCGACCTTCAGTCCGCCGCGCAGTTTGTTGACCACCAACGTGGCAAGCGCCTCGCCCTCGACGTCCTCGGCAATGATGACGAGCGGCTTGCCGGCCTGCACGACGGATTCGAGAACCGGCAGCAGGGCTTGCAGCGAAGACAGTTTCTTTTCATGGACGAGAATGTAAGGGTCTTCCAACTCGGCGATCATCTTCTCGGCATTGGTGATGAAATAGGGCGAGAGATAGCCGCGGTCGAACTGCATGCCTTCGACGATATCGAGTTCGGTCTCGAGGCTCTTTGCCTCCTCGACCGTAATGACACCCTCGTTGCCGACCTTCTGCATCGCGGTCGCGATCATTGCACCGACCGACTTGTCGCCGTTGGCTGAAATCGTGCCAACCTGAGCGATCTCGTCGTTCGAGGTGACCTTTTTCGAATTGGTCTTGAGATCGGCGACAACGGCTTCGACGGCTAAGTCGATGCCCCGCTTCAGATCCATGGGGTTGAGGCCGGCCGCGACCGCCTTGGTGCCTTCCCTGACAATCGAGGCGGCGAGGATGACCGCCGTGGTGGTTCCGTCGCCGGCCGCGTCATTTTGCTTGGACGCGACTTCGCGGATCAGCTGGCAGCCGAGATTCTCGAATTTATCGGCGAGTTCGATCTCTTTGGCAACCGCCACGCCATCCTTGGTGATGCGCGGCGCGCCATAGGATTTTTCGATGACGACGTTACGGCCTTTGGGACCAAGGGTGATCCTGACCGCGTTGGCAATGATATCGACGCCGCGCAACATGCGATCGCGGGCATCGGACGAGAAACGGACGTCTTTGGCTGACATGTTCAAACTCCTGAACCGGGTTCTTTAAAAAATTGGGTGACGGGTTTTTGCCGGGCTCAGGCGACGACGCCCAGGATGTCGCTCTCCTTCATGATGAGAAGATCTTGCCCGTCGATCTTGACTTCGGTGCCCGACCATTTGCCGAACAGGATCTTGTCGCCCTCCTTGACATCGAGCGGCGTGAGCTTGCCGCTTTCATCGCGGCCGCCGGGCCCCACCGCGATAATCTCGCCTTCCTGGGGCTTCTCCTTGGCGGTATCTGGGATGATGATCCCGCCCTTGGTCTTTTCCTCGCCTTCGAGACGTCTGACCACGACGCGGTCGTGCAAAGGACGAAAGTGCATGTCTTTTGGTTCCCTTCTACGCCGCTGGCGACGCACCCATTTCATGCGAGAGGCGCTTTGCCAAGCTTGCGGCTGATTTGCAACTATGCCACCATGTTAGCACTCTTTGACGGTGAGTGCTAACAGGCCCTTTCTAACTAGGGATGTTGCCGCGACGTGTCAAGCGGGTTTCAAAGAAAGCGCGAAAGGCGCCTCTGAAAGACGCGATCCGTGGCGATTCCGACGCTCAGTGCGTCCTCGCCATCTTGTACCTCTACGGCTACCTCAGTTTGCGCCGGGGCTGTCGTAACTTGTAACCACTACAGCGATCGCTAGCGCTTTGGGGAGACCGTCTATACTGAAACAAACAGCTCAAGTGATAATGCCATACAGGTCTTTCACGCGAGCGATGGTTCTCTCAACCCTTAAAGGAAGCGTAAGCGCGGGTGGGAAAAGCACCGGCGCGGGTCTTGGAAATCAGGGCGCCCTGGCACTAAGCGAAGACGGCCAGTGGCTTTTTGCGGTCGATGCTGGAAGCAATGAAATCAGCACATTCGCCATCTCCGACATCGGGCTCGTTCTCGTTGCTCGAGCGTCGTCGGGAGGCACCCTCCCCATCAGTGTTACAACGCATGGCAACCGGCTCTATGTTCTTAATGCCGGGGGCTCAGGCAATGTTAATGGCTTTACCGTGCAGTCCGACGGGTACCTCAAAGCAATTCCCGGATCCACGCGGCCTTTGAGCACAAGTGGGTCAAGCCCGGCTCAAATCGGCGTCGATAAAGACGGAGATACGCTCGTCGTGACCGAGAAAGCGACCAACTAGATCGCAATTTACACGATTGGCGACGCCGGCGAGCTCGCCGGTCCGGTTACTCACAAATCCAATGGTGCAACGCCGTTTGGATTCGCTTTTGATCGAGGAACGCTCCTGGTCAGCGAAGCATCCGGAGGCAGCCCCAACGTGTCGGCTCTATCCTCCTATCAGGATGACGATGGAGGGCCTTCGCTGGAAGTGATTAGCGGCTCCGTTCCAACCTATCAGACTGCGGCTTGCTGGACCGTTGTTGCCCGCCTTGGCCGTTACGTCTACGTGACGAACACAGGTTCTGGTACGTGGACGGGCTACCGCGTGTCCCTTTCGGGCGAACTCAAACGACCGGGATTACGGGGGAAACCCAACCGATGTTGCAACCAACCGGCGTGGAGACAGGCTCTTTGTCTTGTCTACATCCATAGGCAAGATCGTCTCGTTTAAAGTGCGCGCCGACGGCAGCCTGAACAAGCTTGGAAGCACAGCCGACATCGCCGCCACGGCGACGGGGCTGATCGTTCGCTAACTTGCTCTGCAACGTTGCGCGAGTTGCACCACTTTGAATCGGCTTCGGCATGTGACCCTCAAGAGCGCAATCTTCAAAAGTTACCGGCTTTTGTCCTGATCATCCTCCTCAGGAAACAGGTAGAAAACGACTGTGATCAGCTTAAGCTAGAGCTTCCGGCGGCGGCCGGTTTGGATTTGTCTTTACGGCAAGCCGAGCGCCACGAAGCGCACTTCTCCTTGGCCATTGGCGACAAGGAGAAGCGCCGATTTCTTCCCGGCGCCCTTCAGCGCCTGGATTTTCTTGGCGATGTCGGCTGGCTCCTTGACGGGTTCCTGGTTGATTTCCATGACCACATCGCCGGCCTGAACATGTTTGTCCGCCGCTGCCGAGTCGGGATCGACGCCGGTTATGACGACTCCGGCGGCGACATTGTTCTTGATCGCGAATTTTTGCCGCACATCGTCCGTGAGGCTCGAAAATTCCATTCCCAGCGCCTTTTCGACAGGGCCGACGATCGCCTTCCTTCCCGCGTCGCCGTGCTTGGCTCCAAGGGAAGTCTGCTTTTCATTGTCTTCCAGGCGGCCGAGCTTGATTGTCTTGGTGATCTGCTTGCCTTGGCGGATCACGACGATATCGACATCCTTGCCGACCGGCGCCCCGGCGACGATCTTGGGCAGGTCGCGCGACTCCTTGATCTCGATGCCATCGAATTTGACGATGACGTCCCCGGCCTTGAGACCCGCCGCCTTGGCCGGCCCCTTGTCGTCGGTTCCGGCGACGAGAGCGCCGCGCACCTGGCCGAGATTGAGGCTTTCGGCGATCGTATCGTCGACGTTTTGGATGTGCACGCCAAGCCAGCCGCGCCGCGTCTCGCCGAACTTTTCCAATTGATCGATGACCGGAATAACCGTCGCGGCGGGGGTGGCGAAGCCGATCCCGATCGAGCCGCCGCTCGGCGACAGGATCGCCGTATTGATCCCGATCACCTCGCCCGCCATGTTGAACAAGGGTCCACCCGAATTGCCTTTGTTGATCGCCGCGTCGGTCTGAAAATAATTGTCGTAGGGACCCGACTCGATGTTGCGATGGCGGGCCGAGAGGATACCCGCGGTGACCGTGCCGCCAAGCCCAAAGGGGTTGCCGACGGCGACCACCCAATCGCCCACCCGCATCTTTTCGCTGTCGCCGAATTTCACCGCCTTGAGCGGCTTCTCCGGTTTCACCCGAAGCACCGCGACATCGACCTTTTCATCCTTGCCAACCACGTCGGCCTTCAGTTTCTGGCCATCGGTGAAAATGACTGTTACTTCATTGGCGTCGGCGATGACGTGATTGTTGGTGATGACAACCCCGGATGGATCGACGACGAAGCCGGAGCCGAGCGAATTCGACTTGCGCTGGCGTTGTTTTTGATCGTGCCGGTCATTGCCTCCCTGCTGGTGGCGCCGGAAGAACTCCTCGAAAAGATCGTCGAAGGGCGTACCCGGCTCCAATTGCGGCGCGTTCTCGGCGTGCTTGTCGTCCATGGCCTGCGTCGCCGAGATATTCACCACGGCATCGCTGACCGCGTCCGCGAGATCGGCGAGGGACTCAGGTCCCCTCGCGAAGGCCGGGCCGGGGATGGGCCCGAGGCTTCCGGCGGCGCCCAAGACCAGCGCGCACCCGAACATCAAAGCGGCGCGGGCATCGCGCCGCCGTGGCCGCACGTCAGCCGCGACGTGTTCCTCGCCGCGAAATTCCCGGAATAAACCCATCAAAAAAATCTCCTTCAAGCGTCTGCGGATTGCGGCCGACCGCCGCGCCAAGCCTCCCACCTGCCCCGCGCGGTTCTCCATCCAACCCGGCTTCTACTCCTTATCTTCAGGAAACTCATTGGTCTTTTTCGCGAGCGCCCTAATCGCTTCGTCCACGCTGTGAAAGAAATGGTCCCGATGCACGGCATCGGTGATTCCCAAACGCTCGAAAGCTTCCCCTGCGCGCACCGATTCGAGGCGGGCAACCGCGAAGCGGATTTTCGCGTGCGCGCAAAATTCGATGAATTCAATGAGAATTTGCGCGGCGGTGAAGTCGATTTCAACGATGCTGCTTGCCTCCAGAACGATGAGGTCGAGCGGAGTACGGCTTTGCCTTGCGGCGTGCCGCGCGCCGTCTTGAAACTTATAGGCGTTCAGGAAGGAGAGGGGGGCTTGGAAAGCGATGACCAGCACCCCTTCGATCGTCTCGCCCCTAAGATCGCGGCCCGGCGGCCACCAAATCGAGGTTCCCGGAACCTTTTCGAAGGTAATGAGACGGGCGCGGGTCGTGGACCATATGCCATGCAGCAGCGAAAGCATGATGCCGGTCGCAACGCCTGTTCCCACGGGGAGGATGATGATCGCGGTCACGGTCGCAAGGATCAATATGAACTCGCCGAAAGCGTGCCGGAAAATCGTGATGATTTCCCCCAAGCGCACGATGCGCATTGCGACGAAGATCAGAATGCCCGCGAGCGCGGCCAGCGGGACATGTGCGAGAAGCGCCGTGCCGTAACCGGCAATGCCAAGGATAAGCGCGACTGCCGCGAGCCCCGCGAGCTTGCTGCGGCCTCCCGTCTCGGCGACAATCTCGGTTAATGGCGGGCTGGCGTTGACGGGAAAGACGCCGAAGAGGCCCGCCATCAGATTTGCCGCGCCGACTCCGGTAAAGTCGCGATTGATGGAGGCGGTGGCGCCGGGGACCGCGACGAACGAGCGCGTCGTTGCGGCGGTTTGCACCATGATGATGGCGACGACGACGAAGGCGAGCGGCATGGTTTGAACGAGGTCCGCGAATACGATCGAGGGGAGGTGGAGACGCGGAAATTCGCCTGGTAATTGTCCCAGAACCGCGACGCCATCGCGCTCAGGCCCAAACCCATAGACCGCGATCGTCGCCGACATGAGGCCCAAGAGCGCGCCTGGAATGCGCGGGCTGATCCATTCCGAGCAAGCTGTCACGGCGAAGACAGATAGCCCTAGCCAGAGCGAAACGCGATTGGTCTCGCCAAGCTTGCCCGCGATCACCAAGGCTTTCCGCAACAGGCCGCCTTCGGGAGTTGCTATTCCTAGAAGAGGAGGAAGCTGCGAGATCACAATATGACAGGCGATGCCGGCCACGAACCCGATTGTGACCGGCCTCGATACGAGGTCGGCGATCCAACCGAGCCGGAATAGGCCGCAGCAGACAAGAATTCCCCCGGCCATGAGTGCGAAGCTTGCGCAAAGCGCGAAATAGTCATGGCTTCCGGTGGCGGCCAAGGTGGCAAGGCCGCCGGCGAAAATTGGAGCGATGGTCGAATCTGCGCAGGCCACAAGAAAACGATTGGCCCCGAATGCGGCAAACCCGATCGACCCGGCCGCGAAAGCGATCAATCCAGTGGTGGGCGGAAAGCCGGCAAGATGCGCCGTCGCCATTTGCGAGGGAAGGGCGACGGCGGCGAGCGCCAGCCCAGCGGCAAGGTCCAGGCGCAAATCCCCTGCCGCATAGCGCGCGGCCGACCAGATGACATCACTTGCTCGCAAGGCCCGCCTTCGTGCCGATCGCGGCCTTCAGTTGGGCATGGTCATGCTTGGTTTGCGCGGCGTAGACCATCGCGAATGAAGCCAGCGCGTCGTCGAGCACTTCCGATTTTCCCATATAGCCGGCGAGCAGGGCAGGGTCGCCGCCGCGCGCGTGCGCCCGAGCCAGCGTCCTGCCGCAAAGGTTCGCATAGGCATCGAGCGCCTTGCCTTCGATGACCTCGCCGATCGAACCGAGACGGCGGTTCTTGAGTTGACGAACGTAGAAATACCGGTTGGTTTTTGGGTCTTCGGTAAAGCCCAGAAAAATATCGCTCGCGGCCTGCATCGCGCGCTGCCCCTCGACCACGCGGCATCCTTGGTGGACCAGACCTAGCGGGGGTGCGGCGATCTTTTCGAGAACCGACGCGAGCGCCTGCTTGACCTGCAGAAACAATGGCTCTCCATCCGCCGTCATGAAAAGCCCGATCGCGCAAAACGTGCCAACGCTGCCGACGCCGACGACCTTGAAGGCAATGTCGGCAAGCGCGTAGCGTTCCACCAGCGCGCGCCGTTCCGGAAGGAGGGAGGATTGGTAATTGGCGAACGCGGAATGCGCATGAATCTTATAGCCCTTGGTTGCTGCGGTATCGAAATGATAGATCAAGGGCGGGCGGTCCTCGATATGGGCAACGCCCGCTTTCGTCGTCGCGAGATGCGGGAAGTTATCGTCCGCCGCCAAATCTTTTTTTGCTTCCACCAAGGTAGGAGAAATAATTTCGCGCAGTTTGTCATCGGCAATCCGCTTGACCTCACGGTCGAGGTCCATGCGCGTGTACCAGACTTCGAGCGGCGTCTTGGTGGCGAGTTCGAGGATGAATTCGCGATAGGATTGCACGGTGGCCTTGGCGAGATCGCGCGCCTTCTTGTCCGGCATGTTTGCATCCAGAGCGGCCACCGCCACGCTGGCCGCGAGCCGCTTCAGGTCCACCGTGAAATCGACGCCGAGCAGTGTCTCGTCGAAATCGTTGATGTCGAAAAGGACGCGTCCTTCCGGCGAGTTGAACGCTCCGAAATTCAGCAAATGGCAGTCGCCGCAGGCCTGCACATGCGCGCCGGTTTGAGGCAGAGCCGCCAGGTCATGGGCCATCACGGCGGCGGTGCCCCGCAGAAAGGTGAAGGGCGACCGTAGCATGCGCTCGTACCGTATCGGCAACAGTTCGGGAATGCGCGCGCCGTCGGTCTCGGCAAGAATGGCGACCGGATCGCGGCCGGATACCAGCGGGCAATCGGTGTGGGTTTCGCGCGCCACGCGTTTGCGCAGCGCCCGGCCGGCTTCGTAGCGCTCCGCCCGGGGCGAATTTTTGGGCGGAATGCCGTTCGCACGCGGATGTGGCATGGCGGGGCTCCCAAACAAAGGTTTCGCATGCAAGGTAAAGCATTTTGCCCAGCCGTGGAAATATGCTGAACGCTAGGGTCAGGACTCATTGATTGATCCAGAAAATAACGGTCGCGGCGATGCAAATTGCACTGAAGAACGTGTGTGCGCTGCGGTCGTACCGCATTGAGATCCGCCGCCAATCCTTGAGTCTTGCGAACATGTTCTCAACCTTGTGGCGCTCCTTATACAAAGCTTTGCAATAGGTTGCGGGTGATCTGCGTTTGGCGCGAGGGGGGATGCAAGGCGTGATCCCACGCTCGATTAGGGCCTTCCGAAAAGCATCGCTGTCGTAGCCCTTGTCACCGATCAATGTGCCTGCGTCTGGCAGGACCGGAAATATCATCGCCGCGCCCATGTGGTCGCTCATCTGGCCTTCAGTCAGCAGAAAGATGATTGGACGACCGATGCCGTCACAGACGGCATGGAGCTTTGAGTTCAGTCCGCCCTTTGTGCGGCCGATCCGGCGGGGAGCATCCCCCCTTTTAGCAGACTGGCGGCAGTCCGATGGGCCTTGAGATGAGTGCTGTCGATCATCAACCGTTCAGGTGGCCCGTTCTCGACGGCAAGGTTCGCGAAGATGCGGTCGAAGACGCCCAAGCGGGACCAGCGAACGAACCTGTTATACAGGGTCTTGTGCGGACCATACACCTCCGGCGCGTCCCGCCACCGAAGGCCGTTCCGGATCACATGAACGATGCCGCTAATCACGCGCCGGTCGTCGACGCGCGGCACGCCGTGCGACAGCGGGAAATAGGGTCCACGAGCCGTGGTCTTATCGATTCCGCCCGCGACAGATTCCAGCCCTGACATCCACCGGGCTTTTCGCCTCGTTGATACGTCTTCAACGCCAGCTCGATCGAACGACACAACATGAAGTAGCTCGACCATCAGGGCGCGAGAGCTCGCAGGCGGCCTCTCAAAGCAATCGCAATTGCTCGCCCGGGCGCGCCGGAGGCCGGAATAAATCGCAACGCAATGGCACGCGGCTTCGCCCAAGTCCAAGCCTTGCCGCCGCCGCCTCGAACCTGCGCCCGATCATCCAGGCATAGGGGCCAGACCCGGTCATCCGCGCGCCAAACCTCGGATCGTAGAGCTTGCCGTCGCGCGCCGCCCGCATCAACGACAGCACGTGCTTGAGCTTGTCCGGATAATGCGCGCGCAGCCATTCGGCAAAGAGTTCGCGGACTTCAAGCGGCAGCCGCAACAGGACATAACCGGCGTCGCGCGCGCCCATGGCATGCGCGCGGGCAAGGATCGCTTCGATCTCCGCGTCGTTGATCGCGGGGATAATCGGGGCAACCATGACCGCCGTTGGGACATTCGCGTCCGCCAGCCGCCGGAGCGCGTCGAGCCGCCGCTCCGGGCTGCTCGCGCGGGGTTCCATTTTCCTGGCAAGGACGGGATCCAGCGTCGTCACCGACAAAGCCACTTTTGCAAGGCCCTTTTTTGCCATCGGCGCAAGAAGATCAAGATCGCGTAAGACAAGCGCCGATTTGGTGACGATCGCAACCGGATGATTGGTACGCGTCAGCACTTCGAGCACCTCGCGCATCACCCGCTCGTTGCGCTCGATCGGCTGATAGGGGTCGGTATTCGTTCCAATCGCGATGGTTTTGGCGGCATAGCCCGGCGCCGACAATTCGCGCTCAAGGAGGCTTGCCGCATTGGTCTTGGCAAAAAGCCTTGTCTCGAAATCGAGGCCCGGGGATAAGCCGAGATAAGCGTGGGTGGGGCGCGCGAAACAATAAACACAACCATGCTCACAGCCACGATAGGGATTGATCGACCGGTCGAAGGAAATATCGGGAGAATCATTCCGCGTGACGATCGTTTTGG
Source organism: Pseudomonadota bacterium (assembly GCA_030948025.1). GTDB lineage: Bacteria > Pseudomonadota > Alphaproteobacteria > Rhizobiales > Beijerinckiaceae > Methylocapsa. The sequence continues at coordinate 9,991 of JALZAY010000086.1, forward strand.
CGCTTTCCCGCGTCAATTGCGTCCGCAATGGAGGCAAATCCTCGGGAAGATCCCAGCCATCGTTCTCATCACAGCGGGTCTCCTTTTCGAAGCGTCCGCTCGCGTTCGACAAGGCGCCGCGGCCCCGCTGGGGGAGAGTCGGCGCGCCGTCCCCGGTTGGCGCGCGAGCCGAGGCCGGCTCGACAGGAACGGCGATTGCCACACCCCCCGCGACGCTCGTGGGCGGCCGCGCGGGCGCTCTTGCCGGGACTGTCTCAAATTCTACCGCCATCTCGATGCGGTTTTGCCGCGCGGCGGTCATTGCCGCTGTTTCCGACTTTTGTTCGCATGGCCGCTTTCTCGTCATTGTCATGTTATTGCCGCGTTTCCGGCATGTTTTCGCAGCGTCCGCAAACTTCCATGAACACGGAATGTTCCATGTATAAAAAGAGAACATATACGGAATTATCGGCCTGAAGTCAAATGTTCTTGTGGATAAGCGTGGATAACTCTTGCCGGAAATTGCGAACTGGGACCCACGGCGCTGATTCGTTTATCGAAGTGGAACAATATCGTTCGGCGCCGAAAGGCTTGTTATGAGCAACTCATCGATCTCTCGATTTCGGCCTCATTGCGGGCTCCAATGGCCATGGTCAAGTCCTTTGGTCCGCGGCCGAGCGAACAACGTACCGCCGGAGGTGAGCGAACGCTTCCCGCACCGAGGCTTCGACAGGCTGCCGACTTCTTTTCACCTTGCCCATCAGCATCGCGCCTTGAATAGTGGCGATACAAAAGTCGGCCAGCCGATCCTCGTCGGCGTCTGCCGCCAGTCGACCCTGTGCCTTTTCCCTGATGAAAGAGGCTCGCAGCTTATTCTTCACGATCCGCGGGGAACGTCGCCGTGGACGGGCGTCTTCAGTCCGAGAACCCAAAAATCCTTGAGGCGCTCAAAAAGATCAGCGCGTGAGGCGGACTGGAAACCGCGCGGGTCGCCGTATTAACGGCCCACGGGGTTTGCAAGCGTGACATGTAATGTGGCGCCAAATATCGAGGGGATGGAAGAATGACCAACGGGGACAAGATCGTTTTGATCACCGGAGCGACCGGGCGGCAAGGCGGCGGCGTCATCCGCCACATGCATCCAAAGGACTGGAAACTTCGCGCGCTCACGCGCAATGCCGACAGCTGCGTCGCTCGAGAGCTCGCGCGACGAGGTATAGAGGTCGTGCGCGGAGATCTCGAGGATCCGGCCTCACTCGAGAAAGCCATCGGTGGCGTCTACGGTGTCTACAGCGTCCAGGATTTCTGGTCGGTCGGTGCGCGGCGCGAAGTACAACAAGGCAAGAACCTCGCCGACGTGGCAAAAAAGACCGGCATCGCGCATTTCGTCTACAGCTCTGTCGGTGGCGCCGAACGCAATTCGGGGATCCGTCACTGGGAGAGCAAGTGGGAGATCGAGCAGTACATTCGCAAGCTCAATCTTCCCGCGACGATTCTCAGGCCCGCTGGATTCATGGAAAACTACTACGTCGACCAAGTTGAGATCGGGATTCTGAAGGGTAAGCTTATGGATCCGATCCGAGCCGGAAAACCGTATCAGACGATCGCCACCGACGACATTGGCGCCTTCGTAGCGCTCGCCTTCGAGCGTCCCAAGGAATTTATCGGCGAGGAGCTTGAGATCGCTGGCAGCGAGCTCACAAATCCGGAGGCGGCCGACGTCTTTAGCCGGGTGCTCGGCAAGAAAGTGAAATTTCAAAAACTACCGCTTCCGGCCGTTCGCCTTTTCCTCGGGAAGGAGTTCCACCAGATGTTTCGCTGGTTCAATCATGCCGGATTCAAGGCCGACATCGACGGCCTCCGCCGGCGCTATCCGGAAGTCCATCTTCGTTCCCTTGAGGAATGGTTGCGAGACGAAGGGTGGCATAAGCGCATGCGGCATGTAAGGGCGCCAAGAGAGTGACGCGGAATGGTGCCGGATGAGTTCGCCGGGATTATGGGCGGGCTGGGCCTATGGGGCGCGCGTTGTTCATGGCCTTCGATCGCGAGGAGCCGGGATTTCGTCAAGACGCCGCCGTTCGCGGAGAAACCGCCGATCCTGCCGCAGGCCGCGACCACCCGATGGCACAGCACGACGATCGCAAACGGGTTTCGTGCGAGAGCTTGCCCAACGGCGCGAGCCGAGCCGGCGGCGCCGATCCGCGCCGCGAGGGCGCCATATGTCATTGTCACGCCCCGCGGAATGCTACGCGCGGCCTCGTAGACGCGGCGGTGGAATGGCGACAAGATGTCCATGTCGAGCAGAACGGATGAAAGATCGCCTGGCTCGCCGCGCAAATACGCGACGATACTGTCCCGCGCGCGCTCTATCTCGGATGGCGGGGCCGCCTCTCTCGCGCGTGGAAATCGCTGGAGCGCGCGCGCGGGTCGCCGCGGGATCGAAGGCATTACCAGCTTCGATGCTTGCGAAGTGATCGTGGTAAGCGATCACGGAGGCGGGAGCGCCAGCTATCTGGCTGCCGAGCAAGAGGACGATTTGAAGGCGTGGGGCGCGGCCCTTGCCGCGTTCGACGGGCGACCGGCTCCGTGGCTAGAGACCATCCGCCCTGGTCCTTGAGCAAACTAAATGTTAATGGCCGCATTTGCGGCAAACACGCTCCGCCGTCACAAGATTCTGGGCATAGCTCTAGACATTTAGTTTTAATTCGCCGCTGCCAGGCGCGATTTCTTGGGCGGCAAGGTCCCCCAGAACCGGGGAAGCTTGGGTACTTCGGTCACCGCCAACTTCCGCGGCATCAACCCAACGGATTTCCCGGTTCTGACGTGAACGGGGTATAGTTCCTTGTTCCGGAAAGCTACAGCCGCGCGTTTCGCGGGTATTACCGGGCGGCGCTGACTTTTGTCGCCCGAAACGCCGCGTGCGTCGTCACAGTTTCGAGCATTTCCGCGCCCATGTTAAGCAATTTTGGGCTCCGCCGGCGCGACGAGATCATTCCCAACGGTCACGAGCATGTCAAGCGTTGCTGTCCAGACCGTTCGCCATTCGCCGCGATGGAGGAAAATCGCCACCCTTTCGTCTTTTTGCTTGGCAGTCGCCCCGTGCACAAGAACGTCGAGATGCTGTTTTCCATCGCCGGAGAACTCGACCCCTTGGGATCCAGGGTGACCCTTCCATGCAATCCGCGAAAGCTATACATGATGGAGCGGCCACTTGACACCCAAGCACTTCGGATTTGAAGCTCATGTCCACGAACGGAAAACAACTTCTCCACTTTGTATTCGGTGGCGAACTCAAGGATTTGAGCGGCACGGAATTCCGCGATTTGTCCAAACTCGATATCGTCGGTATCTTTCCCGACTACGCGTCGGCGGTGCAGGCTTGGAAAGCCAAGGCGCAGGCAACGGTGGACAATGCCCATATGCGCTCTTTCGTGGCACATCTGCATCGTCTGCTCGACCCTTCGAAGGACAAAACTTGAGCGTGGTGGCTATCTTTCGATCCCGCGATAAAAGTTATCCGCGGAGAGGGTCCGCCCCATTGAAATATCCGGGCCCACCGTGAAAGGTTCGGCCCTCCTAGCTGCCTACCGGCTGGCAAGCGCGGGCGTTGGATTAACCGGGCCACTATATCTTTATTGGCGGGGAAAGCTCGGCCGCGACGATTTTTTGAGGCGCCACGAGCGGCTGGGGCGGCCTTACCTAGCCCGGCCGGATGGGCGGCTCGCCTTGTTGCATACGGCAAGCGCCGCGCAAGCTCTCGCCTTGCCGCCGCTTGTCGAAAAACTGGGACAGCTCGGCTTCACCGTGCTTTTGGCGATCGGCAATGTGTCTTCGGGCCCGTTCGGCGCGCCGCGCTTGCCGCCATCGCTGCACCAACTCGCGCCCCTCGACGCGCCTCAATTCGTGGCGCGGTTTCTCAATCATTGGAGGCCAGATATCGTCCTTATCTCCGGGCCGGAAATTCCGCCAAATCTCATCGTCGAAGCCAGCCGCCGCAAAATTCCCCTCGCGCTTGTCGACGCCCGCTTGCCCGCGCGGCGCTTCCTGATTTGGCGGAAATTTCCGGGCTTTGCCGGATCGCTGCTGGGCCGGATAGATCTTTGTTTGGCGCAAACAAATGCCGACGCGCAGCGCTTCGCGAAACTCGGTATGCGAAAAATTCAGGTGACCGGCAATCTCAAATATGATTTCGTCCCCGCGCCGATCGATCAATCCGCCTTGGCGCGGCTTCTCGCGCGGATCGGGTCGCGTCCGGTGTGGGTCGCCGAAGGAACCTATCCCGGAGAGGAAGAGATTGCGCTGGCGGCGCATCGCCGATTGGCGCGGCAGTTTCCAGACCTCCTGACCGTGATCGTGCCGCACAACCCCAAACGCGTTTTTGAAATCGCCCAAAGCGCCGCGAAAATAGGACTGACCGCGGCGCTGCGCGCTGGCGATCGCGAAAGCGCGCCCTTGCCGGAAATCTATATCGCCCTTGCAGTGGGCGAGGCGGGACTATTTCTTCGTGGCGCCGGCGCGATTTTCGCGGGCAAGTCCTTGCGCCACGGCGGCGGCAAAAATCCGGTCGAAGCGGCGCGTCTCGGCTGCGCGATCCTACACGGTCCGGACGTCGATGATTTCGAGGAAATTTACGCAGCGCTCGATAATGCGGGCGGCGGCGCGCTGGTATTCGATGCCGAAACGCTTGCCAAGCAATTGGCGCTCCTCTTCTTTGACAAAGCCG
>JALZAY010000087.1 GCA_030948025.1 Pseudomonadota bacterium
TGTTCCCACGCGTTACTCACCCGTCTGCCACTCCGTATTGCTACGGCGTTCGACTTGCATGTGTTAGGCCTGCCGCCAGCGTTCGTTCTGAGCCAGGATCAAACTCTCAAGTTGAATGAGAATTTGGCACCGGCTGGTCACTATCTCTATGACGAGTCCCAAGCACACCTGCTGCGAACCATAGGTTCGCAAACTTGGTGAACTTAAGTTACGTGACCGCCAGAGTATCTCATCGACCGCAAACATTATATGGACATATAATGAATACGGTCCGCAAGGACTCCGCCGTCCACGTTTCTCTTTCTTCCTATTTAATTGTCAAACAGCATAGTCTCGTCAAACAGAATAGTCTGATTAACCAGAATAATCTGATTAACCCGCCAACGCGCTTGCGCCCGGCACCGAAGCACCCTCTCCCCGGCTCTTTTAACCGGGTGGTTTTAGGCCCGAGGAACTCGAGAGAAGCGATCCGCACCGGCCGCCCAAGGCAGCGTTGGAGACGCTGCCCAGCTTATAGGTCGAGCCCGCTCCCACTGTCAACCTGCGTTTTTAAAAAAACGTCCAAAAAGCTCCGCCACGGCTCCCAGGTTGCGGCGAATTTACCTATTTCTCCAGTTACTTAATCGCCCCGCTCAACCAAGGAAAGTTCGTCAAAACGGGGGTCAGATATCATTGCAAAATTGGAAAATGCAAGGGGCCCCGCGAAAAAGAACAAAAATAAAGACAGCACGGCGTCGATGGCCGCGGCAAGCTTGAACCTTTACCTCACGCGCGGGGCTGCAAGGCTCCAACCCCCGCCGTTCGTCATGCGGCATAAAAGCGGCGCACGACACCCATCTAGCTTGATCAGGGCAGCTCGAAAAATACCGCTTCCGCCCGGCCCGCAAATCCAGATTCAAACAATCTCTCGGGATTCGCGCGTTTTGGAGCGGCTGCGATGGGTGCGATGGGGCAATTGGGTTTCTTTGATCTGAGCCGGCGCGATGAAGGCCTCGACGCCAAGAACGATCCGCTGGTGGCGATCGCGGGGATGGTTCCATGCGAATCCTTCCGGCCAAAGCTGAAGGCGGCACTGAAGCAAGGCGAGCTTCGCCGGAGCGCCGCGGAACGCAAGAATTCGGCTGCACGCAAGCCATGGGACGAAGCCGTGATCTTTAAGGCGCTAATGTTGCAGGCTCTCTCCAATCTCTCCGGCGATCAGGCGGAATATCAGCGTCACGACCGCTCGAAGTTGTGCAGATTGATCATACTGAGGTTGATGTTTTCTTGGATGATGACGAGACCCGCAATACCATGGACATTTGGCCATGGCTGACCCTTGCCATTAATGTGTTCACCCGCATGATCGTCGGTTCCACCTATCGATGGATAAGCCATCGCATTTCGCTTGGGCTATGCATGCCGAACGCTGATTACGACGAGGGTATGGTTGACTATGGCGTGCCGCAGACTTGACCTTCCGATCCAAAATCCGGGCGGCTATTATCCAAGGGAGGGCTGGTCAAAAACGACTTGCTGGTTTCATATCCTCAGGCCAAAAATTGGTTAGGTTTGCCATGCTAAGAAAATTCTTTGCTCCGATTCTCCTTGCCGCCATTACTTATGTTGCTGGTGTGGCGTTAGCACAAACCGGCTCATGCGTCACCGGCCGGCAGCTGTCAATTCGTGGCAACGACTTTTACAAAGATGGCGCGCTATGGAAAACCTCGGTCAGCAGATCGGAAAATGTTCCTGGCTGGGTGAGTTCGAAAACGTTAGTCTCGGTCGCGCCCTATCACTCCTTCGGTGGAGAAATGGAGGCGTTGAACACCCCCACGATACGCCGCCTTGCCCTTTCATGCCGTCACCAACTTTCGGCCTTGGCTCCATGGCGGGGTTCGCCATGGCGGGCCTCGTGCTCGCGCTTTGCGCGGCGGCGCTCAAGCGGCGGATCGAGACATGATCCATGACCATGCGCATGATCATGCCTCACCCCCATAATTTGCGCGCGGGCGGGTGAACGATCGAGCCTTCATAAACAAGTCCATCCGGCCGGTCCCACACGAGCAGAAGGGGTCCGTCGAGATCGACGAAACACGCGTGGGCCGTGAGCAGAAGCGCTGGGGCCATCGCGAGCGAGCTTGCAACCATGCAGCCGATCATGAGTTCGAAGCCGAGGCCTTCGGCCTGCTTCACCAGGGCCAACGCCTCGGTAAGCCCCCCCGTCTTGTCGAGCTTGACATTGATCGCGTCGTAGCGCGCGCGCAGATCTTCGAGCCCGGTGCGATCGTGAACGCTCTCGTCGGCGCAAATGGGGACGATATGTTCGATTTTGGCAAGCGCCGAATCCTGGTCCGCCGGAAGCGGCTGCTCGACCAAGGCCACGCCGGCCTTGGCGCAGGCTTCGAGATTGCGTTCGAGACCGGCTTCCGCCCAGGCCTCGTTGGCGTCGGCGATGAGGGTTGCATCGGGCGCGGCGGCGCGCACAGCAACGAGCCGCGCCGCATCGCCTTCGCCCGCGAGTTTAATTTTCAACAGCGGCCGCGCGCGTGCCAAGGCTGCCGCCTGTGCCATTTCGTCCGGAGTGCCCACCGAGATCGTGAAGGCGGTCGTGACCGGCGCCGGCGGCGCGACGCCCGCGAGCACATGGGCCGGAACGCCGCTTTGCTTGGCCGCCAAATCCCAAAGCGCGCAGTCGATGGCGTTGCGGGCGGCGCCCGGGGGAAGAAGGATTTGCAAAAGGACGCGATCCAAGCCCGCCTCGATCGCCGGACGAATCGAACCGATTTGGGAGAGGACCGAATCGACCGACTCGCCGTAGCGCGCATAGGAAACGCCTTCGCCGCGCCCCCGGCAAGCTCCGTCCTCGATCGTGGCCACGACCACGGCCGCCTCCGCCTTCGCACCGCGCGAGATCACAAAATTGTCGAGGATAGGAAAGCGTTCGACGGAAACAGCGAGGCGGGGCATGAGCCTGGAAATCCAAGGAATGTTGGCAGTGTATTGCGACGGAGCAAATGTCGGTCGTGGAAGTCTCGCTTTAGTCGGGAATTTCCTAACAAGGCATTGATTCAAACGGCTGTGTGCATGGTAGAAAGCCATTCACCGTCGACATTGATCAATACATGACTGGACTTCCCACCTAACGTTTCCCCGGCTTTGGTGCCGGAACCGATTGCCGTATACTCGTTAGCGACCAGAATAACATCTCCTACGCGGCGAGCGTTCACTGCTCTTACCTTGATGCCGGTCCACCCTTGCGCGAAAATCCCTTGAAGGAGGTCGGTAATTTCGGAGCGGCCAACAGCCGTGATGTAGCCCACGAGCACACTATCGTGCGTATAAAGTTGGATTACTTTTGTCGCCCGTTTTCGTTCCACGCCCTCTCATACCGTCTGTTAAACTCTGCGGCGATTTGATCAGGATTATTGCTCATCACTCAAAGCCTTTCTGGGCACGAGTTCGCGGTCAAGATTTCAAGTGCGCCTCAAAATGCTATAGACTCATGACAACAAAGGAAATGCGGATTTTTCGCGCCCTCTACCGGCGCGAAACCTGGCGTAAAGGAGGGTAGCGGATGCGCGCCTCTGTTTCCAGCAAACCTCCGCGGAGTTTCGAACCATGCGGGTGATCGGCCTTGCCGGGTGGAGCGGCGCGGGCAAGACGACCTTGATCGTCAAGCTGATCCCCTATTTGCGCGAACACGGCATCACGGTCTCGACGCTCAAGCACGCGCATCATGCGTTCGATGTCGATCAGCCCGGCAAGGATTCCTATCTCCATCGCGAGGCCGGCGCGCGCGAGGTCCTCGTCGCCTCGTCCCGGCGCTTCGCGCTCATGCATGAATTGCGCGGGGCCAAAGAGCCCGGCCTTGCCGAACTTCTGCGGCGCATGAGCCCGGCCGATCTCATTCTCGTCGAGGGCTACAAGCGCGATGCGCACGCAAAAATCGAGGTCCATCGCACGGCGAACGCGAAGCCTTTTCTCAACCCAGAGGACCCAACGATCGCCGCGCTCGCGACCGACGCGGCAGACGGTCTGCCGTTGGCTTTGCCGCACGCCCATCTTGACGACATTGCGGCCATCGCGAACCTGATACGCGCGCTCGCCCGGCCTATCGAGGAAACCGTTTCGCGCCTTGCCAAGCGTGATGGCGATCCCTGAAACACGATCCAATCGCCCTGAATCGATCACCGGCTGATCAGGTAGCCTTGTGGCCCTGCCCTCTTCGTCCCGCTAAACGCACGGAGAATGACAATAATGAGCGAGACCGCGCCCGCCAGCACCGGCCTTCCCCGCCGCAGTGCCGTGCGGTTCATCGTGCTGCTTGGCGTCGCCGACCTATTCGCCGACATGACTTATGAAGGCGCGCGCAGCGTCACCGGCCCTTACCTTGGCGTCCTCGGAGCGAGCGCCGCCGTCGTCGGCGTTGTCGCGGGATTTGGCGAGTTCCTCGGCTACGCGTTGCGGCTTGTCTCGGGCTATCTCAGCGATCGCACCGGCAGCTATTGGCTAATCACCATCATCGGTTATTGCGTCAATCTATTGGCCGTGCCGCTCCTTGCGTTGACCGGGCGCTGGGAGCTTGCGGTTCTCCTGATCGTCGCCGAGCGGGCAGGCAGGGGGATCCGCGTCCCGGCGCGCGACGCGATGTTGTCGCACGCGGGAAGTCAAACCGGACTCGGCTGGGGTTTTGGCCTGCACGGCGCGCTCGATCAGACCGGCGCCATTCTCGGGCCCCTGATCGTTGGCGCCGCGCTTTATTTAAAGGGCGGCTATCAGGGCGCATTCGCCATATTGGCGATCCCCGCCGTGCTTGCGATGATGGTGCTCTTCGCCGCCCGCCATTTCTATCCGCGTCCGCGCGATCTCGATGTGGCGCCCCCCGATTTGACGGCTGGCCATTTGCCGCGCCGTTTCTGGGTCTACGCCGCCGCCGCGGCCTTGATCGCGGCGGGCTATGCCGACTTTCCGTTGATCGCGTTTCATTTCGGCAAGACCGGTTTGATCGCGCCGGTCTGGATCCCCGTCCTTTATTCGCTCGCCATGGCGGCCGACGCGATGGCCGCTCTCCTCCTCGGCCGCCTGTTCGACAAGGTCGGCATCGGCGCGATGGTCCTTGCCACTTGCGCCTCGGCGCTCAGCGCCCCCCTCGCCTTCCTTGGTGGCCCGGCCGCGGCGATGACCGGCATGGTGTTGTGGGGCATCGGCATGGGCGCCCAGGGATCGGTGATGCGCGCGGCAATCGCGCCGCTCGCGCCTGCTTCGCAACGGGGCACCGCCTATGGCATTTTCAACGCCGCCTATGGTCTCGCCTGGTTCGCCGGGAGCAGTTTGCTCGGCGTGCTTTACGACTGGTCCGTGCCGGCGCTCACCGCTGTCTCCGTCCTGCTACAAGGCGCGGCCTTGGCGATTCTGTGGCGGGTTTCATGGTCACCGCCGGAGCGGCCAGCAACCCGCAGGGCTTGAAGGGAACTGCCGCCGATTGTTTAGGCAGGATCGGGACTTTTTGGATAATATCATGTGAGAGAACAAAGACATAGGCGGATCATCACCGAAAGCGCTCGTGAAGCCGCGTTACTGGTTTCCCGGTTCCAGGGTAAACCATTCGTCAACGTTTCTGAGACAGCCTACGCTCTCCTGCTGATGATTTTCGTCCTCGTCATCTGCGAAAAATTTGATAGTCTTACCATCGCTTGATTCTCGAATAGAATTGATCATCGAAAAAAGGGGATGGGGTTCCCCAAATCGCCGAAGAGGCTGATGACTCCTGCCGTGCAACAGCAACTAGCGGGAGTTTTTTCGTTTATCTGCCAAGCAGTGCGGTTTTCCGAGTTCTTTCGCACAGATTCGCAACCGGCAAGCATGGTCTTGATCCGGCGGATGGTGCGTGAGGCTCGCCGGGCTCGACCGTGCACGACAGACGAACGACCCCTTAATTGACAGGATAAAAAACATGACCAGTGTATGGGCACTTGCAGCACTTTGGCTGGGTCTTGCCGTGGTTGCGACCCTCTTCTCGATCTGGCTGCGCGTATCGACGGCATTGTCCGAAATCGCCGTCGGAACAATTGCTCAATTGATCCTCGGCTTGGCTTTCGGCCCGGCAGTACTCGGAACCGACGAACCCTGGGTCAAGTTTCTCGCGGGGATCGGCGCGATCGTCCTGACGTTTCGCGCCGGTGCCGAACTCGACCCGAAGGTCTTCAAGCTCAAGTGGAAAGAGGCGGCCGCGGTTGGGCTCGCGAGCTTCTCGTTCCCTTTTCTCGGTTGCGCGGCGGCGGCTCATTATTTGCTCGGATGGGAAGTCATGCCGAGCTGGCTCGCCGGCGTCGCCATGTCGACCACTTCGGTCGCGGTTGTCTATGCCGTGATGTTGGAATTCGGCCTCAACGTAACAGATTACGGCAAGACAATCCTTGCCGCTTGCTTCATCACCGATCTTGGAACTGTCGTGGCGCTGGGCCTCATTTTTGCGCCGTTCACGGCAAAGACCGCGATATTCCTTGTTGCCGGTATGGCGGCCATTGTGATCCTGCCATGGGCGATGCCCCGCTTGTTTAAACTCTATGGCGGGCGGCCTTCGGAGATCGAAACGAAATTTTTGCTTCTCTGCCTGCTTGGAATGGGGGCGCTAGCTGGTTGGGCCGGCAGCGAAGCCGTCCTTCCCGCCTACCTTATCGGAATGGTGCTTGCTGGGACCGTTGGCAAGGATCACGCCTTGGTCAGACGATTGCGGACGCTGACATTCGGATTACTGACGCCGTTCTATTTCATCCGTGCGGGGTCGTTCGTCTCAATACCCGCGCTTATCGCCGCGCCTTCCGCCTTTGTCTTTTTCCTCATTGTCAAAGTTGCTACAAAAATCATTGGTGTCTACCCGGTGACGAAGCTCTTCGGCGCGCCTAACAAGGAGGCCATGTACACGACCCTCCTGATGGCGACGGGCCTCACCTTCGGAACGATCTCGTCCTTATTTGGCCTGTCCCATGGAATCATCGATAAGAGTCAATATTCGGCTCTGGTAGCGGCCGTGATCGGGAGCGCCGTGATCCCGACGGTGATCGCCAACGCCTTCTACCTGCCACGCCATTTGTTGCCCAAGACGGAAAGGGAAGATATGGCTGGTCAGCAGCAGGCGCCCGTGACAAGGCTTCCGCAACTTGTCAGGAAGGCCGAATAATCTGGGAGGCGGGCGATGTTCGCCAAGATCCTGCACGCCAATGACGGCTCGGAACACGCGTTTCATGCCCTGTCCCTTGCGCTTGCGGTCGCGAAGCAGAACAATTCGGAGCTTCACATGGTTTCGGTCGAAGAGATCGACTACATGCCTGAATTCATCGAAGAGGTGAGAGAAGAAACGGGAACCGCTGCACGTCGTTTCCACGGCGTCGTCCAGCGCGCACGTGCGATGGCGGAAGAAAGCCATGTGAAACTGCATACCCATGTCGTGGCGGGGCATCCGGTGCGCGACATCGTCAAGCTTGCCACCGATCTCAACGTGGATTTGCTCGTCATTGGGGCGACAGGCCATTCGGCATTGTACGAGCGAGTGGTCGGGAGCCGCGCGGATCGCATCATGCAACTCGCCCAGTGTCCGGTGCTTATCATGAAGTGACATGGGGCCTGCGGCAACGACGACGCCTGTTGTTCTTCCCGGCCACATTTGTTAACTTGGCATTTGGCGCGATGCGCATCGACGGCGATCGGGCGTCTTTATCGCGTCATTTTTTCGAAATAGTTTCGCGGGCGGTAGTCGACGCCGCAGAGGGATGTTGACGCGGCAAGTATCGGGGGCAATGCCTATGTACACGACCGGCAATATGGACGGCACCGCCGCCGCGAGCGGCGGAATTCTTAGCCGCGAAAGAATCGTTGCGAAGGCGGGATTCAACCGGTGGCTGGTGCCGCCCGCCGCCCTCGCCATTCATTTGTGCATTGGCATGGCTTATGGATTCAGCGTTTTCTGGTTGCCATTGTCACGTTCGGTTGGGACCGCGATCGGCGCCAAGGTACCGGCCTGCGCGGGCGCCGCGACGACATTCTGGGACAAGACCCTCGGCACGCTCACCGCTCAAACCTTCGTCGTCCTTGGCCTCGGCTATTTCGTTTACATGATCGCCGGCGCCTTCGGCTACCGGCTGCCCCCGGACGGCTGGCGCCCGGACGGCTGGACGCCGTCCTCGGTTCAAAAGGCCATGATCACGACAAACAACGTCCATCTGAGGGACGCGCATAAGACTCCGCAATTCTGGCTGATCTGGGCGGTTCTTTGCCTCAATGTTTCGGCTGGAATCGGGATCATCGGCGCGGCATCGCCGATGTTGCGGGAGACATTCGGCGGCACTCTGTTCCGTGATCCGTCGGCCGGTTTCACGCAGTTCTCCGATGCGCAAAAAACATTGGCCGCGGCGATAGGCGGCGGCTTTGTCGGCCTCTTCTCCTTGTTCAACATCGGCGGCAGATTTTTTTGGGCGACGCTTTCCGATTCGATCGGCCGCAAGACGACCTATTTTGTGTTCTTCGTGCTCGGCGTGCTTTGTTACGCCATCGCACCCACTCTCGCGGGCATGAAGGCGGTGGCGGTTTTCGCGGCCGCGTTTTGCATCATCGCCTCGATGTACGGCGGCGGATTTGCCACCGTGCCCGCCTATCTCGCGGACATGTTCGGCACGCGATTCGTCGGCGCGATCCATGGCCGTTTGCTCACCGCGTGGTCGACTGCGGGGATCGCCGGTCCGGTGATTGTCAATTTCCTGCATGACACGCGCGTGACCCAAGGCGTTCCGCGCGACCATGTCTACGACCGGATCTTTTATGTTCTTGCCTGTCTCCTCGTCGCCGGATTCATTTGCAACGCGTTGATCCGGCCGGTTCACGCCAAGTGGCACATGAAGGAGAAAGGGGAAAAAATCCCCTCGGTGCGCGGCCAGGCTCTTGGTGCGACGGGCGCCTATGGAATCGGCCGGGGGGGTCTCGATGCCAAGGCGTTCATCGCCTGGGCATTGGTCGGAATTCCGCTCGCCTGGGGCGTGTGGAAGACCCTCGAAAACGCCGCGAAGATCTTTCAATAAGCGGCACAAGCGGGCCCCCGAAGGCCATGGCTACAGTTGGGAATCTCCAGACGCGTTGGCGCTGCCCGAGCCCGCCGATTGTGCGTCAAGCGATGCCAAATCCTTTTTGCTCGCGTGAATTTCCCGTTCGAGATGAAGCAGGACCGCGCGGCTGTGGCCGCTCGCCGAATTTCGTGTTGCGGAAAGCGTCTTTTCGGCATGTTCGAGGCGGGCTTCGATTTCCTCGCGGCGCGCTTTGAATCCTTGCGGCATGCGGCTTCCCCCGTAAATTCGCTTCGGCCGCCAACTCAAGGCCACCCAGTTTGGCGAGCACATACGAAACTTGCGGCGGCAGTACGGCGAGGCTTCAATTTTCCCGCGTAAACCTGATTAAAATATTGGCGGATTCCAAATGAACCGCCGGTTGCAATCACGATCGCGCCATGAGTTCGACAGCTAGACCGTAAATTCGCAACCGGGTGGACTCTGGCATCGCGGCGAGGGTTTCGAGATAGACCTGACCGGCACGGCACATTTTCGCGGCGTCGATGGGTGGATCGCCGGCCTTGCCGTCGAGAAGCGCTTCGATTTCCGGGGTGTCGAGACCATTAGCGCGCAATGCCTTTTCGAGCGCGTCGAAATCCGTCCCGGTCGGTGCCGGCCTCTCGATCTGCTTGATTTCGCCATCATGGATGGCGTCGATGCCGGCAATTGCCAGGGCGGCGACAAGACCACGATTTTGCGCCGAAAATTCAAAAAAACCGGGGCTCTCGCCGCCATAGAGAAAATTGACGCATAGGTGCGGATCCTTGGCCGCGAGCGCGCGCAACATTGCGAAATGCAATTCAAAAATATGTTCCAGAGCCTGCCTGCCGGCTTTGGCCGCCAGAATCCCGCGTGAAAGGCGCAAGGAGCGGGCGGCTTCCGCCATAAGCAGCTCGGCGCTTGCAATCTCGCCGTTTGCTGCGGAACGCTGGGCAAAGGCCGCGAGAAAAGACTCGTATTCCGAAGGAAAGACAGTTTTCAGGCGGTCGAAGAAAGTTGCGTATTCTGGCGCCGTTTTGAGCTTTTCCTCAAAAGCGCGCCGGGCGGCGCCGATTTCATCAGGTGACGTCCACGGCTCGCCCGGGCGCGGGGACGCCGTTGCGATCAAGGGCGCGGACGACGTTTCCGGCCGGATCGCCTTTTCCAGAAGGGCCGCGCCGGTAACTATCCCGGCAAGGGCAGCAAGGCCCAACAGCACGAGCCGCAAAATATTCACCCGCGCGGTCTCCCATGCCGGGTTACTTGAACGCAAACCCTGACTTTGCCCAAAACAGCGGCAACCGGCAAGTCCCCTGCCGACTTGATAGCGGGGTCATCAGCCGCATTTTTTTCGATTGATCCGGTGCACGGCCTCGGCCTCGCCGTTGAGGCAAGCGATTTCCACAAAGCTAGGGGAAAGCAACAAAAAGCACTTGCCAAACCGCGCCGGCGAGACTGCTCCGCCACGGCACAGGCGCAATATTCGAAATTCCTGCTCGCTTGAAACGATCGTGCTCTAGCCACGCATGAGCATGGCGATGAAGAAGCCATCGGTGCCGCTCGTCAGCGGAGTGAGACGCAGACCAAAACCAAATCGCGAAGCGAACGGCCCAAGGCCAGGCATCCGCGCCATCTCCGTCAGCTCCAGCGCCGGAAGGCTTTTATAGTCTGCATGAGAGCCAAGAAACGCCGCGAGCCTGTCTTCGTTTTCCTCGCGCAGAACCGAACAAGTCGCATAAAGAATCCGGCCGCGCGGTTTGACGAAACGCGCGGCCTCTTCCAGTGCGCGGTCCTGCTCCGCGATACGGATCGCCAGGGCGCCCGGTCTTATCCGCCATTTCGCGTCCGGACTGCGCCGCCAGGTGCCCGTGCCGGTGCATGGCGCATCAACGAAAACAAGATCGCAGCGCCCTTCGAGACCAGTGAGCACATTGTTTTTCCCGCGCGGCGCATGCAACTGCACGTTACGCACCCCGGCGCGTTCGAGTCTGGCAATGCTCCGCATGAGTCTTGCCCCATCGCGGTCGGTCGCGTGGATCTGACCCTTGTTTTGCATCGACGCGGCAAGCGCCAAGGTTTTGCCGCCCGCGCCCGCGCAAAGATCGAGCACTTGTTCGCCTGGTTTTGCGAGGGCAAGAATCGCGGCGAGCTGCGAGCCTTCGTCCTGAATTTCGGTGAGGCCTTTGATGTAGGCGGGCTCGGCCGCAAGCGCCGGGCCGCGCCCGTCCGGCGCCAGAGGCAAACGCAACCCCGAAGGGGAATACGGCGTTGGAGCCGCGCGCAGATACGCGAGACTCGCGAGCACCTTTTCGCGCGTCGTTTTTAATGTGTTGACACGCAGGTCGACAGGTGCGCGCGTGGCAAGCGCGCTCATCTCCTCGACGACGGCCGGCCCGAAGACCGCGGCCAACGAAGGCTCCAGCCACGCGGGAAAATCGCCCGCGACAAAACTTGGCGCACCGGTCAGGTCTCCGGCCCAAAGCCGTTCTGCTTCTCCTTCGTTGAGTGGGGGTGGCGCATGCCCCTCGCCCGAACAGAGCGCCGCCAGCGCGCCGGCGCTCATATCCTGCACCTGACGTAAGGCGCCAAGCACGCACGCGCGGGGCGTTTCGCCGCCCATGATGAACGCGGACGAAGCGCGTTTTCGCTGCGCGTCAAACACGAGCGAGGCGATCGCGGCACGGTCTTTCGAGCCCGCGAACCGGTGCGAGAAACCCCAATCCTTCAGGGCATCGGCGGGGGGCCTTTTGCGGGCTTCGATTTCTACCACAACTTCGATCGCCGCGGCGATGCGAGCGCCAGGGGTCATTGGGAACTAGCTATCATGGCGCTCCAATCAGGGGGCCGGTAAGAGGGCGGACAGCGAACAGCCCCCACATCAAGAACAAGACGATGGCGCCAACAATGAAGAACTGGCCGCGCAACGGCACATAAGCCATCGCCGTCGTCCGCAAATCGAATCAGAGGATCACGACAGAATCAGCACTTTGACCTGCTTGTCACGCACTTCTTCACGCGATCTCTCCGGGATTTCCGCCGCCCGGCCTTGACGCCGCCCGGACCCTAGCCTAAGAGACGTCTCGTTCCATCCTGCGCAATGGAAGACTCGCCCGTCGGCCTATTCGGCCTCACCGGGTACGAGTCTTCTGATCGGTCGAAGGATAGCGAGGAAAAGCGAATGTCTCGCCGTTGTGAATTGACCGGCAAGGCCGTGCAGACCGGTAATCTGGTCAGCCATTCGAACCACAAAACGCGAACGCGGTTTTTGCCGAACCTCTGCAATGTGACGTTAATGTCCGATCTGTTGCAGCGCAAAGTCCGCATGCGCGTGAGCGCCTCGGCGCTGCGCACGGTTGAACATCGCGGCGGCCTCGATGCTTTTTTGTTGAAGGCGAGCGACGCTGGGCTTTCGCGCGGCGCGCTGGCTATCAAGCGCGAGGTTGCCAAAAAACTGGCGGCAGGCGGCTAGTACTACAGTTGTAATTTCTATGAGGATGGCATTCCCTTATCGGTAATTCGGGGGAGGGGGAGATGGCGGGTTCGAAAGGATCGGGTTCGTCGCTTCCTTGGTTTGGGGAATGCGCGGGCCTGAAGGAGCGGATTGGTAGGGTGTTTCGGCGCGCGGAGCCGCGCCGAGCGGTTGTTCTCCTTCGCGAAGGCCGCATCGGCGTCGCGCGCAAGAAGGGTTGGCAATTGGCGGACTACGCGGGCGATCCGGCGCCATGGCGTAGGCCGGCGGTTGATCCGCGATTCTACCCCGTCAATGACAACTGTAGGATTAGCGCAAAACGACCACGCGGGTGCCGACCTTGACGCGATCATAGAGGTCCACGACGTCGTCGTTGGTCATGCGAATGCAGCCGGACGAGACCGCCTGGCCGATCGTTTGTGGTTCATTCGAGCCGTGGATGCGGTAAAACGTGCCGCCAAGATACATGGCACGCGCGCCAAGCGGATTTTCCGGCCCCCCGGGCATGAAACGCGGCAGATCCGGACGGCGGCGCAGCATTTGGGAGGGCGGCATCCAGGACGGCCATTCGCGTTTCATCGCAACCCTCCGGGTGCCGCTCCATTCGAACCCGGGGCGGCCGACCCCGATGCCATATTTGACCGCCTGATTCCCCGGCAGGATGTAATAAAGACGGCGTTCCCCCGTCGAAATGATAATCGTGCCGGGCGCAAAGCGGCCATTGTAGGCGACGAGTTCGCGCGGCGGGGCGACAGCGCGCGGACGGCCTTCCATGCCGACCAAGGGCTGGCCAAAAATCTGCTGGTATTCATAAGCCCGCAAGGGCGCGCCGGTCGCGGCAAGCAAAAGCCCTGCCGCGCCGGCCACGGCCTGAAAGTGATGGCGCATAGTGTGTTTCCCGAATAGTGAAAAGAGTTGCGTCAAGCGAATCAGAAGGGGAATAACATTTTCTAGCGATAGTCAGCGCGCAGGGGCTTGCTTGCAAGAGGCCGAGGCATGGCGGAACCGGTTTTGATTGCAGCGTGGCCAAATGGCAACAGTGGCGGCGCGCGGACTCGAACCGGTTGGCGTGCAAAAATTACGGCGAAAGGCTGAGGCCGGACATACCTTTTTCGATCCCCGTGGGGGGGCGGTTTTTTTGACCATCTGGTTCACCGTCCTGTTCGCGGTGCTCCCCTTGGGTGTCCGCTCGCAGCATGAAACCGGCGATATCGCCGCTGGGACCGATCCAGGCGCGCCGGTCGCGCCGCGGCTTGTCGGCAAGGCTGCATGGACAACTTTGATCTCGGTGATCGTTTTCGCCGCGCTGGCCGCGTTTGCCGATTATGCTAGCTGATTTTCGCATCTATTGACCCGTCGCGTCGATGCGGCTACTCCAACCACGCTCCTTAAGGAGCGCGTAGCTCAGTTGGTAGAGCATCTGACTTTTAATCAGGAGGTCATGGGTTCGAATCCCATCGCGCTCACCAATGAAACCAATGAGTTATACCAAATCTCGTTGATCATGACCGGTAGGCCCACTCTCTTGTTCCGATGGAGATGATTTTCCAGGGCATGTCGATGAGCTTGTTCCAGGCGCAGCAACAATGGTCGAGAATGTCGTCGTAGGAGTTGAAGACGCGATTGGAGAGCCAGTTGTCGCGCATGAATTGCCAGATATTTTCCACCGGGTTGAGCTCGGGTGACTTCGGCGGCAACGGCAAGAGTGTAATGGGACAGGAAGCTTCTTCGAGACATGCCACCCGGCCTGATCGAGAAGAACGAGCGGATGAGCGCCGGGCGCCACCGCAGCTGAGATTTCCGCCAAATGGAGCGCCATCGCCTCGCTGTTGCAAGAGGGAAGAACGAGTCCGGCACCTTTTCCCCCGGTGGGGCAAATGGCGCCGAAGATGGAGGCCGAACTCGTCCTCTGGTCGCTTGGCGCGTCCTTCGACGAGCGCAGGAGGCCTGGTCCCGCGCTTTGCCCAGCGGCGGGTGATCTCGTTTTTCTGCCCGATGCGAGCTTCGTCCTGGGACGCGCGTGATGGCGCGGCCGGGCCCGAGAGCTTGGCGTGTGCCCATGTTCCGCAGCTCGCGACTCAGCGTTTGCTTTGAGATCGAAACCCGAAACTCTTCAAAGACCCATTGCGCCAGATCGATGCGGCGCCAGCGCACGACGCCATGGA
>JALZAY010000265.1 GCA_030948025.1 Pseudomonadota bacterium
GCCGCATCGGCGGCGGCATGCGATGAAGCCGCCGCCACTCGCCGCGCAGCTCGAAGATGGTCACCTCCGAGAGCCGCACGAGCGCCTTTGCGACATCGATCGCCCGTTTTTCCATGTCACCGACCGCGCCGCGTTTCGATGCGGTAGCGGCGAACGCCCCCGTTGGGCTTCAAGGATGTTAGCGAAAAGCCGAGCTTCCTTTTCACCGTGCCCGCCAGGAACCCGCGCACGCTGTGCTGCTGCCAGTCGGTCGCCTGCATCATTTCTTCGATGCTGGCCCCCTCGGGTTGGCTCAGCAGTGTGAGCACGCGCTCCTGCTTGGTCACTCGCTCCGCCCTTGGTTCGTCAGCCTTCCTCAGCGTCTTGGCGGCGGCGACTCACTCGGCCTTCGATTCAACAGATCGCGTCGGCTTCTTGGCGTTGGCAGCAGGAGACGTGACCTTTCGCCGCGATGGCGCATGCGATTTGGCGCTCCCCTTTTTGGGTGCGCCGTTTTTGGGGTTTCGGGACTTTTCGATGGAAAGGGTCGACATGGTCTTGGGCTCGTGGTTCGCGGCACCGGAATTGACGCTCGCACGACCCAAAGCCCCGCAAATCGCGGGGCGAGCCCTCAGCGCGCCAGGGGGTATCAAGTCCACCGGCCGGCACCCATAGCAATGCGTCCTTTGCGGCAGAAGTCCAGTCGATTTTTGAGGCTGGCCCGGTATTCTCGGGCTAGGAGAGCGGCGTAGAACACCCTCGCCCCTCCGGGACTTCATATGGCTGCGGGCTGACGCTTCGGAGCCCTGGGATCGCGAGCGGCTTCGGCAGCTCGCCGTGGCCGCCGCCACATTTCTGTCGCGGTGGCGCTGGTACACTCTGGCGCTGATCTGCAACGTGACAAAGTCCGAAGGGAGTCAAACATGACTAGGAGCTCGCTCGCTATCGCGACCGTCGCGCTCACTGCAGCTTTTGCGCTACCGGTGCGGGCGCAAGATGTGCTGCCCCTGCCAGAGCAACCCTTCAAAGGACACATCGGTCGCACAGTCGGGGAGTCCACCAAGGATTTCCCACCGGAGGTCAAGGCGCCCAAAGATGCCCCGAATATCCTGCTCATCCTAACCGACGATGTAGGTTTCGGCGCAAGCAGCACATTTGGCGGACCGGTTCCGACGCCGACCATGGATCGACTCGCTAACGAGGGTCTCCGGTACACGCAGTTCCACACCACGGCGCTGTGCTCCCCCACCCGCGCGGCGCTCCTAACCGGACGTAATCACCACTCCGCGGCGACCGGTATCATCATGGAGGGGGGTACCGGTTTAGCCACGATTGGTGTCGCGCGACGGGCAACCCATCGCGCGCGATGTCTCCTCGTGGCAGATAGTGTTGCAAAAGTCGCCGACGAGCAGCTGCGCGACAATAATGGGCAACAATCGAATCGGAAGGGGCTGATTTTTGAATCAACATTGCGCATTGGGGCCTGATCTTGAATCAATGTTGCTCGCTCTGGCACTCAAAATCGTTTTGGAACTCTCACGATACACCGAAACCCGACATGACTTGTCGACGTATCAACAGGCTCTGGATGGCGCGCCGCAGGCCGGTAGCGGCGGCAGTAGTTGTTTGGCGCACAAAGATGCGAGGCCGCGCCCTCGAGGCGCTGGATGCGCTCGCGAAGCTCCTCGATACCGGGACGGGTAATGGGCGTGCTCATGTCCTTGGTAACGAGCTTGGAGGAGAGTATGTTCCATATTTGTTCTCATTTTGCGAAGAGAGTGCTCGTCGGCTGATGACGCGGCATCCCCCGAGCGGCGATGGCTTTCTACAAGTCCGTGAGACATCGCTCTACCCTTCGAATTGGGTCATCGCACGCTGCGAACGGCACATCCGCCCCGGTGCAGCTTCATGCAGGTTCCCAACCAGATCGCGATGTGTCAATTTTTTTCGCTACATTTTGCCCCAAACCCCTGTACCCGGGTCTCGCGAGCCCGTTTTTCCAACATCATATATTTCAGTGATTTGAGAAAGACGGCGAAACGCTCTGAAGGGTGCTGAAACCAAGGATTTTAGGACTCTGACTCCGTTAATCTTGGTTCGAATCCAGGTCCCCAAGGCATACACCCCACAGGTCAATCATGAGCCCTACCCGGCTCTCAATCCCTCAGTCCCGCGCCGCAAAGAACTCCTTCAGCGCATGGGAAACGGCGGCGGGCTCCTCATGCTGGAGCCAATGGCCCGCTTCGGGCAGCAGCGTCAATCGGCCTTTCGGACAGTAACCCAGGCTCAATTCCGCCATTTCGCTCGCAAGAAAACGATCCTGCGCGCCCCAAAGAATTTTTACGGGAAGTTCGACCGTGGGGTTGCCCATGGGTTTGCCACTGGTGCGCAGCGCGCGGTACCAGTTGATCATGCCCGCCGGCGCTCCGGGCTGCCGCCACGCCTCGCGATAATTTTCAAAGTCCTGTTCCGAAAAAGTCACCGGACGGCTCGTTCGGGTGAGTGTCGCCGTCATGAGGCGGAAATTCGCGGCCTTAAACAGGAATTCGGGTAGCCAAGGCGGCTGCATGAAAAGCATATAAGAGCTGCGCAAAACTTGGGCCGGATGCGTGCGCATATAATTCTTGAACACGCTTGGGTGCGGCGCATTTAAAATCGCGAGGCGGTCGATGCGGTCCGGATGCGCCATGGCGCAAGCCCAGGCGACGATTCCCCCCCAATCATGGCCCGCAAGAAGGAATCGTTCGCGCCCGAGGCGGCCGGCGATGCCGAGCACGTCGCCAACAAGACGCGGCACCTCATAGGCGCGCCAATCCTTCGGCTTGCTGCTTTGATTGTAGCCGCGCTGATCGGGAACGGCGACGCGAAAACCGGCTTCAGCGAGCGGTCCGATTTGGGCTCGCCAGCCGCACCAGAATTCCGGATATCCATGTAAGAGGATGATCAAGGGACCATCCTGCGGACCCGCCGCGACCGCGTGGATCGAGACATCGGCCAAATGAAACGTCAAATGCTCTAGCTCGGGGTTCATGAATGGCCTCCGCGCGCCGTTTTGCTTCCCTTTATTAATCAGACGAATTCCGCCTCAGCGCCGAGAGCGCGCAGTTCAGTGGCGAATGCCTGCCCAGCATCGTCGCGTGACAGCTTCGGTTTGACACTTATCAGTCCGCGTTTTGCTATTCGGTTCACGTGGAGACAGGGAAACTATCACCGAACATAGGATTTCCGCTTTTGGACTGCTGCCGCGTCGCTTCGTCCCGAATGAGCGCCTCTTCTATGTCGGCGTCACGCGGGCCAAACGGTATTTGCTTTATACCACAGACAACTCCAGACCGTGCAACGAGCCAACATCGGTCTCGGGCTTGGTCTGGCGGCCTGCCAGAGGGGGCTGTCGGTTGGCTTCAACACTGCTTCGGCTCTCGTCCATGAACTGCTGGAGGCTCGCGACGAGAAGCGGTTACTTCGCCTGCAACGGCAACTCGCTGGATTTAAGGTCCTGATTGTCGACGAGCTGGGATATGTGCCCCTCTCGCGGACCGGCGTGATGAGCGAAGCGATTGTCCATCAATATGGCCGCGACGAGCTGCTGCGCCGCCTTGCCCACCCATTCTGGTTCCAATCCTTTGGCGCAGTGATGGGCATGGATTGGCATTCCTCGGGCATCACAACGAGCGTGATCGGCGCCTTGAAGCGGGGCTTGGCTTCGCTCTCGAATGAGCTTGGGATTCATGTCTGTGGCGGCCGCGGCAAACATTCCCGGCAAACGCCGCAGGAGCTCGTAGCAATCGGGGAGCGGGTGGGCTTTGACGGATCGGCGCTCGCGAACACAAGCCGGCTCGTCGCCAAGGTGGACAGCGCCGCCGTGCAGGATGGCTTTGATCTCTATCTGCACGGATTCATCGTGACCAATGATGGCCAGTGGGTCGTAGTCCAGCAGGGAATGAATGGCGACCGCAAGCAGGCTCGCCGGTATCACTGGCTTTCCGAAGGCCTGAAAAGTTTTGTCGAAGAGCCCCACTCCGCCATCGATGGAGTCGGGCAGGGAGAGATCATCAATCTCACCGATCGCCGTGCTAGTGCGTTATCCACTGTGACAGAATCGGGTGGGATCCCCAAGCGAGCTTTGTCGTGATTCAAGATTCTGGCTGGGAGGAGGCCAGGATGAATGACGAAGCCCTATTCGGAAG
>JALZAY010000266.1 GCA_030948025.1 Pseudomonadota bacterium
CGCCCCCGTTGGGCTTCAAGGATGTTAGCGAAAAGCCGAGCTTCCTTTTCACCGTGCCCGCCAGGAACCCGCGCACGCTGTGCTGCTGCCAGTCGGTCGCCTGCATCATTTCTTCGATGCTGGCCCCTTCGGATTGGCTCAGCAGGGTGAGCACGCGCTCCTGCTTGGTCACTCGCTCCGCCCTTGGTTCGTCAGCCTTCCTCAACGTCTTGGCGGCGGCGACTCGCTCGGCCCTCGATTCAACAGATCGCGTCGGTTTCTTGGCGTTGGCAGCAGGAGACGTGACCTTACGCCGGGATGCCGTCTTCGATTGGGCGCTCCCCTTCTTAGGTGCGGCGCTCTTCGTGTTCCGGGATTTTATGGAAAGGGTCGACATCGTTTGGGCTCCGTTGGTGCGCGGCGCCGGAATTGACGCTCGCACGACCCAAAGCCCCGCACATCCGCGAGGCGAGCCCTGAGTGTTTCACCGGGTGGCCATGTCCACCGGCCGGCACCCATAGCAATGCGTCCTTTGCGGCAGAAGTCCAGTCGATTTTTGAGCCGCGGCGCGCTTGAGGCGTCTCAGTCGAGGGGCCAGCCGACTGACCGGGGCCCCTGCCCGCCTATCAAACGGCGCACAGAGGGGAGGCCTTCGACTGTTTCAGCCGGTAGCTCTCGCCGTCCAGCTCCAGAATATGGACATGGTGGGTGAGGCGATCGAGCAGGGCGCCGGTCAGACGTTGATTTCCGAAGACGCTCGTCCATTCCTCGAATGGCAGATTTGAGGTGACGATGGTCGAGTCGCTTCATAACGCTGACTGAAGATCTCAAAGAGCAATTCCGCGCCGATCAGCGGGCCTCAGACGTTTCCTTAGCAGCCTCTCGTTTCGAGGCTCGTCGCCAATCCCCCCTCCTCACCATCTTCGAAAGCACACTAGTACATCGATTCCATGAAATCGCTCATATGCGTCCGGTCCCGCTACGAGCCGCCCCAAGGGGCGATGCCAGCCCCGATATGAGCATCAGTGGGCGCGCGAACTGATCGCATTGCCTCAGTTATCCGTTACCAGGCTGTTCACACAATCCTCGGCGTTTTGAATCGATACAAGGTTGTTGTCGGAAGCGGCACTTAAGATAATGATAGAAAAGTTGTCCTCGCCGCCACGCCTGCATCGCTAGCTCGATCAGTTTTGCGACGGCTTCCAGGTCTGGGGCCGCCATACATGCTTCCATGGCACCAATGTCCACCATGTTTGGCTGTGGCGGTTCTCACATCGCTCAGAGCGGTGCGGGAGAACCCTGTCGCCATGGCGATTTGGGGATTGATCGTCGCTTCAATGTGGCATTTGCCGCCGGCGACGGATTCTGGCGGTTTCCTGGGGTCGATGGTCAAAACCCGCGCCCCGGGACATGCCACCAACGTTCGGGCAGGCAGGTGCATTCCGATCCACACTGTTTCACCAAACACCATGGGCGATGCACGATCGCCCCGATGTCCGGCGGCAGCGGCACCGCCATGCTGGACGCTGGGCGAAGGCGAGCGCGGCGGGGCTCGCGGCGGGCAATCATTTGGGGGGTTGCTTTCGCGCGGCGGCTTCCGCGGCCTCGCGCTTCCTGGCGGCCTCGGCGAGGCGATCGGCGCCGTCGCGGGCCATGGTCCGCTCGGCCGAGCGCCGTTCTTTTCGCTTGTGCTTCGATGATGCGTGCTTCGATGTTTCACCCATTTTTTCGATCCTCCCTTTTTCCTATCGTTCAATTGTTGCGCTCAACCGCGTTGCATTTTGCGTTGCATCCACGTAGCTAGGTCGTGGTATCGCACAAGACGCCAAGGAAGCAGTGAAGTGGTATCGGCTTGCAGATCGCTCCCGCGATCGAGGAGCGCGAGATCATCCGAGGCGATCAGCCGGTGCCGCCTGATGTGCCGCAAGAGCTGCATGTCGCGCTCATTGAGCTCATGTATCGGTTTGTCTTCCGCCCGGCGGAAGAGCCTCGGGCGTTGACGTTCGGCTATGGTGCTCATGTTTTAATTATACCCAAAAATGCAGGGCTCATCGTTACAATAGCCGTACACAGGCCGAACCTTTTGGCAGCCTTGACGGCGTCTGACCGCGCGTAGCGCGGGACAGCCCGTTGAGCGCAAAGGATTCTCCTAAGAGGCCAAAAAATGAACTATGTTCCGACTTACGATGACGTCATTGCTGCCTACAGACTCGATATTCTCAAGCCAGGTGGTGATTTGCAGCTCACGGCGAGCGGTGATCTTGATCTCACAGCCTACGGTGATCTGAAAATCGGAGATGATCGCGTCAACGCTATGCGCAGCTTGGTGGACAGGTGGCGCTTTAACGCCCCGACGCTGATAGGACTATTCAAGCTCGTTACTGACGCGCAGATGGCAAAGAGAGAGTTTGATGACGAGATGAATAACGTCGCCTCAACTCTATTCGATTCATCGGCCCCTTTGGCAAGATTTCATGCGATAAGGGAAGAGATTGGCGCATGTGCTTTTGGTGAAATGGCGTGTGCGGGTGCGATTATGGTCATGTTGCACAACCTTTTAATGAGGTTCAAAAACGATTTGAAGGCAACGGACGCGGACGATGATTGGGACAAATGCTCTCCGTTAATTGAAGGCTGCTCGTTTGGCTCTGTCGTTACGGCAGCGGCCAATAATTTTCGTCTTCACGATGAATGGGCACGACGTGATCCACCAACTGAGAAGCAAATGAAGTCTATCCGCGTGATTGCCGCCGTGCTGAAAGTGCCAATTGGCAAAAACGGCAATGGTCATCCGTTCCGTCGTAACGTTTGTCCCGAGGTAGTCGAAGCTCTGAGCGACGGGAATTGCGAGGAACTCAATCGCAAATTCTTTGCGTTCGCCAAAAACATGGCCGCGTGATTTGCAGCCGCTCCTGGTCCGGCGGTGGCGTGGTATAGCGCGTACCAGCAGGGAGTCAGCGATGAGGGCGTCGGTCATTGTTTCGGTTGCGGTTTTTCTTGTTTCGTGTGCATCAAAAGCGGCAGACAATGCCGCCTGTTGGGATGATCCGACGCGGCTTGAGATTTCCTGCACCCCCCTGACCGAAAAACTGTTGACGAGCCTGAAGTTTGCGTCGCGGCAGCGTGCCATAAAGGCAATGAAGGCCGAAGGTCGTCCTTTTAGCCGCGACGAATTGCATTTCATTGGCAATGCGAAGCGTGGCGACGCCGAGACCGGGATTCTGAATCTTACCTTGCGGGACGACCGGGTCGTGATTATCCACGCCCTTATCGATCAGCCCGGCCCGCCTCTCGAATATATCTGGAACGCCGAGCTTGGCTGGTGTTCGGATTTCCCAGGCTCGAACGAGAAGTGCAACAAGTAAACGGAAAATGCAGGGCTCGCCGTCGATTGCACGGTAGGCTGTTAGTGCGGCGTCGTGCTCCCCTGTCAAGGGTCATGATCGCCGGAGGCGACGGTGCAAAGCGCCGCCCTTGACAGGGTGCGCGCGTCGCCAAGACTGCCTTCCATGCATGGCAACAAAACTGGCTCCCGGAAGCTCTTGGACTCGGGTGGTGGGGCGAGGGCAACGGCCGCCGCGGCGATCGTCGTCCGCTCCCCTCTTCAACGATCCGGCTGGCAACGGCCGCTGGGCGCGCCGACGATGCGGCATCGAGGAAGCGTGCCCGCAGTGCTTGGATCGATAGAGCGAGCCCATCCCGCCGTTCGACTTGTTCCAGACGCAAATGTTGATGAGCCTCGAGTCAAGCGCGCGGGCGGCTGTCAACAATTCGAAAAGGTGGCGCCAATCCATAAAAACATAGAGCGGTGCACCGGGTGCTGTCCTCATCAGCGCGCCATTGGGGTGGCGGCCCATTAGAAGGGCGTCGTTGTGTTCACCGGACACGGCCAGAACGATGCCGGCGGGCATTTCCACCACGAAACGCTCGGCCAGTTGCGACACTGAACGAGCCCGTCTTGATGCACCCCGATATCGACGAAAGCACTGAAGTTCGCGACATTTGTGACCGCGGCGGTCGAAGATCAGGCCGCAAACGCCCATTGCTCGCAGATATTCGACAAACGACAAACAGCGTCAACCCACTCTGCGCCGTCAGTGATTTGTCGCTCGCCGCCAGCTCGAACGGCAGAACTGTCTGCGACGCCGTGGCAGGTCACTGACAAATGCGGTAGCGGTCGCT
>JALZAY010000267.1 GCA_030948025.1 Pseudomonadota bacterium
CGCGATGGCACATTCCGGGTTGACAGCCGGAGGAAGCGTGACCTGCTCAAATTCGATTCCGGCGGCGCTGAGACGATCCAAGCAGGCCTGGTCGATGGTTGGCGCCTGCTTGGTCTGTTCCGCCGGCCCGAGGTCGTTTGGAGCGGGATGGGAGGGCGCCTCGGCCGGGCGCGGAGGTGGAGGCAATGGTGGGGACGCGGCAGTGGACGCGCTGGAGGCTTGCAGCGGGAAGGCGAGTAGTGCGGTGATTATGAAAAAAGCGCGAATGCGCATGCGCGGCTGCGGAAGCAGCTCTCTAATCCATCGCGCGCTGATAAGCGCGAATTCTTCGAGCAATCGCTTCATTTGTCGCAGATTGTAGAGTACGGGGCGGCCGACCCTCGGCCTCGACGACAGCTTTGCGCTTGCTATAGCGGCGCATGTTTTTCGGCGGTCGCCCATAAGCTTTAGCTACAGGTAAAAAGTGTTGCTCAAAACCATCTTCGCGATGTCCCCCATTAAGAACAAATAAAGAACTTCAGAATAGAACAAATCATGTACATTGAGCCTTCGCGGCGCGTTCCGCGTCGGGTTCGCGCTTGCCAAAAAGGAAGACCGCCATGACCCAAGCAAATCTCCGTCTCGTGGAAGGGACGTTCATGGACAAGACGAAGGCGCTCGACGCCGCGCTATCGCAGATTGAACGGGCCTTCGGGAAAAGTTCGATCATGCGGCTTGGAAAAAACGAGAGCACTGGGCTCGCAATGATTGAGGCAATCGAACCAGAGGCCGAGCTTTTTGCCGTAGCCGAGCAGGTCGATTTAGCCGAGAAGGCTTTCCACGATGCCCTTGCGCGCCGCAACGCGGCGCAGATTGCCTATTTGCGCGAGCCACGCATCATGACCCGCGAGGCGCTCGAGGCGGCAAAAACAGCCGAGGCAGTCGCGCTGGAAATTCTGAATGCAGAAGTCCGATGGCTAGCCAGCATTCGGGCCACGACGGTAATAGGGCTCAAGCTGAAGGCGTCCTATGCTTCCACAGAAGGCAAGCTCGCCGACAGCATCGTCGAAGACATCTTGCAACTTTAAGAACGGGGCCATCACGCCATGCGCCTGTTTCTGCGATCGAGGAATGATTGCAGATGGGTCCGAGAGTTGCCGCGGAAAGCCATTAGTAATTAGAGAGTTGAAGTGACTCAACTCGACCGAGTGTGACTGGCGATTTTTTTACCCAAGTGGGCCGGTCGCTGACGACGAGACGGCCTCGTCGATGTTCCGGCGCGTCGCGAGAACTGAGGCGGCCGACCCGGACATCATCGCGAAGCGTTGTTCCACGCTTAGCAGATACTGGCTTGAATTCCGAACTAGTGCTCGGACTCATTAGAAGGTTCATGGCGACACACTCGGGATTTTGGCGCTTGTCGCCATCAGGGTAACGAATGGGTAATAAAGCGGCCCGCCGCGCCGCCACGCCACATGGCATTATTTTTTATGCGTGTGGTTGAAACCAACCCGGAAGATTCCCAACCAACGATGGATTGGGGCCGTGGTTCTGTTTCAAAGGATTAGAATCCTGAGGGAGTTCGGCGTTGACCCGATCTGGAAGACTGTGCGTGCCTCGGGCCGGCTCTCCGCCACCCCTTCGGCGCCCGCCGAAGTCTTTGGCGTCTGAGCGGCTTTAAGTGAAAATGTGCCTAGCGTTCGTCCCACCACCAGCCCCACGAATCGCCTGACAGCTGCTCCGGCAAAGCGATGAGAAGGTGTATTTGGCCGTAGCCGGTGCCACTGGACTTAGCGTAGTTGAGACGCACATAGCCTTTCCGGGCGAGGCTCTTGGCCGCCTGGCGCAGGGATTCGCGCTGGGCGCGGCTATTGGCCGGCCCAGGCCACGCGGCCCGACTCAAGCTCGCGATGGTCCGCTGGCCCGGGCGTGCGTCGGGATGTTCCAACAAATGCCGCAGGATAAATAGTTCAGTCTGGCCCAGTCCTTTGCTCACGGCAGGGCGTTAACAAAAAACCGGCGATAGAGTCAATACTTAACTAAGTCGCTCTGGTCCCTTTTCCCTATATGCCCCCATCGCGCTTTTGCGATGGAAAAAAATCGTATTAAGGAGCTGGAACATGGCTATTATTAACGAAGACGAATACCAACAATTAGCGGCACAGGTCCGCGAGGAAATCGCAAACGAAGTGCGCGAGGAGCAATCCGAGGGGATCGAAGAGGAGGTGCGGGAGGAATACGAGGCCGACATCAGAGAGGAACTTGCGGACAAAATCAAGGACCTCGAAACTGACGTGCGCGAGGAACACGAGGAGGAAATTAAGGCCGCAATCCAGCAAAAACTCGCGGACGAAATTCAGGAGGCGATCGCGGAAAAATTCGAAGAGCGCATGGGAGAAGCGGTCGCGAGCGCTTGATGACGATCCCGCCGTGCAAGCCCGCGCGGCGGGTATTTCAAAATATAAGGCAATTCATCGGTGGAGCAAAGGCATGCCCTGTGAACCAATCGCACCAGCACAAATCCCCTGCCCGTTTGTCTATGCCAAGGGCAAGAAATGCACCGGACACGTCGTTAGAGTTGAGGCCTACAAGGCAGATATCTCTTGGAATTACCGTGATGGCGCGTGGAGATTCGCGGTCGGCGGACCGAGATCGCACTACCACCTGTTTTGTTCTGAAAAAGACAACCACGCGGGGGTAAGGCGATGATTCTAGAATGAAATATTATTACCAAGATCTCCCTGAGCAATTGCGTATCGTCGTTAGATCGAACTAGGGTCAGAACTCATTCTATAATGATCAGTGCGCGCCTTGTCACGTCGGCGGGCTTGCCGTCACTGACCTATAGCCGTACCATCCGCGATGATCAAAATCAGCTATAGCGGCTATCGCTTTCCGCCCGAAATCATCCAGCACGCGATCTGGCTCTATATTCGGTTCACGCTGAGCTTCCGCGACGTCGAGGATTTGTTGGCGGAACGCGGGATCATGGTCTCCTATGAGACCGTCCGGCGCTGGGTGCATCATTTCGGGCCGATGGTCGTAGCGGACCTGCGCAAACGCCGACCCAAACCCCATACGACTTGGCATCTGGACGAAGTCTATCTGAAAATCGATGGCCAGATGGTCTATCTGTGGCGCGCCGTCGACGCCGAAGGCGAGGTCCTCGACGTGCTGGTCCAGACTAGGAGGAACAAGCGGGCGGCGCTTAAATTGATGCGCAAGCTGCTGAAGAAATATGGCTTTGTCCAAGACCAGCTCGTCACAGATGAGCTGAGATCTTATGCCGCCGCAGCCAGTCATCTTGGAATCGCAAAACGCCACGAGCGTGGCCGATGGCGCAACAATCGAGCGGAGAATTCGCATCAGCCGACCCGACGAAGGGAGAGGAAGATGCAAGGGTTCAAGAGCGTGGGATCCGCGCAAAGATTTCTCTCAACCCACGCAGCCACCTATAACACCTTCAACGTCCAACGCCATCTGACATCAGCAAGAACGCACCGAGCCTTCAGGGCCTCAGCCATGCAGGCGTGGCGCGAAGTCGTCGCCGCCGCATGATTTCAGCTGTGAAACCCGACGAACCCGCATCAAACTTTCAACAACGTGACAACGCCACTTTGGCACCTGCTCGCCATGCAGCGGAAGATCGGCACTTCCAGCTCTTTGTGCCATTTGTTCTCTTGCGAATCACTTGCCTGCTTTGAAATGATCTTATCATCAAACGGCTGCCGATCGGCATTGCTCTGCGCGAGCGCTAAAGCCAAGTACGCAAAATCGTGTGTTTTGTTTTCCTTGGCGAGGCTCCAAAAACCGCGCTTGCGACCATTTCGACATAATGGCGCGGTAGATCTCATGCGGCTCGATCTTGCCCGAGGGTCTTCATGCAAGCGCTATCGAATCCTGGCGATGCGCTTGCGCTTGAAGTCACGCAAGATCTCCCGAGCGGCATTGTGGCCCGGCGCACCGGTGACGCCCCCTCCAGGATGGCCTCCCGAACCGCACAAATAGAGACCCGCGATCGGACCTCGATAATCCGCGTAACCCAACATCGGACGCGCCGAGAAGATTTGCCGCAAATCGAGCGCTCCGTGGAAAATATCGCCGCCGATAAGTCCGAATGTTCTCTCAAGGTCGAGAGGGGAAAAGATCTGGCGCGCCAACACCGAGCGCCGGAAATTCGG
>JALZAY010000268.1 GCA_030948025.1 Pseudomonadota bacterium
CGCAGATCGAGCGAATAGGCTTGCGGCATCGCGAATCACCTCCCGGGGGAAGTGAATCACAAGCGTCGCCTCAAAGGAATCCTCATCGAGTCAATCTGAGAATCCGGCGCTCTAGCTAACGTCTATTGATGATTTTACGCGAGGTTAGATTTCGGGCGACTTGCAGATGCGTTCATCGTTGCGCGACGATCGCCACCTATTTGGTTCGAGCATGACGCAGAGCTGACAGTTGCCACGTTGGCGTTGTCATGCTGACGAGTTTTCCTTGTCAAGAGAGCCAGTGTGCCGCCGAGG
Source organism: Pseudomonadota bacterium (assembly GCA_030948025.1). GTDB lineage: Bacteria > Pseudomonadota > Alphaproteobacteria > Rhizobiales > Beijerinckiaceae > Methylocapsa. The sequence goes on from JALZAY010000268.1 coordinate 295, forward strand.
CAGAGAATCAACGGCTTATGCCCATGCCCACAGAACCAAAACAATTATGAAATCGGCTATACTCGACCAATGTTGACAACGCCTTCATGAGCGATGGCCGATCGGGGCCGGATATGGAAAATATGCCGTGACGGTGCAGACGGTCCTGCGATTTCCCGATCATCACCTTCGCGCGATTGCCCAGCGCGTCGTTGTATTTGACGAGGATCTTTGCTCGCTTGCGACTGATCTCTTGGACACATTGCGTGCGGCATCGGCAATCGGAATCACCGCCACTCATATCGGTGTTTTGAAGCGGCTGGCCGTGATCGAACTCACAGCCGCGGAGGGAGCGCGGACCTACGTCAATCCGGAGATCGTCTGGGCTTCCGCCGACATGATCCGCCACGAAGAAGGCAGCGTCTCCATGCCGGGCGTAACGGAAGAGATCGAACGCCATGCCCGTGTGCGGATTAGCTACCAGGATTTGAGCGGTGTGGAAAAGATCGAAGAGGCCGATGGTCTGCTCTCCGTATGTCTCCAGCACGAGGTCGATCAGCTCGATGGGATCTTTTGGATCCATAGGCTCTCCCGGCTGAAGCGAGATCGCATCGTCAAACGGTTCGATAAAACGCAGCGCACGGAAGCGCCAGGCGACTAAACTCCTCGAGCGAGGCATTGTCACGTCGTAGGTGGGCTTGCCGTTCTGTCCACTGCCAGGTTAGGTGGTCATGATTGAGTTTTTCGAGGACGAGGCCATTGCCTCAGGTGTCAACGAGTGAACCAGATCACGCTCGCCACCCCCGCAATTGCTATAGCTGTTCCTAGCGTGACAATGGCGGCGAACTGGAACCGCCGCCGATGCTCTGGAGAACTGCCCAACCCGAAGGCAGCCGGAATAAGATAAAGCAGCAGCGCCACGAAGAACAACGCATTCAAGAGGCGATCAAGTTCAGGCGTTAAATTCGGCAGCAGCGCTGATATCCGACTTGCGCGTTAGAGGGGTGGGAGTCGCGTTTCCCGAATTCATTTCAGATACGTTGAAATGATACTCGCGCTGACTACCGGATAGTCAAGGCAACGACGACTGTTCGTCAGAGTTTAGGCGGTTCAAGTCATCCCAGAGCGATTTTGAGGAAGCAGTTTCTAGTCATCGCTCGGAATGCCAATAATGGACAAATCAGACCGATCCACTCTGCGACCGAAATACCAGAATTTATCGATCATGTTAAGCCGCATCTCTCTATGAGTGCACCACGTCCAAAGATTGTCGGCCGCGTTGGAGCAGCAACAATGTCGCAACTCTTGAAGGCTCTGGTTGTGTTGGCTCTGCTCTGCGCGAGCGCGGCACTAGGGTTCTTGGTGAGGTCTCGGATGCCGGAACCTCAAAGGTCGAAGGAGTCGACCGAGTTTATCGAGCTGATCATTGTCTTACTCGTTACCATAGCGGCCGTCGTGCTAGGGTTGCAGACAACCTCCGTGAAGAGCGCCTTCGACATCGCCGAACATGATCGGGCTAACTACGCCGCACAGCTGACTCTACTGGACCAATGCATGCGCAACTACGGCCCAGGATCCGAACTCGTGCGTCGCCACCTCCAGAGCTTCACTGCCGCCGCAATCGCGAGCAATTGGCGGTCGGAAGCGGCCCCGGCCGGCGTGAGCTATCCGGATGTGAGCAAAATGTCGAGGGACGGCGCAAGGTCCGTGCTGACCGATCTCATGAATCACATCGGCCTCGAGATCCGTCAATTGAACCCGCCGGATCAATTGCACGAAAAGTTAGCCGCAGACTGCTTCGACCAGTTCAAAGACGTTGTCAGAGCGCGATCGTCGATCATCGAAGAACCTTACAGTTCAATAGCCAGGCCCTTCCTTAGAATGCTCGTGTTTTGGCTTATGGTCATATTCGCGTGTTTTGGCCTTCGCGCGCCGGCCAGTCCCCTCGTGCTAATCGTGATCGCCTTATCCGCAATCTCCCTAAGTAGCACGATGTTCATTATCCTGGACATGGATTTGCCCTATGAAGGCCTGTTCAAAATTTCCAGCCAGACCATGCGTACTGCGCTGAGTGATATGCTTCGCTAGCCTAAAGCCTCGTTGGCTTTCACCGCGACCATCGACATCCCGGCGCGGTACAAGAACTTTAAGGCAGTCCGGCCGGCCTCGGGATTAAGGCCGATTCTCAATCAATTGGGCTACCGCATTGGCCGGATCTCGCTGTGTGGTGACGGCAGGTTGCGGACGCTGCTTTGCCGAACGTGCACCATCACCGATGGCCGCGTTATCTCGGCAAGGGTTTCATCCGCAAGCCACCCAAGCGCCTCGATTACCTTGAGATATGCGCGCGACATTCCGCTGGCGGTCGTTGAAGCAAGGGGCCGCCTACAAGGCCGCAGCGGATTGACCCTAGCAAGCCCAAAATTATACTGAGATGCTCGGCATTCGCGTACGCATCCAACGGCCACGACATCATTGAGTTCGACTATTTCACCGGTATGGAGCGCGCCTGCGCCGATTACCCGACACCCGCCGCGCTTTGGGAGCGCTAAGCGTTCAAGTCCGCCAAGGCCGCGCTGCGCTCCCAGAGCAACAACGCAGCCCTGTCGTCCCGCGCCGCTTGTGACGGCCTGATCGGCTGGCACTTGTAGAAATATACTCCTGTCGTTTCCGTCACGGCGGCCGAACAGGCCAGATAGATGATTGTTTCCGCCCCCTTTTCTGGGGGAATTGCGAAGAGCTTGGCGAGCCCAACGAAGCGCGAGATCACGCCGCCGCTTTGGTCGCCGAAGCGCGTGGCGACGAAACCGGGATGCAGGCAATTGGCGGTGACCCCAGTACCAAGCAGCCTGTGGGCGAGTTCGCGCGTAAAAAGAATGTTGCAAAGCTTCGACCGGCTATAGGCTTTCATGGGTCCAAAACCTTTGGCCAATTGCAGATCGTCGAAATCGAGTCTGGCTCCCTGATGCGCGGCCGAAGCTGTGTTGACGATGCGCGCCGGCGCGGAGGCCAGGAGCCTTTCGCGCAGCCCTTCAGTGATAACAAAATACGCCATGTGATTCAGCGCGAAAGTGCATTCGAGGCCATCGTCAGTGAACCTGCGGTTGGCGAACATGGCTCCCGCGTTATTGATCAAGACGTCGATGCGCGGCTCCTGGCTGGCGATTTCGGCCGCCACGCGCTTCATCTCGGAGATGAGGGTCAGATCAGCGTAATGAACCGTGTGCGTGAGGTCTGGTGCTTTTTCGTGGAGCCGCGCGAGGGTCACCTTTCCGCGTGACTTGCTCCGCGCGATCAGAACGATCCTGGCGCCCAATTGCGCAAGCCGTTCCGCGGCAATCTCGCCAATCCCCGAGGTGCCGCCGGTAATGACCACCGTCTTGCCCTTCATCTGAATCCTCCCTATCGGTTCAGGCGCCAATCAATCGCGGGATCGAAAAACCAGCTAAGAGATATATTCAGATCGGACGGCCAGAAGCGTGATTAGAATAAAACGTCGTTATCGGCCAGCGTCAGACGGGATTCAGCCATTCACGCAGCTTCGACCAGCGCCAAACGCGTCACACCGTCGCCAGCGGCGCAAGGCAACAGAGCGGCATTTTTGCTCGGGGAGCGCAGCGGTGCCCTGGCAGGGCTAAAAGCCTGAGAGGAGCGGATCGCTGCAGGGCACATCGAGTTGCTGAAGGAACCACGAATGTCGCAACGACCACTTCTGTTGGGTAGTGATGGCAGCTTGTCTCTCGTCCGGTGTTCTAGGTCATCGACTCATTAAAGCGCATCCAGATTCGAAGTGAAGCGAGTTTGACGCCGGCGAGGAAGTTATCGGGCGTTTTGTCGTAGCGCGTGGCTACGGCGCGGTAGTGTTTGATTTTGTTG
>JALZAY010000269.1 GCA_030948025.1 Pseudomonadota bacterium
CGCTTCACGATCAGGACCGTCCCAGCCCTTCTCAGCAGGAGCAAGGCCTGGATGGACTACTGCGATTGCGAGCGGCCGCTCGAGCAGGCAATCAAACGACTCGGCAGGTCGAAGCTGGCAAGGAGCACAAAATGAATGCTGATATCGGGGCGAAGACGTTCACCGCGCTTTGGCCATAAGTTACTGCGCCCCACCGGAACCAAACCGGCAAACCGTGGTTTCTAGGATATCTCTGTCCGTAAGGTCTGGGCACAGAATTGTGAATGGAGCAATCCTATGCATCAGGTCAACGATGAGATGAATCCTATGCATCAGGTCAACGATGAGATGAAGAGCTGCATCGCCGAATGTTTGCGCTGTTATCAAACGTGCCTGTCGACGGCGATGGGCCATTGTTTGGAGGTCGGCAGTCAACATACCGAACCAAAGCACTTCACCTTGATGATGGCTTGCGCCGAGATTTGTCGGACATCCGCGCAGGAACTCCACAAACTCACTTGTCGCGAATGCGCCGAGATCTGTGAACAATGCGCCGCGGATTGTGAGCGGATAGGTGAAATGCGGGAATGCGTGGATGCATGCCGTCGCTGCGCCGAAAGCTGCCAAAAGATGGCTGCCTGAATGGATATCCACGGACGTCCTTAAGGTCTAATCTTCTTCGCCCAGCTGCGGCGGATTATCGCCACGCGGGAGAGGCGCAACCCGCGACGCCCTGCACGGATTTACAGTCGAGCGAGTGCCGTCATGGCCCTTCTGGAAAGCGTTAAGGAGAGAATCGAGAAGGTCACGGGCTGGGCCCGCCCTTCCGTCCGTGATCTCGATGCAGCCTTGCGGCCAAGGAAAGCAAATGCTTTCCGGTTCAAGGACGATGGCTTCATTCCGAACAATCCAAAGTTGCCCCTCGTGCTCTATCGGAGTCCCGTCCGGCTTTCGGGCAAATTCGACCCGGCGGCTGTGTTCGAAGAGCTTTTCGAGCGCAACGGCTGGGGCGATTCCTGGCGGAATGGCATTTACGATTACGCGCATTACCACTCCCGAATTCATGAAGTGCTCGGCGTTGCGCGCGGGCACGCCCGAGTCCGGTTTGGCGGCGCGAAGGGACGCGCATTGAAGCTCAAGGCGGGCGATGTGGTGATCCTGCCGGCAGGCACCGGCCACGAGAGGCTCTCAGGGAGCGAGGACTTGCTGGTGATCGGCGCCTATCCCCCCTTCGGCACGTATGATGAGTGCCGCGCTTCGGGCAAAGAGAACGAGCATGACCGCGCGCGCACGAGCATTCCCAAGGTCGCGATCCCCCGAAAAGACCCGGTGTACGGACGGGACGGTTCATTGATGAGCCTTTGGCACCGGCATTAATGAGCACCTCCGGACGATTTCCCTGATCTCTTCGTCGCATACTCATGCATGCCGTCTTTGGATTATTGCTCCCGTCATGCTTGCCCGAATTATGGGCGATGCTGTCGCGGAGCTGGGTCGGCGCGCTTTTGCGGCCGGGCTACCCGACCGTGGAAAAAGTTCCGTCAGCGGCAAATTATCGCATCGCCGCGCTCGTCGCCACGACTGAACGTGAGCGAGCGTAAGGCGGGTGCCGGACGTATTAGTGGAACTTACCTTCTCGCGCGGCGTTTCATTTTCATACAATATCATTCGCCTATGGAGTTCTAAATGGCCACGCAACATAAAGGCGCTCAAAACCATACCTCAGCAGCTGAGCATCATGAGCATGCGGCTCACCATCATCGTGAAGCCGCCAAGCATCATGAAAGTGGAGCTCATGAAAAGGCGGGGCATCATGCCCACATGGCCCATGGCCATGCTAGCCATGCAAAGCATCATGCAGAGGAAGCTAGTAAACATCACGCTCAAGAACACGGCTCGAAAAAATAGGCTTATTAACCGTGGACGAAAGTCTGGTGCAGGTCCCAATAGGAGTCATGTCATGAGCAACCAATGGCCGGCGATGGCGTTTCGCCCGTCGTCTACACAGGACAGGAGATCAAAAATGTCCATTCGTATTTATTTGGCGGCATGGGGGTCTGCGTGCCTTCTCGCCAGTGGAGGCGCGTTTGCGCAGCAAGCAGGAAGCACAACCGGACCTGCCGCAGGGAAAAATGTAGAACCAAGCACCGCCATACAAAAGAACAATAGCGCGGGGTCAGGATCGCAAGATCAAGGCGCCTCTACCGCCGGGGCTGGCGCACCCGGAGCCGAGGCGAAACCCGAGCCGGTAAAGGCCCTGGCAAAGGTGCTCCGGAGACCGGAAACTAAAAAGAGCGAAAGGGCGCGAGGCTACCACAGCCGGGCCTTTACTAGCGCATAACGTCCCCCATCCCGTAGCGCTTGTGACCGCGGTGCAGCATTTCATCGGCAGAGTCGCAACGCGATCGTGATGATTTCCCTTCGATCCACGAAGCGTGAAGCGACGAGGGGACGGCTGCGGTGGGTTACTTTTCCAGATTCTGAGCCATTTCAAGGTGGCGCTCCACAGGCAATGTCTTCCCGGCCCAGTCTTTCAGCGCGGTATCGTCCCCGCTTTTTGCATACCGCCTAAACAAGGACACGGCGTCCTTATGGGCGCTGACCTGGTCCTTAATCATATTGCTTCGTGAAGTCGGCGCCATTCAGGCTCTTGAGCTTGTCCAACATTTTCTGGTGAGAGTTGTCAAGGTCCGATGGAACGCTCGCATCGGCCTTTCCGCTTTGAACCGTCGACTTCAATTCGTTCGAGGTCTTTTGATGGGCGGCGATCATCTGCGAGGCAAAGGCTTTGGTTGGCTCATTCGCCCGCTGAACCGCGAGCTGGCTCGACTGGATTTCGAACATGTCGCTAACTGCGGCTTGGTTCACGAAATCGGCCGTTGAGGGGCTCACGCCCAGGGCAGAATTGACGCCCGACTTTTCCCCCACAGACTGCGCGAGCACGGGAGCCGCGAAGAGCAAGGATGTGGCGATCACTGCGAGTTTCTTCATGAGTGGGTCCTCCAAGCGGAAAAATGCAGAACCGCGCTAATGCTTCTAAGTTCCGAGATCGCGGCTCGAGACCAAAAGTTTTTCACGAGATGCAGGTTTGCGCTCCCAATGAGTTGCGGGCACGACGTCAGTACCTCGCCCATGTTTCGGGGAGCGACAAGAGACAGTAATCCCCTTGGATTGCGCTCGAAACAATTTCCACAATTGACAGTTTGATGCCACTACGTCGCCGCGCTTATTCCAGACCCCGGCCAGAGCTTTTTCGAGACCTGGCGCTAGGTCCGGCGCCTTCAAACCGCGAATGACGAGATCGTCGAATGGCGATCTTCATGCGGGCGCTGACCTTGTCCTTGCCAATGGCGTCTCCAAACAAGGCCGCCAGCCTTCCTGCGATTGTGTGGACACCGGATTAAGCGGCTTGGTGCGTCACGAAGGCGGTCGGCCAGCGGGACGCTTCGGAGCGGTGAGCCTACCACGCCGATGCGGCTGATCGCCGCAGCAGATGCGCGCGAACCAAAGTTTGACGATTGCGTTGGTTTCGGACCTTTCGAATCGGGAGAGAATCGATGCAGACGGCGTTTCCCAAGCCACCCTTCGAGGCGCAACCACAGCCAAGCCCCGGATCCAGTTCTGCGATGCGCCCACAGCCTGACTATGGCGAGGATAGCTACGCGGGGACCGGCCGTCTCAAAGACAAGAAAGTTTTGCTAACGGGCGGCGACTCCGGCATCGGCCGCGCCGTGGCCCTGGCGTATGCACGCGAAGGCGCCGATCTCGTCGTCTCCTATCTGAACGAACATGAGGATGCCGCGGAGACGAAACGGCTCGTCGAGGAAGCGGGGCGGCAATGTTTGCTCGTCGCCGGCGACATCTCGAAAGCGGAGCATTGCCGCTCGCTTGTCCAAAAGACAGTGGAGGCTTTTGGCCGAATCGATGTCGTGGTGAACAACGCCGCCCATCAGATGAGCTTCAATTCGATCGAAGAGATCTCCGACGAAGAATGGGATTTGACCTTCGCCACCAATGTTTCTGCGATGTTCTACATCACGAAAGCTGCGGTCCCCCACATGAATCCAGGCACCTCCATCATCAACACCGCATCGGTTAATGCGTACAGCCCGAGCCCGCAATT
>JALZAY010000009.1 GCA_030948025.1 Pseudomonadota bacterium
TCTTGATAGAGTTCGTAGCCGACTTCCCTGATATGACCCGACTGTTCGTCGCCGAGCAGATTTCCGGCGCCGCGAATATCGAGATCATGGCTCGCAAGTTCGAATCCGGCGCCGAGCGTATCGAGCGAATGCAGCAACTTGAGACGCCTTTCGGCTTGCGGCGTCATGGTGCGGTTGGGAGGCACCGTGAACAGCGCATAGGCGCGAATTTTCGCGCGCCCGACGCGGCCACGCAATTGATAGAGCTGGGCGAGACCGAACATGTCGGCGCGATGCACGATGAGCGTATTCGCGGCGGGAATATCGAGGCCGGATTCGACGATTGCCGTCGAAAGCAGCACATCGTATTTGCCGTCATAGAACGCCGCCATCCTGGCTTCGAGTTCGCTCGCCGCCAGCTGGCCATGCGCGACGACGAATTTTACTTCCGGAACATTTTGGCGCAGGAAGGCGCTTGCGGCCTCGATATCGTCGATACGCGGACACACATAAAAGCTCTGGCCGCCGCGATATCTCTCGCGCAGCAGCGCTTCCCGCACGAGCAATTCGTCAAACGGCGATATAAAGGTCCGGACCGTCAGCCGGTCGACCGGCGGCGTCGCGATGATCGAGAGCTCGCGCACACCGGTCAGGGCAAGCTGAAGGGTGCGTGGGATAGGCGTCGCCGACAAGGTCAGGACGTGGACATCGGCGCGCAGTTCCTTGAGCCGCTCCTTGTGCTTGACGCCGAAATGCTGCTCCTCGTCGACAACGACGAGACCGAGATCCTTGAAGGCGACCCCTTTGCCGAGCACCGCATGGGTGCCGACGATGATATCGAACTCTCCCGAGGCGGCGCCAAGCTTGGCGGATTTAAGACCGGCGGCGCCAACCATCCGCGACATCTGCGCGATCTTGACCGGCAAATGCGCGAAGCGGGCGGCGAAATTCTTGTAATGCTGACGCGCGAGAAGCGTCGTTGGCACGATCACGGCCACTTGCTTTCCTTCGATCGAAGCAGTGAAGGCGGCGCGCAACGCAACCTCGGTCTTGCCGAAACCGACGTCGCCGCAGACGAGGCGGTCCATCGGCCGGCCGGAAGCCATGTCGTCCAAAACCGCGTCGATCGCGGCCTGCTGGTCGCCGGTTTCCTCATAGGGAAAGCCCGCGCAAAATTCGGCATAAAGATTTTCCGGCGGGACGAGCTTAGGAGCTGCCTTGGTCTGTCGCGCGGCGGCGATCTTGATCAGACCCGCCGCCATATCGAGAACGCGCTTGCGCATGCGCGCCTTGCGCTTCTGCCATCCAACGCCACCCAATCTGTCGAGTTCTACTTCTGTCTCCTCCGAGCCATAGCGCGACAAAAGCTCGAGATTTTCGACCGGCAGAAAAAGCTTGGCGCCCTCGGCATAATGCAGTTCGAGGCAATCATGCGGCGCGCCGGCGGCTTCGATCGCCTTCAGACCGGCGAAACGCGCGATCCCATGATCAAAATGGACGACAATGTCGCCCGCCGTAAGCGCACCCGCTTCGGTCAAAAAATCCTGGGCGCGGCGCGGCTTGCGGCGTCCACCGAGCAGCCGGTCGCCCAAGATATCCTGTTCGCCGATAAGCACGAGATCGGCCGCCTCGAAACCTTGTTCGATGCCAATGACCGCCAGGGCCAATGTGGTTGGCGAAAGCGCGAGGGCTTGCGCAAGCGAGGACACGGGCGACGTGCTGGCAAAGCCGTGGCCGCCGAGGACATGGGCGAGCCGCTCTCGCGAGCCGTCCGACCAGGCAGCGAGGACAACCCGCTTGCCGCCTGCTTGCAGCGCCCGCACATGGCCGATGGCGGCGCTGAAGACATTGGCGGTTGGATCGGCGCGCTCGGCGGCGAACGTGCGGCCGGGTTTTGAGCCGCAATCGACGACAAGACCTTTGCCGGCTTCCGGCTCCGCGAAGGGCGACACAGATACGACGCTTGCCGCGCGGATGCGCTCGCGCCACTCGGGCTCCGCGAGATAGAGGGCGTCCGGCGGAAGCGGCTTATAGGTCGAATGACCGGGATCGGCGTCATGCGCACTCTTACGCGCGCCAAAGTAATCCTCGATTTGCGCGAAACGCTCGCTCGCCGCCGCTTCGGCAAGAGGATCAAAAATCAACGGGGCGCCGGCGCAATAATCGAACAGTGTGTCAAGCTTTTCGTAAAACAGCGGCAGCCAATGTTCGAGACCTTGATGGCTGCGGCCTTCGCTGACGGCTTCGTAGAGAGCGTCGCCGCGCGTCTGCGCGCCGAAATGCGCGACATAGGCCTGGCGGAACCTTCGCATTGATTCGCTGGTGAGCTGCACTTCGCTCATCGGCACGAGATCGAGGCCGCGCAACTGGCCGGTCGTGCGTTGCGTCTCGGGATCGAAGGCGCGGATCGATTCGAGCGCATCGCCGAAAAAATCGAGGCGCAGGGGGTGGGGCATTCCGGGCGGAAAAAGATCGAGGATGCCGCCGCGCACGGCATATTCGCCAGTGTCGCGCACGCTCGATGCCCGCGCAAAGCCATTTGTCTCGAGCCATTGGACAAGCGCGTCGCGATCGACCACATTACCCGGCGCGGCAGAAAACGTGTCGCCCGTTATTTTGCTAAGCGGCGCCACCCGTTGGACCAGGGCATTCACCGTGGTGGACAAGATGCGCGGACGCTCCAATGCGGAGCGCGAACGGGCAAGCCGCGAAAGAACCACGATCCGCCGCGCCGAAATCGCGGCATGGGGAGATGCCCGGTCATAGGGTTGGCAATCCCAGGCGGGGAAATCGAGGAGCTCGATATCCGGCGCGGCGAACGCCAGCGCCTCGCCGAAGGCGCGGGCGCGCCGGCCATCGCGCGCGACATGGATGAGCGCAACGGCCCGGCTTTCCGCGTCTTTGGCAAGCGCGCGGGTAACATCGGCGATGCAAAAAGCATCGAACCCGTCGGCCACGGACGAGAGCGTGAGCGAGCCGCCCTTGACGAGTTCGGCGGCCACACGTTTGAGATCAGTCACGATACAAGGTCAATTCGAAAGCTTTTGCGGCAGGTCTGGCCGGCTGCCGGAACGGAAGCGGGATTTATGTATGGATTGGACCAGTATGGCTATGGAAGGCACGGATTTTCCGTAAAACCGGAGTATCGTATAAGCTAGGTGTTTCCGTTTCAAAGGTAAGCCAGCTGAAAACGTCGCGGTCCGGTGCTTCCAGCAAGCGTTCATAATCGTCGAGCTCGCTACTGCCAAGGCTGGCGATTTCGGCGTCGGCGAAACGGCCAAGAACAAGATCCATTTCGCGCATACCGCGATGCCAGGATCGAAACAGAATACGGCGTTGCCGGGCGTCCAGGCTCAACTCAGATGATTGCAGGCTAGGCATGTTGCGCTCCAACGCACCAAGACAGCCGTCGCTTTTCGTTGCGAAGCTTCCGGACGAGACACTTCATTCTTGCGCTATATAGTAGCATGTTGGGCGTGACGTGTCGGTGCATCACTCCCCATAACGCGCCGCAAATGTATGTTTGCCCAACCCGCCAATCGTACCAAAATGTTTCACGTGAAACAATTTGGTACGATTGAGGAAAAGCCCCGCGATATTTGCGAGGGGGCTAGCCCTGTTTCCCCGTGCTAGCCGCGCTGCCCATCACGATCGCGAGCGCGGCCTGAAACGCCGCCTCGGCGTCGAGCGTGGTCGTATCGAGCACGATGGCGTCCTTGGCCGCCATCAAGGGCGCCGCGGCGCGATTTTTGTCGAGCTCGTCGCGCCTGATAATTTCGGCGAGCACGCCGGCGTAGTCAAACTTTTTGCCTTGGCATTTCAGCTCCAGAGCCCGGCGCGTTGCGCGGGCCTCAACGCTGGCCGTGACGAATATTTTTGGGCACGCCTCGGGACAAATCACGGTGCCGATGTCGCGGCCGTCGAGGACGGCGCCGCCGGGGCCGCGCGCGAAGGTCCGCTGAATATCGACGAGGGCCGCGCGGACCTCGGGGATAGCGGCAACGATCGACGCCGCTTCGTCCATCTCGCGGCCACGGAGCGAAATTTCGTCGAAACCGGTGAGCGCCACGCCCCGCGCAGCGGCAATCGCGGCCTCCTTGCAGGAAAGATCGCGACCCTCGCTCATAAGGGTCCGCGCGGTCGCCCGGTAAAGCAGCCCGGTGTCGAGATATGGCAGGCCAAAATGCCGCGCTAGATTGCGGGCAAGCGTGCCCTTGCCGGAGGCGGCCGGTCCGTCGATAGCGATGATCATTGGAACCGTGCCCCCAACTGCTCCATGAGCGTCTGAAACCCCGGAAAGCTCGTCGCGATCATGCGCTGATCGTCGATCGCCATCGGCCTTCGCGAGGCGAGACCAAGACAAAGAAAACTCATCGCGACGCGATGGTCGAGATGGGTTGCCACCATGCCGCCTCCCGCGACATCGCCGGCCCGGCCCTCGACGATCAGATCGTCGCAAGCAATTTGATACGCGACCCCCGCTTGACGCAAGCCATCGGCCACCGCGCGGAGCCGGTCGGATTCCTTGACCCTTAATTCAGCAAGGCCGCGCATCCGCGTCTCACCCGAGGCATACGCGGCGGCGACCGCGAGAATCGGATATTCGTCGATCATCGAAGGCGCGCGGGCAGCGGGCACATCGGCGCCCTTGAGCGCCGCCGCGCGCACCCGCAAATCCGCGACCTCCTCGCCGCCCTCGGCGCGGCGGTCGAGGATGTCGATGTGGGCGCCCATTTCGCGCAAGGTCGTGAGAAGGCCGGTGCGCAAGGGATTCATCATCATTCCCGCGATGACGATGTCGGAGCGCGGCACGATCGTCGCGGCGACAAGAGGAAAAGCCGCGGAGGAAGGATCGGAGGGCACGATCACCCGCACCGGGCGCAAGTCCGGGCGGCCCTCGAGCGTTATTTTTTGGCCGTGTTTCGCGAAAGGTTCGGTCTCGATGGAGGCGCCAAAATACTTCAGCATTTTTTCGGTGTGGTCGCGGGTGACCTCGGCCTCGATCACGGTCGTGCGGCCGGGAGAATTGAGACCGGCAAGGAGCACCGCCGATTTGATCTGCGCCGAGGCGACCGGCGGAGAAAACTCGACCGGAATAGGTTCGCTCGTGCCCTTGAGCAGGATCGGGCAGCGCCCCCAAGGCGATTGCGACAAGACCTCGGCTCCCATCGCGCAAAGCGGATCGAGAATCCGCTGCATCGGGCGCTTTCGCAAGGAGGCATCGCCGTCGAAAGTGGCGGTTATCGCATGGCCGCCGGCGACGCCCATCATCAATCGCATGCCGGTTCCCGAATTGCCGAAATCGAGGGGGGCGCGCGGTGCGAGGAGCGAGCCGATCCCGCAGCCCCGGACGCTCCAGCGACCTTCGCCGCGCCGCTCCACCTTTGCGCCGAGCGCGGCGCAGGCGGCGGCGGTGTGGAGAACGTCGCCGCCTTCGAGCAGGCCCTCGATTTCGGTCTCGCCGACGCAGAGGAGCCCGAGAATCAGGGCCCGGTGCGAAATCGACTTGTCGCCCGGGGGCTTCACCCGGCCGCGCAATGGCCCCCCGGCACGCGTGGCGAGCGCAGCCGCTAGTGTCTCCATCGAAGCCTCCCCGGTGGATAAGCGTGAAATCCGCCACTTGAATTGGCAACGCGCTTTCGCATCGCTGGTAACATAGCGGCGGGCCGCCTGTCATCAAACCGCCGCCGTGGTTCAACTTGCATTTGACAGGCGGGCCTTGCATCACTAACCGAACCGCAAAGTTTCGCGGCGGCGGCCCCGGCACCGGCAGGCTTCCGCCCTTTCCAGAGGTAGGTTCCGTGGCCAAACCCGAACTCGGTAATAAGCATCAATGCCAGAACTGCGGCGCGCGTTTCTTCGATCTGAACAAATCGCCCATCACATGCCCGAAATGCGGGACGATTTTTCACGCCGCGCCGCTGTCGCGCGTGGCCCATCACGCGGCAGTGGCCGATGACGAGGACCCGCCGGCCGGCGCGGGAACCGTGCTGGTTCCGCTCGAGGAAGCCGATGCCGGGGAGGACAAGGTTGCGGTCGTGGCGGACGACGATACCGAGATCGAAGCCGTCGAGGATACGTTCCTCGAGGAAGAGGAAGAGGATGCCAACGACGTCGGCGATCTCATCGATGGCGAGATCCGGGACGAAGAAGAACGCTGATGTTTAGCTTGTGAAGCGCGTCGGTTAAGGCTATACAGCCGCCGCGCATTCTGCTCCTAGCGGGACCGCCGGTGGCAAAAGTCCAACCGGACTTGGCGGGAATGCGTCCAACTTCGGATGGGCCGGGGTCATAGCTCAGTTGGGAGAGCGCTTCAATGGCATTGAAGAGGTCGGCGGTTCGATTCCGCCTGGCTCCACCAACGTAACTCACTGAATATACTTGTAAATACCTATGCGGCTTGACTGCCGGGATAGGGCGAATTGAGCCTCGGAGGTTCCATAGAGGTTCCAACGACGGTCGCCGCTCATCCAACTCGGGCGGTCATACCAACATCCTGTTCGAGGCGGGGCGAGGCCCCCAAAGTCTGATCTACTGGATACGCAGCGCGGGCCGTGAGTGACGAGCCCTCCGCGCCGGAGGGGCGTCTCCGGCGCTCCCGCCCAACGCGCCGCGTCCGCTTTCACACCCCAACGTCTGATTTACTCGATGCGCGGCGCGCCATGGTCCGATGGATGGTCTTAGTAATTCTTTTAGTCCCAGACAAAGGCCAGGGGGAATCGAGGATCATACGGGTAGCGCATTCAATCATCGCTCATACATTTTTACCCGGAGTGCCAAAATTTAAATATTAACATATGTCGGGCTAATTCAGCTCCTTCTCTTGCTCCAGCCAGAACGTCACGCATCGATATGGCCGCCTTGTTTTGCGGCCCTTCCTTCGATGCATTAAGACAGCGAACGGGTAGTATCCCACGACCTGCCTCAGCTCGCGCGACTCCCGCCGCTGCCCGCTCACGCCACTTCCTCCTGCTTGTCCATTGCCTCAAGCTCTCCCTCTTCTTCCTCCAGCGCGGCCTCAAGATGTCCGATGATAGCGGCGGCAATATCTTCCGGCTCGGTTAGATGCTCCTCGGCCGCGGCTTCGGTGTCGCGCAACCAATCGATATCGAGATTGTCGTTGCGAGCTTTTATTTGCTCGCGGGTAAAACAACGGAAACGACCTTCTTCGCCCTGGTCTTTGCGCTTCGATATGCCAAACGGGTCAGCTCCGAAGGCGTTCTCAAACTCCGCGAAGTCCTTCACGGTCAGCGGCCGAGTCTTGCCGAAGGCCTCCATTTGATTGCGTAAATCATAGACCCAGACGGCTTTTGTGTTCGCCTTGTCAGTCTTGCCGCGCATGCAAAATATTACATTGGTCTTCACGCCTGGGGCGTAGAAAATGCCCGTAGGCAATCGCAAGATGGTGTGGAGGTCACAAAGCTCCATCACCCATGTGCGCAGCCGGCGTCCGGTGTTGTCCTCGAACAAGACGTTATCGGGCACCACGACGGCTGCCCTTCCTCCGGGCTTCAGTGCCCGCACGACATGTTCGACGAAGGCGAGCTGCTTGTTGGACGTGTCGGCGGAGATCGAAAAATCCGCTCGGTTCGGGCCGCCGCCGCCTTTCTTGGTGCCGAACGGCGGATTGGTGAGAATGAGGTCGGCTTTGGGAAGCCCCGCGCCGTCCGGCGACAGGGCGTCGCCATATTCAACACCTTCGTTGATGCCGTGCAGCATTAAATTTCGGCACTGCACGATTTGATCATGCAGCGCGCCGCTGGTATCGTTGTGCGCTCCAAAAGTATTAGTTAGTAGTCTTGTTGAAAACGCCCTTTAAACATTTTGTATCTGACTGATTGGGGTTACGAACTGCAAGATTCATCCGATTCCCCTCGTTAGTCAACGTAATATAAAACCAGCAGTAAGTCCCTCCGTTATAGGCAATAACGTAGTTGGCGGCATACTCGATCGTCGCCACGGCCCGTCCCTGTCCAAGGCGCGAGTCCTGGATATCATAGTTTTTTTCGAAGGTTATATTTTCTCCTGTCGCATCGTTGTTCCATTTGCCAACCAACTCACTAAGCTCTACCGCTTGTGAGGCACACGTAGTAAACCAAATCGTTGCGGTCGCTATCGCGAGCATCCCTCTGTTGCCAACTCTAAGGTTCATTAGTGTCTCCTTCGCATCGCGCATTGGGCAATTTTCATCGGCTTTGTTTGTTGAACACACCTTTGAGGCAAGTAGTTTCAGATTGATTTTTATTTCGAACAGCCAGATTCATCCGGGTACCGTGATTTGTAAGTGTCACATAATACCAGCAATAGCGATTTTGTTGATAGGCGATTACCAAATTGGCTGCGTAAGTTATGGTCGACGACGCTCTACCTTGTCCGAGACGAGAATCCTGAACGTCGCCATCTCCACTAAAGGTGATATTTTCACCTGTCGCATCATTGTTCCAAGTCCCCGAAAGGCTGCCAGGCGAAAGCGCGCTGGCGACGTTGCTGCTGAGCGCCAAACTGGCGAAACCCAACCAGATCCATTTCGGTTTATAATTAAGCATATCCCCTCCAAACTGAGTCGTATTTTTGACTCTTGTTGACGTTAGATTGGTCCGCAGAGAGTGTCAAAGTTAATAGCATAGCCTTGCGCCCGGTCAAATTTCACAGGCGATCGATGATGATATCCATCTAGCCAAAAGTCTCTTCAACATGGATTGTTACCATGCCGCATGACTGGATCGATCAGCGACATTTCCTCGGGTTCGCCGACAGAAAGTCCATAATTTCCGGCCAGAGCGCTCTTTAACCCCCGACCCGAAAACGGCCCGGTGAAACGGCGGTTGCCAATTTTTCTCGCGCATGCGTAAAACGCTTCTTTCCCATTTTCAATCGGGGCGAGCTTGTGGTCCTCTTGCTTTGTGTTTCTATCTCGCCGTGGCAGGCGGCGGCGCGTGGAGCCTTAACGGAATTGGCGCTCGAGCATGCCAGGAAGGGGATAAACGTAAGTCAGTGTTTCACCCAAGTCGTCCGGAGGTTAAAATCTCGCGCCCTGCCACATTGGCCAGAGGTATGATCGTCGTGGCTAACCATCTGCTTCTGTTGTATCGCAGTAAATTTGCCATAAATCATTAAAGTGCAATCGGAATTATTGTAGGTTTCTTTTATAGTGTACTCGAATTTATCCCGAACCGCTTGGCCCTCCAGTTCAAAGTAATTCAAGAAACCTGAGTGGGTTTTTACGGTGTAATCACTACTAATCTCACAGCCAACTTGCTTGATAGTGATTACTTCATTGTATTCTTGGGCGTACCAGGTACCCGCGATTGATGGGCAAGAAACATTTGGCGGTGTAAACGGCGTTTGTGGTACCACTCTCGAGAACGCGCCAAACATACAAGATGGCGAAGCATCAGGCCCTGTTCGGTTAGCAAGCCGAAGATGATTATCGTCTAATAGCGTGGATTTATACCAACATCGAATATTGTGTTGATATACGATTAAGATATCCGCCGCGTTTTCAGTGGTTGAGCTTATCCGACCTTGTCCAAACCTATCATCAATAACATCGCGGTCGGATCGAATCTCTATATTTTCCGAATTGACGTCACTATTCCAAATCCCGACCAATGATCCCAAATCTGTTGCGTTAGCTAAGTAGGGGTAGAAACCCAAAGCAACGAGCATTATGATTTTTAGGAAGCCGACCGTTCTCGACTGTCGATCCCCTATTTCCAAGCGCGCCATCCAGGCCAATGGATAAAGCATTACGTTTGTCCGCAGGCGGTTGAACGGCCACTGAACTTTGAATCCAGCAATCTTAAAGCCTTGTTGGGTTATACTCCGCTCGGCGAGGGGGAAGCAAGTTAGATTCGGCGGGGCTGAGTGGTCTTCAGTGTCCGTCCGGAGAGTGGCCTGCTGCCGGTTCCGTGGACACCGAGATAGGGCTCCAAGGAGCTGGAGGTTGGCGATGCGACGCAGGAAGTTCACGCCGACACCCGATCTTAACCGATTGTGGTTCCCATAAACCGCCGCCTGGCCTCGTCGTCGCCATGCCAGCGCAAATAGCCCTTGCTTGGGCGTCCCGGCAAGGGCTACTGCAGGGCGAGTCGACGGGATTGCTTTCCCGTGCTGAAATACGTTTTTCCCTTCAGGGGGCGTCGCGATGTTATACCGGGACTGCTGTTATTCGATCTCACTCCGCTCTGCCGTCGTGTTCATCGACATGGAGTACGGCAATGCATGTATTTTGGCCCGGAAATTTTAAGTTTGGTTGCTCCTACTCTGTAGCAACCTTGCAAAATGGTCGCGCGATCAATTTGAATTTTCGCCGCGGCAATCAGTCGTGCCCAAGGGGCTTTTTAAAAAAGGTGGAGGCTGGCGCAAAGCACCACGTCCAGACCGGCGATCAGCCGGCCGCGGCGCCACCGCCGAACTTGTCAATTTCGGTGACGGGGGGTCACATTGTGCCAACTGGCGCCGCCGGTGGCCTTCTGAGCGACAACGTTAGCTTCGCTTGGACGACTGATCAGGAAGACTATACAACGCTCCACTTCACTGGCGTGCGGACATCGGAGTCAGCGAAAAAAAAAGCGCAGTCGACGGATGGTGAAATAGTTGCCCGCTACACCCGAACAGACGCCTTGACTAAGCACGTGTCCATCCATGATTTGTTTGCAATGGCGGCTGCGGTTACCGCCCTCCTGGTATGCTGCCCTGCCATTGCCCAACCCGCGGACGTCGGCCTTGACGAAATTCAGGGCACCTGGAATCATGATCAGAGCGGCGAAAACATCACAATTAGTGGGAACGACGTATTTGATTCCCGATTTGGCCAAGGGCGGATCGGCAGCACTATTGAGCACGCCGCAAATTTTGTGATTGTGTACAACACAGGCAATGAGCATTGTTGGTTCTATATTACTCCAACCAGTAAGACGAGAGTGAACCTTGCTGTAAGACAACAAGATCAAAACGCCAAGGATTGTCTTAGTGGCCCATTCAACTTAGTGGTCACAGCTCCGAACATTGACCTGAAGAAATTCAACAGCCAAGCCAATAGTGTATTGAAACAGGGGTTGGCTCTTGGGTCTGTATATTCGCAGCCAGGCGTAGGTGAAGCTTTTTCGTTCGACAACGATATGATATCTGGTGACTTCGTAGTATATCAATATGTTTTGGCGGATAATAGTGATATTAATTTCGATTATATTGTTGATCAAAATATCGGGGTGACCATTGGCTATCACTTATACGTAAGGTACGAGGCGGGTCGCGGGAGCAGTTTTGACTGGGTGGTAGCTCATTTAGCACTCCAAAAACTAACAAACGATCTCACCGAAGCGGTTGGCGGTACTCCTTTGAAATTGTTCACCACATCACGTGGCAAAGCTCAGGAAATAGAAAACATTGGAACGAAAAGTTATTACAGAGATTTTTGGAAAAGATCGTCAATTATTCAAAGCTTTGGTGACGTTACACTTAAATATACTGACGAATACGAAATGATTAAAGAGTATATGATTATTACTATTCCTGACCTTTTGGTATCTCAGAAATACGATTCAGATCTCTGGATAGTTGCTCACTTCTAGGCCGGCTTAAGCAAGCAACCGGCCAAGAATGTACCAAACCGCTGGCCGCAAACTGGTCCATTAGTCCGTATGCGTTGCGCTCGATCGTGCGGCGCGACAGCGGCGAAAACCGTGAGATGCTGACGCGGATGGCGAAGGAGAGCGGCGTCGAGACACCGACGATCGAATGTCATCAGGCTCGATCGCAAACGCAAAGGCAAGAAGCTTTCGAGCGAGGATTAGACGAGCAAGACCGATCCCAACGTCAAGATCGCGAAGATGAAGGACGGCTCGAAGCATCTTGCCCACAAGCCGGAGCACGCCGTCGATCTTAATACCTGCGTTATCGTAGCGGCGCCGATCCACCCCGCCGATGAGGGCGATACGACAACCCTCGATCCTACGCTGGAAGAGCCGGAGAGGAGCCTTTCCGCTGTCAGCCTCGCTGCAACGCCAGAAGACCCTTGTGATCTGCCGACAAGGGCTATCATTCGCGCGAGGTTCTCAAAGATCTCGACGACAGCCCCTGGAAGACGCGCATCGCCGAGCCCTCGAACAGTTGGCGACTGAGGCCAAACGCGTTCGAAAAGATGCGCGCCTATGGCAACGGCCCGATCTACCGCAAGCACGGCCGTTACGTGCGCTACCACATCAATGACCTCTTCGGCTGGTCGAATGGGAACATGCGGAGGTCGACCTCCGATGCCTGAGCTGCAACTGTCCAAAGGATATCTCGGTATCCTCAATCTCGCGATCACGACGGGCATGACTACGCATCGCATGAAAGTGAGGAAGTTAAACACAGAGTCTGCACCCGCTCGGGCGAATGGATGAGCGCGGAGGCCAAAGCCTCGGCCTCTTTCGTGCCAGGCTCGCCGCCGGAACCGGCGCCCTCCAGCACCTCACCTGCCATCGCTGTCGCGCCCTGCGCCCGCCTACCTAGGCCGTGAACGCTGCGCGGGCGCCGGTTGCTAAGCGATGATTTCGTGGGCGCGTCCGAAGCAGACGCCAGCTGGCGTGAGGCGCTCACGCGTGTCCTTTATTGTGACGGTACTCCTCAGAACGCGGGGGAGGTACCCAGTACCGATGGTACTGACCGGTAGTGCTCCATATCCTTTTACGTTGCCACCCCAACTCCAAAAGCACAGGACTGATATGCTTACCTTGCGTCTTGAGTGCCGCCTCGAACTCCGACATTGCAAACCGGCGGTTGCGGGCAAATTCAGGCAAGCTGCGATGCCAGTTCAAAAAGCGCTGGCGCAGACTTAATGGTTGGGGGGGCGGTGTTTGGGCTGCAATCAGCCTATTCAACTCGGCGATATAAGCGATCATGATGGTCAAACTCGATGGTGGTTAGTGGCCTACGCCCGTGAACCTCCTGGCAAACCCGCGTGCGCGAGTGCTTTGCAGCTCATCACGTAAACCTCGCCCGGCTCGCCAGCGGCCCCGGACTTGACGGCGCGATACGATCTCTCTTCGGCTCCTGCGACGCGTGGGCTCCCATTTGCCTTGCTCCTCAATGTATGAGCGCTCGTGCTCTTTCCTGCGCGTGCGTTCGCTCCTTGACGAGGGCAACACCGGGGCGGCCCCCGTCGGTGAAAAAGGTGAAGTCGGTGAAATTCTATTACCACCATTGGCTTTTCCATTTTTCCTTATTTTGCGATCCATAAACATCGAAAAAATAAACAGGGTGTTGTAGTGGTGTGATTTATGGAAGGGGATAGAATTTCACCGACTTCACCTTTTTCACCGACGCCCTCAGTCGGCCAGTGCCGCGGCTGCATGCAGGCGTTCCTTGAGTGATAGGTTTTTTTGCCGTAGACCGTGACCCTACTCCCGCCGATCTTCCATTGACCATCCGACTTGGCGGCATCATTGCGAACCGGGACATAGCCGCACTTTTCGAGCCGATGCGGGATGGCGCGGCGGTTTTTTCGGTCGCTAATCCAAGAGAAGAACTCGGAATTAGTGCGCGCCGCCGCGTCCTTAATCTGGCTCAAAGTCGTGGCATCTGGGTTGCCCATTTTGTCGATCACGTCCGCCAGCTCGGCGTCCTCGGGTGCGCGGTTGGCATCTGCTATATCCCAGAACGCTGGAGTCTTAGGTGGCGGCGCTTTCGGGTCGAACGATGAAATGTCGAGCCCAGAGAGATAAGCTGCGACGTGAGCATAACCGCCATTCTCATACCAGCCCCAAAGGCTATTCCAATACTCGGGTTGAAAATCGTCTTTCACGCAATCGGACCAAGCCACGAAATGGCGGCGGTCGTCGGCCGGTAGATAGATGCCATCGGTCTTATGGTTTGTCGTGATGATGACGCCGCAGCAATTGAACACATAATGTTCGCGCAAGTGCTTTTCGTCGACGCGCAGCACATCCGGCGGCGACGCGGTATAAACCTTCATATGATCGTAGAACTGGAATCGGTCTACGTCTCCAAGATCACGCGCTTCGCTCACGCGCAGGATGACCGATTTGAGAAAGCCGTTGAACCGCCCAAGCATTTGCTGTGGGCTCACCTCTTCAAAATTCCATGGGCCGATCGCACGCTTTAAAGGCTCGAGTATGGTATCTTTGCCGATCCCTTGAGCCCCGCCGAAAACGAGCGCATGATTGATCTTCTCTTGCGGTCGTTGAACGCGGTGGGCGAACCACTTAATGATATGTTTTGCGTCGCCCGGAAAAACCTTGCGGATGTGATCGAGCCAAGGGCCGGCTTTGTTTGCGTCGCCGCCCGATTGGGGAACCGGGGGACGGTACAGGTTGAAGCATGTCGCGCCGCCGTGCTCTATCCAACCCCCGTTCGCGACCAGGCGATCAGGGATGAGCATTGGCTCGCCTGGAGCCCAAGTCATTTGCTCGACAGGCTGGTTTATGTCGAGCCACGTACTGGCCGACATTATCTTGCCCTTACCGATAAAAACAGGAGGGAGTCGCGCATTGACGCTGCTTGCGGGCCACATTTCACGAGAGGGTGTGAAGATGTAGGCGTGCATCGGCATGTAGGCGCGGAAGTGATCGATCGTCACGCCTTCCTCAACCGCACGCCCCGCATCTCCGGTCGCCTCGGCCGGGTCATCCTCTATCGTGGACGGGCCCGCCCAGCCATGTTGCCGAGCGAAGTGGACCAGGGTGCCAAAGCTGGTTCCTGCGTTCGGATCGAAGTCCCGAACCACATTTTCAAAGTCAGTCTCAGCAAATTTGGCCCCTTTTTCACTCCACTCACGTATTAACCGGGGCGCACAAACCCAGCCTGTTGCCATTGTTCCCCAACAGGTTTGCCGCCATTCGCCTCGCGGGATATCGGGGTCTATAGCAGACAACATGGCTTTAACACTCGCGATGTTTTCGAGGGTTTCCGGCATCGGTGCAAACGGCTGAAGGTTGTTTCGTTCGGAAAGGGGATTTTTGTTTTTCCGTTCGTCGATGATTTCACGACCGCGACGGACAAACTCATCCACCGGCAAAGGTACGCCTTTGTTGTGCTCGAAAAAGGCGTCGGCTTCATTTTCTACAGGACATGATGGGAGGTAGAAAGCTTGTGACCATTGCCACGCGTTACGATCCATAGCGCCGTGCAACAGATCATCGATTGCCTCAAGAAGAGCTTCCCACTCTTCGGGCTGGATATCCCGGTCAGGCAGCACGATAATGCGGTATTTGTTCACACCCCGCTGCGGCTCATGCCAGTGGGAAGAAGCTGCGCACCATTCATACGCGTCAATGCCAGAGCGAACCTCGTCCAGTGCGGGTGCTGCTCGCTTCACTTCCAAAATACGATCAGTCGCCTTATCCTTGACTCCTTCGGTGTCGATGTCGAGTTGGATCAAGCTGCGGAAAGGGACATTTGCATTGCTACGCGCGCTATCGAGGGCGTAGCCGCCCAGCATGAGGCCTGACTTGTTGGGGCGAATGCAGCGCTTAGTATGCTGTGCAACGACAAAATCCCATGGGGCGTCCTTGGTCCTGATTGGGGTCGTCGTTTTTTCATCTAAGAAAAGACAAACCGGTAGCAGCCGACCAGCCGCCAACTCGCTGTCGCCAGCCTCATGCAGTCCGCGCGGCGCTTCGAAAATGGGATCAGAGTCAGGGCTCATTGTCTTACCCTCCGCGTCGGAGCGAAGCGTGGCAGACCGCAAGCTATGCGGATCAATTGCGCCGCTTCATCCCCCCTATCATCCGGCCTCGATCCACCCTCGAACCAGTTTACATCCTTCATGTAGCCTGGCAGCCAATCCCTGAACTGCAGATTGGTACAGTGGATACCTAAGCCCATGGACTTGGCCCACCCATTGGCATAAGCCTGGACCGCACGCGACCAATGCATTTTTGCGGTAGTGAGCAACTCACTCACCCAAACACTCAGAGGCTCGCCATAGGGCAAGTTGTATTTCCGCGCCTCGCGAAAGTGATAGTCCAGTTGCAACCCAGGAAATCGCTCGCGCAGAGCGAGATCAGACTTTCTCCACTTCCAGTGCACGATTTTGTAATCGCCGCGCATTGTCACTATCACCTCCCCGGTGCCCGGGGTAAACGACTCGTAAGGCTCGGCGACTAGGAGTGGCTCGTCGGGAACGAGCGCTAGGAGCATGTCCAGGCTTGGCGCTTTGCCATTGCGCAGCATCACTTCCAGGAAGGAGGAGGTCATAGCGCACCTCGCTCTGCTTTTTTGGACTCGATCCAAGCAAGAATTTCATTCTCGTCCCAGCACGTTACCCCTTTTGAAAGTTTGAACGAGCGTGGAAAAGAGGGGTCGTACTTGTCTTTGCGCCAAATGGTTGCGCTAGACAGTCTTGTGATGTCGCGGACGCGAGGTAACCGAGCCGCGCGGCAGGATGTGCGTTCTTTGGTTAGAAGAGGATTTTCCATCATATCGCCTCGTGCTGTTGCATGGTGAGGCGAAAGCGTACTGCCCATATGGGCACAGAATAAATTGCAAAATACGCGTTACGCAGCTCTTTGAAAATACTTACTAATTCTCGATCAGCGCGTTTTTGGTTTCCGTCCTGGCTTTCCTTTGACCCCAAAAGTGTTATGCAGAATATCCCGTACCGTCGTATCACTTATTTTGATTGACCTGCCTCTGTCGAGAACACGTTCATCGGTCAGCCATTTTATTAAGTCGCGTATGTTCTTTGGTTCGCCATGCTTTCTGAAATATTCCAAGCATTTGGCGTTGATTGCTCTGCGACCGTCGATGGCTTTTTGTTTTTTGCCAGGTGTAATTTGAGTCTCTAATCGATGAATGCGTTTCCTGAGGTATGACCTCCGCGCTTTAGAGGTCGCTGATCGAGCTTTGATGTCTCCTCATATAGCTGGCAGCTATAATTAAAGCCTCGCTCAAATGCCTCCGCCTCTGTTTTCGGAAGTTTTTTCTTGCACTTGGAGATCGGGTTGGGTTTCATGTTCACATGCGAGCGGCTCGAAGGCTGAGGGGCAATTCGTTTTCTTGGCATGTCATCCCCCCTCAATACCGTGACGTTAGAAACTCCGGTTTCGATGGCGTTTACGTAACGCCGCTCATGCGCGCCTCATGACGACGACATTATCCTGCCCAGCCTCAAGCGACGTCAGCAAACCCCCGAGTTGTTGCAAAATGTCGGCAACCTCGGGCATGAACCGACTCTTGTTGTAGCCCGCGATCAGCGAACCACCGATTGCTCTGTGCCCCAGTAACGCCGAGATCACATGTGGCGCGCAGCCAAGATCACCCGCCAAGGTCGCCGCCGTGCGCCTCAGAGCGTGCGGCGTCACAGAAGCGACACCGATCTCCTTCTCCAGTTGGGCGCTCCAGCGTGGCCAGTTCGTCAGCTTGGCTCCGCGCCCGCCGACAAAGACGAAGTCAGCGGGGTTGCCCGGTCCCAGCGCCTCAAGTAGCGCCTTAGCCTGTCTCGAGAGAGGCACGAGATGATCAGCCGCCGCCCGACGACGACGCCGTGATGGCGCTCGCGTGTCCTTTCGTCTACATGCAGGGATCGTCCATATCCCCTTTTCGAGATCGATTTCGGCCCAAACCGCGCCGACGATCTCTTCGCGTCTCGCAGCCGTTAACAACATGAAACGCGCCGCGCCGTCGTGACCGCGCCAGTCAAGGGCGCGAAGCAGCCTTCCCACCTCCTCGCTCGATAACACGTGCTGACCGATTTCCTCGCCGTCCTGCGCCAGCGCAGGCATTTCGAGATCGTCGAAGCCCTTCACGACCAGTTCGCGTTTATGACTCCAGGCAGCAAGCGGTCTGAAGAACGCTACGGCCCGCGCCGCCGTCGATTGCGAGCGCCACGTGTCGGCGGCGATCTGTAACTGCCCCGGCCTGACGTCGAGCGACGGGTGCGAGAGGTGCTCGGCGAAGACGACCTCAATCACGGCGCGCGCAGCTGCGCCGCTGCGCAGGTCCTTGCCGGGTCCCGCCTCGAAGTAGGCGGCGATCACGGAGCCAAGCGTGCCGTGTCCCTCGACAGCGGCCTTGCGTCGATCTCTGGCGGCCGTCTTCGCCTCAGTCGGGTCTACGCCATCCGCAATCTGCCGCCGGGTGTCCTCAGCCTTCCGGCGTGCTTCGGCAAGGCCGAGTCCTTCGCCAAGGTTCAGGCGGCGACGCTCGCCGTTTACCCGGGCCGACAGCGACCACGTCATCGTGCCGTTCGGCGTTAGACGCACACGCAGACCTGGAACCGCGCCGTCCACGAGTTCCAAAATGCGGCTGGGATTCGGACGCCACTTCTCGATCTGTTTGGCGTTCAGCGGGGCGACGCGCTTGGGCATTTCGGCCTCCAGGTTCTAAAGGACCCATAGAGGTTCCATCGGCGATAAGAGACGCTGAGATTCTATGAGATGAACTGAGGTTCCATATATACCATAACAAGCTGCTTTACAAGGGATATCTGAGACGGCGCAAGATACCAAGAGACACCCTGAAAGAGCTAGAGCGCTTCAATGGCATTGAAGAGGTCGGCGGTTCGATTCCGCCTGGCTCCACCAGTGTTTTCAAGCTCTTAGGCTAAAGGCACTATTAATTTTGCGCACGGGCATTTTGATTAGCTACAAGTTAGCAACAGCGAAAAGGCTATTTACGGCCAGAGCCAGCACACGTCGTATTGCCTCCCCAGCCGTTCAGCTGAGCTGATCTCGACCCGAGGTACGTCTTCGGACAAAATTAGAGAGTCAATCGCGCGGCCGCAAAGGGTGACCTCAGCTGATGAAATGATCAACGCGGCCGCTAAAATTAGCATTGATAACGAAAATGTTCCAGCCTGACGGTGTAGCCGCGCGATCCGGAGGTTCCGTGCCCACGCCTATTGACCCCAAAATCACCCCTGAACTCATTGCCGCGCATGGCCTGAAGCCGGACGAATATGAACGCATTCTCGCGCTCATCGGGCGCGCGCCCACATTCACCGAACTCGGCATTTTCTCGGCGATGTGGAACGAGCATTGCTCTTACAAATCCTCGCGCAAACATCTGCGCCGGCTCCCCACCAAGGCGCCATGGGTCATTCAGGGGCCAGGTGAAAACTCGGGCGTCATCGACATCGGAGACGGTCTTGCCTGCGTCTTCAAGATGGAGAGCCACAACCACCCCTCCTTCATCGAGCCTTTTCAGGGCGCCGCGACGGGGGTTGGCGGAATCCTGCGCGACGTCTTCACGATGGGCGCGCGGCCGGTTGCCTGCCTCAACCTGTTGCGTTTTGGCGCGCCAAATCATCCGCGCACGCGCCACCTGGTGGCGGGCGTCGTCGCTGGGATTGGCGCCTATGGCAATAGTTTCGGCGTGCCGACCGTCGGCGGATCGACGAATTTCGCCAAGAGCTACGACGGCAATATTCTCGTCAACGCCATGGCGGTGGGCATCGCCAACACGAACGAGATTTTCTACGCCAAGGCCAGCGGAATCGGTAACAAGATCGTCTATCTCGGCTCGAAGACTGGCCGCGACGGAATCCATGGCGCGACCATGGCATCGGCCGCTTTCGAGGCCGACGCGGACGAAAAGCGCCCAACGGTGCAGGTCGGCGATCCTTTCACCGAAAAGCTGTTGCTCGAAGCCTGCCTCGAATTGATGCAAACCGGCGCGGTCATCGCGATCCAAGACATGGGCGCGGCGGGCCTCACCTCCTCGGCGGTCGAAATGGGCGCCAAGGGCAATCTCGGGATCGCGCTCGACCTCGATCGCGTGCCCTGCCGCGAGGCCGGCATGTCCGCTTATGAAATGCTGCTGTCGGAAAGCCAGGAGCGGATGCTGATGGTGCTCGATCCGGCCAAGGAAGAAGAGGCGGAAGCGGTCTTTTCCAAATGGGGCCTCGATTTCGCGGTCATCGGCGAGACCACGGACACGCTGCGATTCACGGTCAAGCATGAAGGTGTGCTCAAAGCCGATCTGCCGATCAAGGAGCTCGGCGATTCGGCTCCCCTCTACGATCGCCCGCATATCGCCTCGCCGCACTGGGCGCCAATCGATCCGGCCAGAATCGCTGCGCCAATCTCCCATGCCGAGGCGTTGCTGCGCCTCTTAGCGTCCCCGGATCTTTGCTCCAAACGCTGGATTTTTGAGCAATACGACCATTTGATCCTCGGAAATACGGTGCAGCCGCCGGGTGGCGACGCGGCGGTGATCCGCATTGGCGATGGCCCCAAGGGCTTGGCGCTCACCACCGATGTGACGCAGCGCTACTGCGAGGCCGACCCTTACGAGGGAGCGAAACAGGCCGTCGCCGAAGCCTGGCGCAACCTTACCGCTGCCGGTGCCCTGCCCCGCGCCATCACCGACAATCTCAATTTCGGCAATCCGGAAAAGCCGGAGATCATGGGTCAGCTTGTAAGCTGCATCGACGGGATCGGCGAGGCCTGCCGCGCGCTCGATTTCCCGGTCGTTTCCGGCAATGTGTCGCTCTACAACGAGAGCAGCGGTCGCGCGATCCTCCCCACCCCCGCGATCGGCGGCGTCGGCCTCGTCGAAGACGTGCGCCGGACCGCAACGTTGCCGTTCAAGCGGCCAGGCGAGAAAATTCTCTTGATCGGAAAGACGGCAGGCTGGCTCGGCCAGTCACTCTATCTGCGTGATATTTGCGGCCGCGAGGACGGCGCGCCACCCCCGGTCGACCTAGTGGCGGAAAGGCGCAACGGCGATTTTGTGCGGGGTCTCATCGAAACCCGCGCGGTGACCGCCGTGCACGACGTTTCGGATGGCGGTTTGGCGGTGGCGCTCGCCGAGATGGCGATGGCGGGCGGGATTGGCGCTTCGATCGAGGTTTCGCCGCCGCTCCCGGAGCTTGGCTTTCTCTTCGGCGAGGATCAGGCCAGGTATATCGTAACGGCCACGTTGGAAACCGCGGATGCGATCCGCGATGCGGCGGAAACCGCGGGCGTGGCCTGTGAAATCATTGGCGTGACCGGCCAGTATACGTTGACCCTTGGCTTTGGGACCGCCATATTGCTGGATAAGCTGATGCGGGTCCATGAAGGGTGGCTTCCGGGCTACATGGAAGGCGCCAATCCTTGACGGGGAAAAGACGAGAAGGATAATGAGGAAGGTGACACGATGCCCATGCCATCATCTGAAATCGAGCGCCTGATCAAGCAGGGCATTCCGGACGCCAAGGTCGAAATCACCGACCTTGCCGGCGACAACAACCATTATGCGGCGATCGTCGTTTCCTCGGAATTCGCCGGAAAATCCAAGCTCCAACAGCATCAGCTCGTCTACAAAGCGCTCGGCGGCGCCATGGGCGGCGAACTGCACGCGCTGCAGCTTCAGACCTGTGCGCCGACATAAGTTTCACCGCATCTTCTATGCGAAGACCGTTATCTGAAAGGACCCGGCAATGGCTATCAAGGACGAAATCCAATCGACGATCGACACCAACGACGTTGTCTTGTTCATGAAAGGAACGCCGGACTTTCCGCAATGCGGTTTTTCGGGCCAGGTCATCCAGATCCTAAATTATATGGACGTCTCATATAAGCCGGTGAATTGTCTTGCGAGCGACGAGATCCGCCAAGGAATCAAGGAATTTTCCAACTGGCCGACGATCCCTCAGCTTTACGTCAAGGGCGAATTCATCGGCGGCTGCGACATTGTCCGGGAAATGTTCCAATCGGGCGAACTCGCGGCGCGTTTGGCGGACAAGGGGATCGAGTGCAAGCAACCAACCAAGGCCTGATTTTGCGGCATGTGGTACGCTCAAGATTGGCCTGGACTCCACAGTTCTCTCACCAGCCGCAATATTGATCTGCAGCATGATTTTGCGGTGAATCCTCCGCGAAAAAGCAGAACTTTTGAACGAGAGCTGTGTTTTATAAAAAGGTTTCGCGCCACTGGAGGCTGAACTATTAGATTTCGGCCTCTGCGAGGATTGGAATCCGCGCCAAGAGTGCCTGACGGTATCCTCAAATGGCAACCGGGGATAAAATTTTTTTAAGTCCACGCCAATTTGGAATTCAATTTTCGCCGCGTGGTAGGAGTTGAGTTCCCGAAGCGTTGTCGCGTTGACTCGGCAAGTTTGTACAACGGCGATCCTCAGAACATCTCCGGCGCGTTTATTGTGCCTTCGAGAATGAGAAGATCGATGAAACGCTTTTATGCCCTTCCTGTCGGCCGTGGTAGTCGGTGTAGCACTGAGCTTGAACAGTCCGGCCTTGGCATTTGGTGGCAGCCAGGGCGGCTTTGGCGGCTTCCATGGCGGCGGGGGCTTCGGTGGAGGCCATGGCGGCTTCGTTAAGAGTCAACGGTGGTCTTTTCGTCGGCGAGCCAACAGAACCGGAAGGGTATTCGTCAAACCCTTGATGCGAGGAGATCATCATGCGGTCGATCATTATGGCACGGATACGGATGCCCGCGGTTGCCACGATTGTGATCGTCGCCGGTGGTTTTGGCGCAGCCGCCGCCCAAGAGCAGAACATGCCGGGATCGATGGATCCAGGGAGGAATGGGCAAGGGGCAACGATGTGCCGGATGGATGAACACATCGATGGCCATCGCCTATCTCGAAACGGAACTCAAGATCACCGAGACGCAGACCCCGCAATGGAATGTCTTCGCCAACACGTTCCGTGTCGATAAGGAAAAAATGCGCGCCTTTGCAAGTCGACGGAGAACGAACAGGGCCGCTCGAAGATGATGTCCGCCAGTTTGCCCGAATCGCTCGGAATGATGGCAGCGCGTTTGACGGTGCGGCTCGAATCATTTCACTGAGGCCGCCAGCCGCAGCCCAAAACGCTGTGCAACCCTCGCCGTCAAAGGAGATTTGCCCGCCATGATCGACCCACCGAATCAACTCCGGAAAGTGAATCACGAAAAATCAGTGTTGGCCAATCTTGGCACGTCGGCTTAGCGCGTCGGCTAGGATGCGGGGGGCTAGCCTAACTAGCGCTGTAGTCTTTTCAAATACTTACGCCAAATGTGCGGCTCCTGTGCGGAGCCAGCGCGCGAAGCCGCAGTTTGACCCCGCCGGTTAGACAACGCGTTACATTCGCCGCTTCCGGCCTCCTATTATTCGATCGTGATCCTTGGCGCGGCGCGGGCGCGGCCTTTTTCAAGCGTCGCCTTTACCTTCGCGGCGATGGCGCGATAGACCTTGGCATGTTCGCCATGGGGATCGACGGCTGTGACCGGACGCCCAGAATCGGAGTGTTCGCGGATGCCGATATCGAGCGGCACTTCGCCGAGGAAGGGCACGCCGTATTTTTCGGCCTCGAGGCGCGCCCCGCCATGCGCGAAAATAGCCGAACGGCCGCCGCAATGCGGGCAAAGAAAATAGCTCATGTTTTCGACGATGCCCACCACCGGCACCGCGACCTTCCGGAACATGACGATGCCGCGGCGCGCGTCGATGAGAGCGAGATCCTGGGGGGTAGACACGATAACTGCGCCGGCCAGGGGCACGTTTTGTGCCAAGCTCAGCTGCGCGTCGCCGGTGCCGGGCGGCATATCGACAACCAGGCAATCGAGCTCGCCCCACAAAACGTCGCGGAGCAATTGCTGGATCGCCGACACCACCATCGGCCCGCGCCAGATCATCGCCTCTTCTTCATCGACAAGGAAGCCGATGGACATCGCCTTGACGCCGTAAGCGATGAGCGGCCGGATGGAACGGCCCTCGGACTCAGGCTTTCCTTTGAGGCCTAGAAGGCGCGGAACCGACGGACCGTATATATCGGCATCGAGGACGCCCACCCGCCAGCCGAGCGAGGCAAGCCCAAGCGCGAGGTTGACGCAGGTCGTGGACTTGCCGACGCCTCCTTTGCCCGAAGCGACGGCGATGATGTTGGAGATCCCCGGGATGGCAATGCCGCGCGGCGTCGCTGATTTCGGCGGCGAGGGCTTCGGCGGCGCCTGCTTTTCAGAGGTCAGGCTGACCAGCGCATTGGCGACGCCGGCCAATTTCTTGACCGCGGCCTCGGCGGCGGCACGCATCGGCTCGAGCGCCGCCGATTGGCGCGGATCGATCACGATCGACAAATAGACCTTTCCATCCTTGATCGAGAGACCGGAGAGCGCGCCCGACCGCGGCAGCGGCGTTTTGCCATCGGGACCCGGAACCGAATCCAGCGCGGCGAGAACGTCTTGATCGCTGACCATTCCGAGGCTCGCTCCATTCGCCGCATCGCGGGCGAATATATAGTCCTTCCCAGTGGTCTGTTCAATCTCGCGATCGTTCGATATCGTGTTTCCAGAGCAAGCCCCGCGCCGATCTGTCCAGACTCATTCATGTTCACGCCGAATGGAATCGCGAACATGCTCGCGCCTTTTGTTACCTGGATTGCGCAGGCGCGACACGCCAATGCGCGTTTCACGGAACCGATGGCCGGACTGCCGCGGTCCACTGAGGCCGGGGCGCTTGTTGAGGCTTGCGCCAACTCTCGTTATTAGCCGAGGTTGTCATCATGGGCGTCTGTCATCATGATGGAATGGCATAATCGCGTGCCGCGTGTTTGCGCGGCGCCGGAAAGTCGCGCGCCAGGCGCTCGGCGCCGGCGATGTTCTTCGGGCTGGCGACGGCCCGCATCTTCGTCCCGTCAAGCGCAACCATGCGTCCGCAGATCAAGCCCTGCTCGCGACAGAACTGCACGAAGGCGGCGCTGGTCCGCACGATCGCGTCCGGGTTGTCGTGCCTGAAGGCGGCGATGGTGCGGTAGTCGGGCGCGAGGCGGCGCATCAGCCAGAGCGCCTCCAGGTCGCGGGCGCACGCGCGTTCCAGCATGCGCGAGGAGCGCACCTGGTTGAGATAGCCCCAGATGTAGAGCCGTAGCATGTCGCCCGGCCGGAAGCGGGGACGACCGGTCGCGGCGGCGACGGTGCGCTCGAAACCGAGCTCGCTCAGGTCGAGGCTGTCGACGAACGCGTCCACCACTCGCACCAGCGCAGCGGGCGCGATGTAGTCTTCGATGCTCGGCGGAAGAAGACTGACCTGAGCGCGGTCCGGACCTTCGATGAAGCTCACTGGATCTTCTCCCGCCCGCCGCAGAACAGCTTGATTCTACAGGTCTTCGGTTCCGGCGCCCGGTCCGCTCCCGACGGTCAGCGCGTCAGCACGAGGTGGGTCGCCAGCTCCGTTGGGACCGCCTCCGTCACCCGATAGCCAAGGCCTGGCAGGTCAATGCCTGCGAACAGGGATTCACCACGGCCCAGAACGACGGGCGACATCGCCAGGTGCAACTCGTCGATCGCTCCTGCGAGCAGGTACTGGCGGATCGTCGAAACTCCGCCGCCGATCTTCACGTCCAGGTCGCCCGCGGCGGCCTTGGCCTGGGCGAGCGCCGCCTCGATCCCGTCGGTGACGAAATGGAAGGTCGTCCCGCCCTCCATCACGATTGGCGCCCGGGCGTGGTGGGTGAGGATAAAGGTCGGCGCGTGATACGGGGGATTGTCGCCCCACCAGCCCTTCCACGCGTCGTCCGGCCATTCGCCGCGGGTCGGGCCGAACATATTGCGGCCGAGGATGAAGGCGCCGAAGCCTTCCGCCGCGGCGCGGGCGAAGCGATCGTCAGTCCCGCCGTCTTCCCCGACCATCGATCGAAAGGTCCGGGTCGGGTAGAACCAACTGTGCAACTCCTTGCCCCGTTTGCCGAGCGGATGCTCCAGGCTCTGGTCCGGGCCGGCCCCGAAGCCGTCGATGGACACTCCAAAACCCGCTACGCGCACCTTGCCCATGGGGCCCTCCGTCTGATTGTGAACTGCAACCAGTTGAGCTTTACCAGACTGGTTTTATATTGCAACTGGTCATGATCGAAAAACGCTCCGGCTGCCCCATCAATCTTGCGCTCGAGGTGCTCGGCGACCGCTGGAGTCTCATCGTTATCCGCGACATCATGTTCGGGAACCGCCGGCACTTCCGCGAGCTGCTCACGCGCTCAGAAGAAGGAATCGCCTCCAACATTCTGGCCGCGCGGTTGAAGCGGCTCGTCGAGGCGGGGCTGCTCTCGCGCAGCGACGATCCCGCCCACCGGCAGAGGGGGATCTACAGCCTGACCGAAAAGGCGATCCAGCTGGTGCCCGTGCTGGTGCAACTGGGCGCCTGGGGCCGTCGACATCTGCCGACCTCGCCGGAGCTGGCGATCCGTCAGCAGTTGATGGAAGAGGGCGGCCCGCCACTCTGGAGCGCCTTCGCTGACGAACTGCGCCACATCCACCTCGAAACACCTCTACCCGAGGGCCGCGAGAGCGTCATCGCTCGTCTACAAGCCGCGTTCGAGCAGGTGGCGGCCGACCAACGAAACGAGGCGGCCGCGAAGGTGACGAAGAACGGATGATCTGGCGCAGGGCCGCGGTGAGCCGTCGAGCCTGCAATAGCGCGTGGCGCAGGTCCGCCGCCCAGCCTCATGCGAGTCCGGAAGCCAATTTGTCGACCCGCTTAGGCAGGGCTTGGCTTGAAGCACGCCTGGGATGAGTTTCTGCACAGCCTGCCCCGCAACACACAATGCGAGCGATCCTTCGACTCATCGCCATACTCCCGCCTCATGTGCCCAGAAGCCCATCGATGAACCTTTGAGCTAAAGGTTGTCAGTGCGTAGCCTTCAGCTACGCAATAGTCAAGTGGTTTAACGGCCCTGGCCCCGAGCGTGTTCCGATGGTCCGCCTCGATCATGCTGCTCGTCTGCCGCATCGCGAGGGAAACCTGAATTTCGAAATCGACCCTAACCGGCCAAACCTAGCGCGCGAAGGTGTTGCAAGAATCGACTTCGCCCGATTTCAGGCCGGCGTTCAGCCACTGGACGCGCTGCGCCGCCGTGCCGTGGGTGAAGGAATCGGGCACCGCGTAGCCTTGCGCCGACTTCTGCAAACGATCGTCGCCGATCGCCTGCGCGGTTGCGACCGCCGTTTCGAGGTCGCCCGCTTCCAGGAATTGATATTTGCGTTCGGCATTGGCGGCCCATACGCCGGCGAGGCAATCGGCCATGAGTTCGACCCGCACCGACAAATTATTTGCCTCGCCCTTGCTCGCGGCGGCTAGCTGCGCCGCCTGAACCTTTGGCAGAATGCCAAGCAGGTTTTGGACGTGATGGCCAATCTCATGTGCGATGACATACGTGTAGGCGAAGTCGCCGCCGCCGCCGAGCAGCCGTTTCATGTCCTGGAAGAACGCCGTATCTAGATAGACTTTTTGATCCCTCGGGCAATAGAATGGCCCCATGGCCGACTGGGCGCCGCCGCAGCCCGAGGCGGTCCGCCCGCTATAGAGGACGAGCTTCGGCTTGGCGTAGGAAATCCCTTTCTCCCGTGGCAAAACTTCCGACCAGACGGTTTCGTTCGCGGCGAGAACGGCGGCGACGAATTGGCCCATGTCGTCCGACGGCGTCCCCGTCGGCGTCGCCGTGGTTTGCGCGCCCGGGCGCATGTTGTTCACCATTTCCGCGCCGCCGATCAGAAGCCGCGGATCAATGCCGAGCGCCCAACCGAGGAGACCCAGAACCACCATGGTCCCGATGCCAAGACCGCCCTTGCCGGCCACGCCGCCACCGCCGCGCCGGTCCTCGACATTGGCCGAACGGCCGAAATCTTGCCATTTCATAAGCGTCTCCCGCTGGTTACTTTGTCACGCCCTGCTTGGCTCCCAAAAAAAAGCCACACGAAAAAACTCGAAGTCAATAGCGGGACCGCGAATGACGTTCACTATGTGACGGGCTCTTGTCTCCGTCCAGCGCTCAACCGCCGGTGACGCTCATGTGACGCGCAACCGCTGGCTTCGCATGATCGCGATCGATGATGAAATCATGGCCCTTGGGCTTGCGGGCGATGGCGGCGTCGAGAGCCTCGTGCAAAAGCTCGTCCGTTGGCGATGCGCGCAACGGCGCGCGCAGATCGGCCGCATCCTCTTGGCCAAGGCACATGTAAAGCGTTCCGGTGCAGGTCACACGCACGCGATTGCAGCTTTCGCAAAAATTATGGGTGAGCGGGGTGATAAGGCCCAAACGGCCCCCGGTTTCCGCGACATGCACATAACGGGCGGGGCCGCCGGTGCGATAGTCGATCTCGCGCAACGTGAAACGTTCCTTGAGCCGCGCCTCGACGAGATTCAAAGGCAAAAATTGATCGGAGCGCCGCGCGTCGATCGCGCCAAGCGGCATGACTTCGATCAGGGTAAGGTCGAACCCACGCGCATGCGCCCATTCGAGCATCGCAACGATCTCGGCCTCGTTCACGCCTTTAAGTGCCACCATGTTGATCTTGACCGAAAGTCCCGCTGTTTGCGCGGCATCGATCCCGGCCATCGTTTGGGCGTGATCGCCCCAGCGGGTGATCGCCTTGTATTTCGCCGGGTCGAGCGTATCGAGCGACACGTTGAGGCGGCGCACGCCCGCTTCCGCGAGTCCTTTCGCATGATGCGCGAGCTGGGACCCGTTGGTTGTGAGGGTCAATTCGGAGAGTGCGCCGGACTCGATGTGGCGGCCGAGCGCGTGGAACAGGTGGACGATATTCCGGCGCACCAAGGGTTCCCCGCCGGTGATTCTGAGCTTGCGGACGCCACGCCCGACGAAAGCCGTGCACAAACGGTCCAGCTCTTCCAAGGTGAGCAAATCGCGCTTAGGCAGGAAATTCATGTCTTCGGACATGCAATAGACGCAGCGCATGTCGCAGCGATCGGTCACCGATACCCGGAGATAGGAGATCGCGCGTCCGAACGGATCGACCAGCGGAGCCGTTAAGGGCGGGGCTGGCGCTGGTTCAAAACCAGCCTTTGGAATTTCGCTGACGACGATCATGGGCATATCCTTAACCTATCCGGGGGCGGGAATTCCACGCCAAAATGATACATAATGTGATCCGCCGGAAAAGCGCGGCAGCAAAATCCGTAAGCTCAAGGGCAGGGCAGGGCAG
Organism: Pseudomonadota bacterium; assembly: GCA_030948025.1. GTDB lineage: Bacteria > Pseudomonadota > Alphaproteobacteria > Rhizobiales > Beijerinckiaceae > Methylocapsa. Next base: position 28,843 of record JALZAY010000009.1, read on the forward strand.
GTTGGAGGTCAAGCGATGCGCGACAATCGGGAACAATGGCCGAGCGAATTACGGCTGAGAGAGAGCGGCCGTGTCCTCAGTGTCGGGTTCGAGAGCGGCGACGCTTACGATCTTTCCGCCGAATATCTGCGGGTCATGAGCCCCAGCGCGGAAGTCCAGGGCCACCGCCGGGAAGAGCGCTTGACCATCGGCGGCAAGCGGCATTGCAGCGTGACCGGGATCGAGCCGGTCGGCACCTATGCGGTGCGGCTGATCTTCGACGATTTGCACTCCACCGGCATCTTCACCTGGGACTATCTCCATGAGCTCGGCGCGCGCCATAGCGAGAAATGGGCGGTCTATGAGGCGGAGCTCAAAACCAAGGGGCTCAGCCGCGACCGGGCGGGACAGGCGTGACGAACAATCCGGTTTTGCCAGACTGCCCGAGCGCCCGGTCGAGGGCCGGTCCGGCCGGGCTTGGACTAGAGCATGTCCCGATTAGGTGGAACCATATCCGGCAGTTCGGCACTTTCGGTCTTTTCGGACAGGAGGGGGCAAACCCTGCAATTCATCGCTGCCATTCACGTTGCCAGCAATAGAACGAGGTTGCGCAACTCCGTCGCAGTTTTTTGGAAGCCGAGGAGTCTGGCCGCCGCGTCTGCAAGCTCGCCATCGCTCAAGAAGCCGGTTTGCTGGCGGGCGATCGCGATCGCCGGCGTGAACCAGAAATCCGCCCCTTGGCTCAAGTGGTCCGCTAGCCGCCCGGGTCGTAGGCGCCCGGAACGCGGCTGAGAATAAGCCCCTTTGCCGTGCGCCCGGTCTCCGGCGCGGGCGCCATTATCAGATGACTATTTTAAAGTTCCGCGTTGGAGACTTCTATTAGGGACGGATGCCGCGACCGGGTAGGGCCATCGCAGCATCCGGCTTTCGAGGCCGCGCGCCTCGCACAAGGAGAGAATGCTTTTGAGACCGGTAATTGGGGCGGCACTCTTCCCATGCTGGATCGCGGTCTCCTCGCCATCTCCGGAATCGGCTTCATCGGCGATCATTCGGTCGAAAAAGCGCATCGGCGGCAGCTGTTTCTTGTCGCCCACGACGACGATCCGGCGGCAGCGCGCGACAAGACCCAAGGCGTCCTCCGGGCGCAGTTGACTTGCCTCGTCGATGACGAGGAGATCGAAATCGACCGAACCCGGCGGCAGGAATTGCGCGACCGAGACCGGGCTCATGAGAAAGACCGGCTTGATTTTCTGGATCGTGCTGCCCGCCGCCTTCATCAGCTTGCGCAGCGGCATGTGAGCGCGCTTGCGGCCGATTTCGCCGCGTATCGCACGCATTTCGCCTAGGGCGCCGCGCGGGATCGCCGCCTGATGCCGCGCGCGAACGCTGCGCACGGCGGCCTCGCGCGACCTCTCCCCGATCCCGACGAATTGCGCGACAAGCTCGCCGTGCCGGTCGCCGTCGAAAGCGGCGAGTTCGGGGTCGGCCGCGATCGCTTTTTTCCAGCAGGCTTCGGCAAAAGCGGTTTCGAGTTCTACATAAGCATTCTTGGGATCGAGCTCTCCCGAGGCAAGAGCGCTGGCGATCCAAGCGGGTCCGGCCGCGCGCACCTTTCGATCGGCTTTGACGAGCCTTGCCCATTCCTCGCAACGAACGTGGCTCGCGGCCCACCCGGCCGCCCACGCGCTCAGACGATTGAGGTCGATCGTTGCGATCGAATCGGTTTGAAAAATCGCCGCAAGGTCGAGGTCGAGAAATTTTATCGTATCGGCGAAGGCGTTGATCACCTCGTCGAGACCGGTTTCGAGATGATCGCAATGTGCCTCGGCGGTGACGTCGCGGGCCATGCCGATGACGCGCTCGGCGTTGAGATGCGGATCGAAGATGGCCAGCTCTCCGACTGTCCTGGCAACCTCGTGGATCAGGCGAGAGACTGTCCTTTTTTCTTGCCAGACATCGCTCAGAAGACTCGCCAGGACCCCGGCCTCGGCGGCAAATTTGCGGCGCAACGCCTGGCTCGCAAGGACTGCGTCGAGGAGCGCGAACCGGTCGGCCGACCGCTTCGGCAACGGCAGCAACAACAGGCTCGCGAGCGAACCTGCCGCGTTCCGGTAGGCTTTGCCCGCCCGGGCGAGCCAGAACGCCGCGCCTTGGGCGAGCGGCGCGCGAAGCTCGGCAACGAGACCGGCCCAGGCCGCCGGATGGAAAGTGTGGAGATAGGACGCTTGCTGTTCCAGCCATTTCACGCCGAGAGCGGGGGCATCGGCGATGCGGCGCGGCGAAGGGGAGGTGGCGATCTTGGCGGCGATGTTTTCCGCTCCCGGCGGCAAATTCGAAATGGCGCGGAAGATCGCGATGAGAGTCTTGACGCCGGCCAAGGTTGGATCGGAGGGGAGACCGAAATAATTCGTGACCATGGTTGCGTAGGCGGCGAGCGCCGCCGCTTTGCCGGCGAGCGCTTGCAGCTTCGGAATTTGGCGCTGGAAATCCGCTGGTTGCAAAGCGCTCCGCCGCCGCACGCCGATGTAGTAGCGGTTCAGCGGGGCAACGCTTTCCCTAAGGCCGGCGAGCCGCTCGATCAGCCGCGCTTTTTCCGCGAATTCCTTGCCTGTCCAAAGCACCGCCTCGTCGACAAGACGCGCATTGGGCGTAAACCCGCACCGCGCCGCCGCGATTTGGATCGAGAGCGCTCGATACGGCGTCATGGCGGTGTCGCCGATCTGGGCGTGGAGGCGTTTTGCGGTATGGTTCAAGCGGCCATGCGCCGCGGTCAACTGCCTTGCCGTCTCGTCCGTGGAAGATGAGCCGGCGGCCGCTTGCAAAGTGCGATCCAGTCTTTCGGCAACTTTCCGCTTGTTTGTGGCCCCGCTGTGGAGTTCGAGGCAGATGTCGTCGAGGCCCACTTTGTCCAGCCGGTCGTAAACAACGTTGAGGGCGGCCATTTTCTCGGCGACGACCAGAACCGTTTGACCGTCATGCACGGCCGCCGCGATAATATTCGTGATCGTCTGCGATTTGCCGGTTCCAGGCGGACCTCGGACGACGAGATTGTGTCCGGCGCTAACGGCCTCGATGACCCGCGTCTGTGAGGAGTCCGCATCGACAACATGAATGAGATCGGCTGGAGTTAATATTTCGTCCAGCCGAGCGGCCGCACATGGGACCGGAGGCTCGGCCATGAATCCTTCGCCGAGAAGTCCGCGCAAGAGCGGATGCGAGACCAACGCATTGCCCGGCCAATTGCCGGGTTCAAGATCGCGCATCATCAACAGCTTCGCGAAGGAATAAAAGCCAAGCTCGATGGCATTGGCGTCGATCGACCATCGCCGCTTGGCGACAAACGCATTGGCGACTGCATCGAAGTAGCTCGATGGCTGCCAATCTTCGGTCTCCGCAACATCGGGTAGGGCGAGGCCGAAATCGCCGCGCAGCCGTTCCTGCAAGGCCTGATTGGTGGCGATGTCGTCCTCGCGAAGCTTCAGATCGAATGTCGAGCGCTTGGCATCGCGAACCAGGGAGACGGGGAGCAGGATCAGCGGCGCGTCGCGCGGCACATCCGAGTTTTCGTCCTCGTACCAGCGCAAGAAACCAAGGGCGAGAAAGAGGATGTTGACGCCGCGCTCCTCCTCGGCCGTCTTCGCGTCGCGGTGCATGGCGTGGAGCCGCTTATACAAAAGCTCGGGCAGGAGCGATGTCTGCAAACCGTTCGGATCGCTCGTCCTCGGGGTGACCAGACCCGGCGTTTCCGGTGTCGCCGCGTTGCGCTGTATGTCCGCGATTTCCTCGGCCGCGAGAATCCGCAGCGGCTTGTTCTCGCGAACGAGATTCGCGAAGACGTCATCCGACGCATTGCCGGTGATGGTAAGTGCGCGCGACCGCTTGGCTCCGCGTGGAGTATGAATGAGGCGGTTGCGGGTCCCGGTTTCGATTAACTTGAGCCGGGCTCCGGCGAGCTGTTTTTCGACAGGGGTTCCGACGCGGCCGTTGGCGGTTTGTCTCCGTGCCGTCTGGATCGAAGTGACTTTCCCCATTTACGTCTCCCTTTTACCTGGAGGCTGTCGCAGGGCCGACTCAAAATGTCTCATCGATGAACAAGTAGAGCGATATGACTATTACGTAAAGTAAATTGATAATGATCACTTCATATTAATTAGTTGAAAACCTTTCTATCGCTAAGATCGTCGCGAGATTCTTCACCAAATATTTACCAATGGCGCGCTTCGCGCGCTTTCCTGCCGGCTTGGAAGCTGCCGGCAGGTCGCCGCGTCACTGGATCCTCCTAATTGGGGAGCATGGAAAATGAGCCGGACCCTTGGCTTTCCGATCATGCTTTGACGTCTTGGTGTTCGCGTGATCTTTATGGCAAACGAGCCTCTGGCCGGCATCGTCCGTTTCGGTGTTCGCCGCATTTTTGGCGCCAGACCCGAGAGACCGTGGTGTTGAACATATTGCCGCAAGACCAGCTCGATCTCATCTTGCGCCGTCACGCGGAAATCCTGGCCCGCCTCGCCGGGGCGCTCGAACCCGCGGCGTTCGTGGCCTTGTCGCGCGAGCTTGCCGGCATCGAGAATGTTGCGAGGGCCATTCGGGATTTTCGCGGACAGGCCGAGGAAGCCGCCGGACTCGAAGCCCTGCTGGCCGATCCCGCGACCGGCGCCGAGATGCGCGGCCTTGCCGAGGAAGAATTAACGGCGGTCCGCGCAAGGCTGTCCGGCCTCGAACGGGATCTGAAGGCCGCGCTTCTGCCTAAGGACGCGGCGGATGAAAAAAACGCCATTCTCGAAATTCGTGCCGGGACCGGCGGCGACGAGGCGGCACTTTTCGCCGGCGGCCTTTTCCGGATGTATCATCGCTATGCCGAATTGAAAGGCTGGCGCGTCGAGATTTTGTCGGCGAGCGAAGGAACGTCGGGAGGCTACAAGGAAATCGTTGCCGAGATCGCGGGACGCGGCGTCTTCGCGCGGTTAAAATTCGAATCCGGCGCGCATCGGGTGCAACGCGTGCCGGAAACCGAGACACAGGGGCGCGTTCATACCTCGGCGGCAACCGTCGCGGTCTTACCCGAAGCCGAGGAAGTCGACGTCGATATCAACGAAGCGGACTTGAAGATCGATACGATGCGCGCGCAAGGCGCCGGCGGCCAACATGTCAACAAGACCGAATCCGCGGTCCGCATCACCCATTTGCCGACGGGCACCATCGTCTTCGTGCAGGACGAGCGTTCGCAGCACAAGAACCGCGCCCGCGCCATGACGCTCTTGCGTTCCCGGATCTACGACACGCAACGCCAGAAACGCGACGCCGAGCGCGCCACGGACCGGCGTGCCCAGGTCGGTTCCGGCGATCGCTCCGAACGAATCCGCACCTATAATTTTCCGCAAGGGCGGCTCACCGACCATCGGATCCATTTGACTCTTTATAAGCTCGACAAGGTCATGACCGGCGAAGCGCTGGACGAAGTGATCGATGCCCTCGTCACCCATCATCAGGCGGTTTTGCTCGCGGCCGAAAGCGGGGCAGCGTGAGGACTTTTTTCGCGTCTTGGCTTTTCTGGGCGCTGCTGTCGGCAATTTTTGCCGCCCTAACCGCGATTTTCGCGAAAATCGGGGTCGCGAACATCAATTCAGATCTCGCGACTTTGTTTCGCACGGTCGTGATTGCCGTCATCCTCGCCGCGATTCTCGCGCTCACCAAACAATATCAGCCGCTGGCCTCGATTTCGACGCGCACCTATGCTTTTCTTGCCATGTCGGGCGTCGCCACGGGGGCTTCCTGGCTTTGCTATTTTCGCGCCTTGAAGCTCGGCGAGGCCTCCCGCGTCGCGCCGGTCGACAAGCTTTCGATTGTTCTCGTTGCTGTCTTCGGCGCCGCATTTTTGGGCGAGCGTCTGACGGTGGCGAATTGGTCCGGCATTGTCCTGATCGGCTGCGGCGCGCTGCTCGTCGCCTACAAGGGCTGAGTGCGCCCGAAACCGCTTGGCACCCATTGCCATTTACGAATGAGCCGCTTACGAATGAGCCGCCTCGCCCACCGCGGTCCGCGAACGATCCCTATAGCCAGCGGCGCGGGGGCGGGTTGGGGTCGGGGGGATTGCTCGGATCGGTTGGAGCAGCAGCCTGACCGCCGCTCCCCTTGAACACCTTGTAAGCAAGGAGACCCAGGAGCGCCATCATGATCCGGGACATCCCGCCGCGGCTGCCACTACTGCTGGGCTGACGTTGGCCCCGCGGGCCATTTTTCATACCCTGAATGATATCAAGTAGTCCCATGTCTGCCTCCTGAATGCCCCCGCCTTCGATATTATCTGCGCTTCTTGCAAGGCCGTCGACCGGACTTCACGAGCGCGCGACCAGATCCCTAGAGCCGGCGGCGCGGCGGCGCGTTGGGGCCAGGGGGGTTGCCCGGATCGGGCACAACGCGGTAGGCCACCAGCCGGTTCCAGATGAACAGCACGACCAGCGCTCCGACAATCGCGCCGATGAGACCCGCGCCCTGGTCGAGCCGGTACCAACCGATGGTCTGGCCGATGAAGGTTGCGACGAACGCGCCGGCGATTCCGAGCACGGTCGTCAGTATGAAGCCGTTCGCGCGATTCGGACCAGGCGAGAGGAAACGCGCGATGATGCCACCGACGAAGCCGATCACGATGATCCAGATAATGTTGTACATGACGATCTCCCTGTGGCACCACCGGCCCTGACCTGATCGACGGGGCGCAAACCCCGTTGACCCGGCACGATATCTCCACCGCGTTTACAGTCAGTCTGCACTTATTGCAAGACCTTGCGCTATTGCCCGGACGGGGCTTGCCGGTTTCTATAGGCATCCATGAACCGCTCGAACTCCTCGCGATCCCTGGCGTGGCGGAGATTTTCCATGAATTCCGCAAACTCGCGCTCGGCGGCGACAAGCCTCTGGCGTTCTTCTTCCAGCCGCGCGAGTTCAGTGGCGCGCCATTCGTCGAAGGCGCGATTTCCGGTCGAACTCATGCCAAAACCGGAGGCCGCCCAATTCCTTGCCGCAAAGCCCCAGCGGCCGGAACCGCGCGCCCAGTTCCCCCATTTTTCCCATTTTTCTCGCCCGAAGGAAATAATGTCGCCAGGGTAACCGGATTTCTTCTGCCAGAATTTCCAGCCCAAGACCGCGACCCCTATCGGCCAGTACACGATGAAGCCCAAAACCATCGCCAGGATTTCCACTGGCTTCCACGGCTTGCCATGCCAGTATCCGCACCCGTGTGACCCCTCATTCTGTCGAGTCGAGCAGGATTGATAGGACATTCCGGTAGTATCCGCACTCATCTGATTGCTCCTTTCGCCGCTCCATGTTGACCGCTTAAGCGAAGCAAAGCGGTATTGGGTGGCGCCCCCGAGATATAAGTAAGGATTTCTGGTTGTCGACGTTTGAGCGACAAAATATTCGCGGGGCTTCCGAGAACGCGAGAACTCGGAATGTTTGCGTCCCGCTTCGGGAGGCGGGTGTGCCAAGAAGGGAGACCGGTTCGATACGCGTATGTTTCGCTTGTATCGGCCCTGCGGTGATTCGCCGCGCCTGCGCATGCCGCTCGGAGCGGCGGCTAGCGCTGGTTTTGCCGGCTCGGTCTGGAGGGCAAGGCGCCTGATCACTCGATCTTTTCGAAGAACCGCTAAGGTCGCTGTCGTGACAGCGACGCTTCCGGCGACACCCCGCGTGGTTCCCTTAGAAATCATGCGTTGGTCAAGTTGATCGGAACCAACGGAGGCTCCAGCGGTTTTGCTTCTCGCGAATAGCCGATGAGAGTCGCAAGAAACGGCGAAACCGCCTGGCACTCAGACGTTCTAAAGAGGCCGCCGCCATCCTCGGCAACGAATGGGTAAGGCCAGCGACGCGCAACTCAACCGGAATCTGAATCATGCTCATAAGATACGGCTATGAATTGACGTTCAATTGTGCGGAGCCGGCATTGATGGTTTGTCTGCTCGACGCGCATCGCGATCAGGCGCAAAATATCCGGTACGAGACACCGTTCGAGACCACGCCGGCGATTTCGACGGAGACTTATCTCGACACATTCGGCAATCATGTTCGCCGGTTTATCGCGCCTGCGGGCGATCTGGCGATTCGCCGCGACGCCATCGTCGAGGATAGCGGCGAGCCCGATCCGGTCAAGCTCGAGGCGCAAGAGATCGCGGTCGAACGATTGCCAAACGACAAATTGGTTTTTACGCTCGGCAGCCGTTATTGTGAAACCGACAAGCTTTGTGACGTCGCTTGGCAATTGTTCGGGTCCGGTCCGCGCGGATGGCGCCGGGTTCAGGCGATCTGCGATTTCGTCTGCAACCATCTGACATTCGGCTATCAATATGCCCGCGCCACCCGCACCGCCTATGAAGCCTATCAGGAGCGGGTGGGCGTTTGCCGCGATTTCGCCCATCTCGCCGTCGCTTTCTGCCGCTGCATGAACATTCCGGCGCGTTACGCCAATGGGTTTTTGGGCGACATAGGGGTGCCGCCGGATCCGGCTCCAATGGATTATAACGCTTGGTTCGAAGTCTTTCTCGATGGGCGCTGGTTCACCTTCGACGCACGCCATAACATGCCACGCATCGGACGCATCACCGTCGCGCGCGGCCGTGACGCGACCGATATCCCGCTTGCGACATCCTTTGGACTCCATGTGTTGAAGGCCTTCACGGTCTGGACGGAAGAGGTTGAGCCAGCGGTCCTGAGCGGCCTCACGCGCCGCATCGCCTAGACGCCGGTCGTTGCAAGTGGGTGGAAAGACGATGCTATCTGGGGCAAGTAAGCAACCCGCCGCGAAAAAATTCGACGCGGAATTCCCCAAAAAATTTGGCAACTATAAATTACTGGTATTATTTAGGTTTTACGAGATCTGCGGCCACACCGGGCGAGCGCCGCGCGGTTTCACTTTATCTTGACGTTGCTAGGTCGACAAGCCGAAGCTCTTCGCAAAGGTCCTCTACAAAGCGCGGGCGCGTATCGAGCAAATGATGGGCAAGATCAAGCGCTTCAAACGCATTGCGCTACGCTGCGAGAAGACCGCGAGAAACTATGCTTCATTCCTCGCACTCGTTTGCGGCCTCAGCTTGATCAAATCCGTCCACACGGCCTAGGAATCGACAAGACTGGAGTATCTGGTCGTGATACGGAGCAAGAAAGCGGCGGCCCGCCACGGGATGCGGATAATGGGGCTTGCCGCGGCCATGTTGGCTACCACCATGAGCATTGCCCGCGCACAGCAGCATTATCCTTACCGCGCCGACCAAATTTACGACTCCAATGCGCACCCGGAACCACAATTAGCCCCCTCGCGCTGGGACCGCGCCCATTTCCATCGCTCTGGAACGCGTGGCCGCCAAGGCCTGGGCGCCAGTCCCCTGCACCCCGAAGGTCCAGGCAACGTGACACGGTGATTACGGACGCGGCCAAGGCGGGGTTCGACCCGAGAGCCGGTCTTTGCCAGGTGTTTGGCGGATCTCGCTGGCGGATCGGCGGGGCTTGCTGGAAATGAGCTTCGGCGCCGCCCAGCGTTATTATAGAATGCCCATCATCGGCTGGATTTCCGCCCGGCGACGCCGGAAAATCGCGCGGCGCGATCCGTCACTGAAAAGCTACGTTCAGGATCTCATAGCTCTTGCCGCCGCCTGGCGTATTCACCTCTACGGAATCGCCCGTTTTCTTGCCAATCAGGGCGCGCGCCGTCGGTGAGGTGATCGAGACCCGTCCGGCCTTCACATCGGCTTCGCTCTCGCCGACAATTTGGTACGTCTTCTTTTCGTCCGTGTCCTCGTCGACGAGCGTCACCGTAGCGCCGAACTTGATCGTGTTGCCGGAGAGTTTTGATACATCGATAACCTCGGCGCGCGATAATCTGTCTTCGAGCTCGGCAATGCGCCCTTCATTCAAGGCCTGCGCTTCCTTGGCGGCGTGATATTCGGCATTCTCGGATATGTCGCCATGCGTCCGCGCTTCGGCGATCGCTTGGATGATGCGCGGACGCTCGACTTGCTGGCGCCGCTTCAACTCCTCTCCGAGGGCGGAGTAGCCGCCCGCCGTCATGGGGAACTTGTCCATGCTCATTACTCTTTCACGTCTGCCGTTGACTCCGCGACTGGAGCGTGACCTGACTTTTTATCCGCTCATGCCCAAGGGCTTTGATTTGGCATGATCCTACTGGGAAACCAATCTCCACTTTCAAAGATCATGCTCGAGCACATGTTCCGAACCAGTTGACCGACTTTTTCGATTCTGACATGCTCCAACTCTTTGCATCCGATCGGGAAGCGCTCTAGGTTCGCCGGTTCTGGCCCAGGCGTAATTTCCGCTTGCGCCGGCTGTTTATTCTATCGCGATACTTTCGCTGAGACGCAATGCTGATTTCGGATGGCAACTGCCAAAAGTGCTTCGCAGCCGCGTCAGACAGTAACAGACACCTTCCCGAAACCGACCGCAAGGGGTGTTTCACCAATCCGCCAATTGTGCCCCCGCTCCGGTCCAGCCGCGCTTTAGCCAAAATAATCCTGTAGCGCGCGAACCTCGAGATCGCCGGCGAGATAGGCCCGAATTCCCTGCGACGCGGCGATCGCGCCAGCGAGGGTCGTATAGTAGGGCACCTTATGCAAGAGAGCGGCGCGGCGCAACGACCGCGAATCGGCGAGGGCTTGGGCGCCTTCCGTCGTATTCAGCACAAGCTGGATCTCGCCGTTTTTGATCAAGTCGACGACATGCGGCCGGCCTTCCGAAACCTTGTTGACACGCTGCGTCTTTACGCCCTCGCCATTAAGATAGCGCGCGGTGCCGCCGGTCGCCCGGATCTTGAAGCCGAGCCCCGCCAACAATCGCGTGGTTTCGAGGACCCGCGGCTTGTCGATGTCGCGCACCGAAACGAAGACGGTGCCTGTCCTTGGAACATTCGTGCCGCCGCCGAGCTGGCTCTTGGCGAAAGCGACCGGAAACGAGCGATCGAGGCCGATGACCTCGCCGGTCGAGCGCATTTCCGGCCCGAGCACGGTATCGACGCCGGGAAACCGGGCAAACGGAAATACCGCTTCCTTGACGGCGACATGATCGAGACGCGGCGGCCGTAATCCGAAGCCGGCCAGGCTTTCCCCGGCCATGATCCGCGCCCCGATCTTGGCGATCGGCACGCCGATGACCTTGGCGACGAAAGGAACCGTCCGCGCCGCGCGCGGGTTGACTTCAAGCACGTAGATTTCGCCGTCCTTCAACGCATATTGCACGTTCATCAAGCCGCCGACCCCGAGCGCCAGGGCGAGCTTCTTGGTCTCCGCTTCGAGTTCGGCGATCGTTTCCGGCGCAAGCGAGCGCGGCGGCAACGAACAGGCGCTATCGCCAGAATGAATTCCGGCCTCCTCGATGTGTTCCATGATGCCGCAGATGAAGACTTGCCTGCCGTCCGAAAGCGCATCGACGTCGATCTCGATGGCGTCCGACAGATAGCGGTCGAACAAAAGAGGGTTCTTGCCGAGCACGGTATTGATTTGCCCGGTCTTGTCGTTTGGATAGCGTGCCTTGACCTCGGAGGGAACCAGGCCCGGAAGGGTGCCGAGCAGATAGTCGTCGAACGCCGCTTTGTCGAAAATGATCGCCATCGCCCGCCCGCCCAGCACATAGGACGGACGCACGACGAGGGGGAGGCCGAGATCGGAGGCAACGAGGCGCGATTGCTCGACCGAATAGGCGATACCGTTCATCGGCTGCTTCAGGCCGATCTTGTCGAGGAGCCGCTTGAAACGGTCGCGATCCTCGGCGAGATCGATCGAATCGACCGATGTCCCGAGAATGGGAATGCCCGCCTGTTCGAGCGCATGCGCGAGTTTGAGCGGCGTCTGGCCGCCGAATTGCACGATCGCACCCTTGAGCTCTCCTGTCTCGCCTTCCTTGGCAAGGATTTCAAGCACGTCCTCGGCGGTCAGGGGTTCGAAATAGAGCCGGTCCGCCGTGTCGTAATCGGTCGAGACCGTCTCGGGGTTGCAGTTGATCATGATCGTTTCATAACCCGCCTCGCGCAGTGCGAAGCTCGCATGACAACAGCAATAATCAAACTCGATGCCCTGCCCGATCCGGTTTGGACCGCCGCCCAGGACGACGATTTTCTTGCGCGCCGTGGGATCCGACTCGCAAGCCGGGGCGGAGCCAAACGGCGGCGCGTAGGTCGAATACATGTAAGCCGTGGGCGAGGAAAATTCCGCCGCGCAGGTGTCGATCCGCTTGAACACCGGCCGCACGCCGAGTTTTTTGCGCAAGGCGGACACCTTCACTTCCGGCACTTTGGCGAGACTGGAAAGACGCGCATCGGAAAAACCCGCCGCCTTCAGCATCCGCAAGTTGGCGGCGTCGCCTGGCAAACCATGCGCGCGAACCTTGGCTTCGAGATCGAGAATTTCCCCGACGCGCGCGATGAACCAGGGATCGATTCCGCAGGCCT
>JALZAY010000088.1 GCA_030948025.1 Pseudomonadota bacterium
GCGGCGAAATCACCGACCACTCGACATCCGTCAAATCAAAACGAGCCATTCCAACCTCCATGATCTGAAGGTTGAATCATTCTCTTGCCGATTCGGGAATCCCCTTTATGAGATCATGACCTAAAGCAATCCGCCAGCTGCTTTGCGGGGCTGCGCGAGGACAACGAGGCACGTCCACATCGAGGTCGCTGGTGCTTCGGCAAAACCCCGACGACGCATCTCCGCTCTTTCCCGATGGCCGGAGAAGCGGGCCTGATTTACTTCCGGAGCATTTCGCCGGGACGCGCAAATTCCTCGAGCCAGGCGAAACAGCGATCCACCACCATGGCAAGCAGTGCGACGATGGCGGCGCCTTCCAAGACATACGCCGGGTTCGACGCGGAAAGTCCCTCGATGATGGGCGAACCCAGCGATAAAGCGCCGGCGGCCGATCCGATCGCCGCCGTTCCGATATTGATGATGACCGCATTGCGAAGACCGGCGAGAATGAAAGGAAACGCGAGCGGCAGCTCGATTCGCCATAAGACATCCCGTGGCGCGAAGCCCATTCCCATCGCCGCGTCGCGGACGGCGGCGGGTACGGCGTGAAGGCCCGTCACTGTCGCCTCGATGACTGGAAAAATGGCATAGAGGCAAAGCGCCGCGACGGCTGGGGCCGCACCATAGCCCAGTACTGGGATGGTGAGTGCGAGCACCGCGACCGGCGGAAAAGTCTGCCCGATGGCGGCCATCGCGCTGACCATCGCGGCAAATTCGCGTCCGCTTTCGCGCGTGACGAAAATCCCTAGGCCGATCCCGATCGTGGCGGCGGCGAGGCTCGAGAGCGCGACAAGCTCTATATGTGCAAGCGTGAGTTCAAAGAAGCTTGCGCGGGTGTAGACGGGGCGCGGATCGTCTGGAAAAAGCGCCCGCATGAGCGGCCCGGCCGCTGGCATCAGGAAGATGGCGGAGACCAACAAAAGCGTAATCCACAGACCCGGCCGGCGCCCCCAGCGGATCAAAGCGGCAAGCAGTCTCGCCATGGCATACCAACTATGAGGATATGATGATTGCTCGTTCTACTCTCGAATTGCGTTCCAATTTGAGCCACGACATAAAACTATTTGCTTTCACCATGTTTGAGCTAATTATCACCCTCTATGATCAGTAGAGGGGCTCTACTTTGAATTTCAATAAAACTATTCTTCTTCTCCCACATACCGTCAATGGACCATTTTGAAACAGCATTGCGATTGAAATCGACCTGGAATGTAGAACCATCTCTTATTCCGCTGATCACCGTCTTTTGGTACCTCGTCAACGTAGTAATGCCCAGCTAGATCCCCTGATCTATCGACTAGGTACATTTTACCATTTCGATTGTCAAACCGAAGATTCCGAGTTCCGGTGAAATTATTGACAGATATTTGCCGACAGCTACCTAGGTCTCTGGGTATCTGGCCGGGATCATTTGCTTTGCGGACAGAGGCGCGCACGGCCGGCGCCAAGCAGGCGCGGCGCATTCTGGCGATTGCCATGGGGCTGGACGGGCCTCGCGGCGGGGGCCGCGGCCCGGCCAGTGGCATCGACCAGCAAACGCGCGCGGCTTTATGCATCGCTCCAATATCGATGGCTTGGCGGGGCTCGCCGGCCGGCCCCGGCCCGGGCGCCGATCGCCAAATCCGAGGTCATCGTCTCAATTGGAACCAGAGATTGGGCAAAGGTCAAGAGTTAGGGGTTGGTATCAGAGCGTCGGATCGGCGCGCGCAGTTCGTCGGCAACGGGCTGAACACCGACGCGCCGCCCGGCCCCGGTCGGCTATTTCGAATCGGCGTCGAGCACGGCGATCCGGATCATGTTGGTCGCGCCAGGCGTGCCAAACGGAACGCCGGCAACGATAATGATGCGATCTTGCGCTTTTGCAAAGCCTTCGATTCCGGCCAATTTGCAGGCGCGCTTCGCCATGTCGTCGACGTCATGCGCGTCCTTGGTGACGACCGCATGGACGCCCCAAACGAGAGCGAGACGGCAGGCCGTCTCCCGGTTTGGCGTGAGAGCCAGAACCGGCGCTTCAGGCCGCTCCCGGGCGATGCGAAACGCGGTCGCGCCGGAAGACGTCCAGGCGACAATTGCCTTCAGATCCAGCGTTTCGGCGAAATTTCGCGCGGCGACGGCGATCGCGATCGCATCGGCATTCGTCGCTTCGGGAGGAGCGCGCTGGGCATTGATGATGCTGCGATAATAAGCATCGCGCTCGACCTCCTCCGCGATTCTATTCATGGTCGCGACGGCTTCCAGCGGATATGAACCAGCCGCGCTTTCGGCGGAAAGCATAACGGCATCAGCACCTTCGAAGACCGCGGTCGCGACATCCGAAACCTCGGCCCGCGTCGGGACCGGCGCGCTGATCATCGATTCGAGCATCTGCGTCGCGACAACGACAGGCTTGCCGGATAGGCGCGCCATGCGGTTAATCCGCTTTTGCAATCCCGGAACTTTTTCGAGCGGCATCTCGACTCCGAGGTCGCCGCGCGCGACCATTAATGCGTCGGAAATCTCCACGATCTCGTCAAGGCGCGAGATGGCCTGCGGTTTCTCCAGCTTCGCCATCACTAGCGCGCGGCCCAAGGTCAGCTTCTTGACCTCGGCGACATCGTCCGGCCGCCGCACGAAGGAAACAGCGACCCAATCTATGCCGGCGTCGAGCCCGGCCTTAAGATCGGCGCGGTCCTTTCCGGTGATCGACGAAACTGGGATTTCGGTGTCCGGCAGACTGACGCCCTTGCGGTTCGATATCTCTCCCGCGACGTCGACGATGGCAACGGCGTGGGTGGCGCTGGCCTCGGCGACGTGAAGCCGCACCTTGCCATCGTTGATGAGGATGGTGTCGCCTGGCTTCAAGGAGCGCAAAATTTCGGGATGCGGAAGCCGCACCCGGTTTTGACCCCCAGGCGCGGGATCCGAGTCGAAAACGAAATTGGCGCCCTTGACGAGTTGGACCGCTCGGTCCTTGAAGGTGCCAATGCGCGGTTTGGGACCTTGGAGATCGAGAAGAATGCCAATCGGGCGTCGGCATTCTTCCTGGAGCGCCCTGATCATTCCGGCCTGCCCGCGCATCTGATCCTGCGTGGTATGGCTCATATTAATGCGAAAGAGATCGGCGCCGGCATGAAATAACGCCGATATCGTTGCTGGGTTTGCGGACGCCGGTCCGAGCGTCGCAACGATCTTGCACCGGCGCAGCCGCCGCATCTCAGCCTCGTCAAGTTAGATTATTATGGATTTGGCGGGCCTTGCGTCGAATCGGTCAATTGAACGGTCCAGTTCTTGGCTTCCTTGCCCGTATCAACTTCGAAAAAGCCGGTTCTGTCGAAACCACGCACGAAGCAATCTTCCCGCCCAATGATCCGGAATTCATGGTCGCGGGTGCACATGAAAGCCTTGCCTCTCCATTCGCCGCCATGCTCGTCCATCGCATAGACATAGTAGTACTCGGCCGCCAGGGCCCCCCGCACCAATATCTCGCAACCGCTTGGTTTTAAATTCCACCAGCCCTCGCTGACCCATGTCTCGCCATCGGTATAGGCAAGAGAAACACTCACCCGGCTGGTGGAATTGTTGCAGAGACGAAAATCCGCGCGCACCGGAGCAACTGAACCGCCCAACACGGAGATCGCCATCGCGGCGGCAATAATCGCTCGTTTCATCGACGTCAAGACTGCTGCCGTTACCGTGTTTGGCTCGGACCGCCCGGCCGGCGGCAACAAGCGAACGGAGCGCTGTCCCGCGTGTCCGTCTCCCTAAAGCATGATCCCTGCAAGGGGAAGACGATTTCGCGACGACGAATAACCAAAGACGGCGAACCGGCAAGCCACGCCGCCGGCGCGTTTTAGGGAGCCGGATAAATGCGAGCCCTTTGCAAAATTCATTGTCCGCGGTCCGGACATTTGTTTTTAGGGTTGATCGCCGCCCGCGAATAGGGCATAGGTCGCAGCTTCGTTTCCAACCGGCTCCGAGGGCCGGTTGTTTTTTGGGAACCCTCCGATGAAAGTCCGCAACTCGTTGAAATCCCTGCGCACGCGCCACCGCGCCAACCAGCTGGTGCGGCGCAAGGGCAGAGTATACATCATCAACAGGACACAAAAACGTTATAAGGCGCGGCAGGGCTGATGTTGGTAGCGGCCCCGCGCAACCCGGCTTTTCCAGGTTGAAGCTTATGCGTGCATATCTCTTTTATGCTGCAAGCTTGGCTGCCGCGATGGTATCAGGCGATTTTGTCCTGGCCCAAGCCCACGCGGAAGATCTTGGCGATCCACATGGCCCGGGGGGCGAAATTACCGGCGGTGGTGCGCCAAATTTGCCGCCCGTACCGTTCTCCGGTTTCGATCGCGACGGGCCTTGGGCGGCGCCTGAAAAAGGAACCGCCGAAGAAAATTTGGGTCTAGAAGGGCGCAAGCCAGTTGGCCCGGCGAGACCTCCCGGCCTGCCGGCGCAAGCACCCGCGGCGGCACCAAAATCCGGGGTTGCCGAGGCCAAGCAGCTAAAGCAAGCCTTGGCGCCGAAGCCCACGCCGGAGGCCATGCGCAAGCAAATGCTCGATATACTGTTTGTGCGCCTGCGCAACGCCGGCGACCCCGGGGACGCGCAGCGTATCGCCGCATCCATCGCGCGCGTCTGGCTCCAATACGATTCGGACACCGCAAATCTGCTCATGCAACGGGCAATGGTTTCCATGCAGGCGCGGCAGTATCCGCTGGCGCTTTCGCTTTTCGACAAGCTTGTCGCGTTGGAGCCGGGCTGGGCCGAAGCCTGGAACCAGCGGGCGACAACAAGATTTCTCGCTGGCGACAGGGATGGCGCGATGGCCGACATCAACCAAGTCATGAAACTGGAACCCCGCCATTTTGGCGCGCTCACTGGCATGGGCATGATTTTGCAAGGGGCCGGTCTTGAGAAAAGCGCCTTGGAGATTTTCAAAAAGGCGCTCGGGATTTATCCGCTTGAGCCGGACATTCAGAAACTCGTCGAAAAGCTAATGCTCGAAGTCGAAGGCCAGGACATTTAGGGCGCTCCGGAGCAATCGTCGGAAAGTTCGCAGCGCGTTTTCTCAAGTTTATCGGTATAGCGGCGCAAAACACGCGCCTCGCTCATTCACGTGGCCGGCGGCAGTCATCAAGGTTCAAATCCTAACCCAAGTATTTAGCCTATTCTGACAAACCGGGATGAAGATAACCGAGCCGCGTAGAAACATTGCGTGAGCGCGGACGCGCCGTTATAAGCGCCCCTGGCGTGCCTTCCGGCACTCCTGGAGGCGCGGACGCGCCATATTTTGTCATCGCAATCTCAAGGACACCCAAATGGCCGGAACGAAAACCCTCACGGCCACGCTGCGCGACGGGACAGGCAAGGGGGCCGCCCGCGGCGTGCGCCGTGAAGGCCGTATTCCAGGCGTGATCTACGGGGGCGGCGATGCCGCCGCGCCGATCTCGCTCGATTATCGCGAATTGAACAAGTTGATCTACGCCGGGCATTTCCTGACCACAATCTTCGAGCTCGATATGGGCGGCGCCGAGCAACGGGTCATTCCGCGCGATTACCAGTTCGATCCCATCAAGGATCAGCCGCTTCATGTCGATTTCCTCCGCCTGAAGCCCGGGGCGAACCTGCGTGTCGAGGTGCCCGTGCATTTCATCAATCAGGATATCTGCCCCGGCCTCAAGCAAGGTGGCAGCTTGACCATTGTGCGTCACGCGATTGCAATGCGGGTTCCGGCGGATGCCATTCCCGAGGCGGTCGTCGCCGATCTCGCGTCTTTGCAAATCAACGACTCGGTGCATATTGCCGCGATTTCCCTGCCGGAAGGGTGCAAGCTGACCCAGCGCGAACGCGATTTCACGATCGCGACGATCGCGCCACCGCTCGTTGCCGCGGAAGAGCCTGCGGCCGCGGCCCCAGCAGTGGTGGCAGCCACGGCCACGGCGGCCGCCGCGCCGGACGCGACAGGGAAGGCCGCCGAACCTGCCGCCGCGACGGGTGCTGCCCCGCCCAAAGCCCCTCCAAAAGGCAAGAAATAGCGTCACGCGCTTGTGCCCGGATTTTTGCGCGCGAACTTAGAAAGCTTCCGAGCGGGCGCCATGCTTCTTTTCGCCGGTCTCGGCAATATGGGAAAGGCCTTTGCCGGCCATCGCCACAATGCCGGCTTCATGGCTCTCGATGCGATCGCACGCGCTTATCATGCGCCGGCGTTTCGCTCGCGCTTTCAGGGCCTCGTTAGCGAGATCATGCTCGCCGGCGAACGGGTGATTCTGCTCAAGCCGCAAACCTACATGAATGAATCCGGCCGCTCCGCCGGCGAGGCGGCGCGCTATTGTCAAATCGATCCGGCTCACATTGTCGTCTTTCACGACGAACTCGATCTGCCGCCGGGCAAGGTGAGGGTCAAGACGGGCGGCGGCAACGCCGGCCATAACGGCCTCAGATCCCTGACCGAACATCTCGGCAACGAGTACCGGCGCGTGCGGATCGGCATCGGCCATCCCGGCGACAAGGCGCTGGTGCACAATTATGTGCTAAGCGATTTCGCCAAGGAGGAGATCCCTTGGGTCGAGGCTTTGTGCAACGCGATTGCGGCCCATGCCGGGCTGTTGGCCAAGGGCGAGGACGAAGCATTTCAATGCAAGATTCATCAGACCATGGAAACCGCCGGGTTTGGCAACGCGGCGCCGAGCTAGGCTAATCGCTCCGCGCGATTGCGCCTGGTTCCACCGGCATTATTTTCAACGACGTGATCCGGTTGCGCGTCTTGCGCAGCACTTCGAAGCGGAAATTGTGGAACGCGAACACCTGCCCCGGCTCCGGGATGGCGCGCGCTTCATTGATGACGAGACCGGCGATCGTAGTGGCTTCCTCGTCCGGCAGATCCCAGGCCATGGCACGGTTGAGATCACGGATCGGCACGGAGCCTTCAACGATCACGGAGCCGTCGGATATCAAGCGCACGCCTTGAACGATAACATCATGCTCGTCGGCGATGTCGCCGACGATTTCCTCGAGAATGTCCTCTAACGTGACAAGACCCATGACCACGCCATATTCATCGACCACGAGGGCAAAATGAGTTTTGCGTTTCAAGAACGCTTGGAGCTGATCCTGAACCGGGGTCGTTTCCGGCACGAACCAAGGCTCGAGCGCAATGCTTTCGATTTTGAAATCCTTGACTTCGCCGCCGGCCGCGTCGAGCGCGCGCAAAAGATCCTTCGCATGCAGCACGCCGACGATATTTTCCGGCTGGCCGCGCCAAAGTGGCAGACGTGAATAAGGCGCGGCGACCACCTCGCCAATCAAATCTTGTGAGGGCAAATCGGCATTGAGGGCGAGCATTTTGGTGCGATGAACCATAACGTCTGACACTTCGAGATCGCGAAGATCGAGCAGGCCACCGAACATGTCACGGTCGGAACGTCCGACGCCGCCCTCCCGATGCAGAAGATCTACCGCGCTCTTAAGTTCTTCGTGCCCGGACAGAATCGATTGCCGCCTGCTCGTATCGATGCCGACCACTTTCAAGAATCCGCGCACCAGCGCTTCAACGCCGATGAGGACAGGCCCGAAGATGGCGACGAAAAACGATATCACGCGAGCGACGAGAAGCGATGTACGGTCTGGGTAATTGATCGCCACGGTTTTCGGCATCACTTCGGCGAAAACGAGCAGAAGTACGGTCATAAGCCCGGTCGCGTAGAGCGCACCGCGCTCGCCGGCAAGTGCGACGAGGATGCTGGTCGTAAACGCCGATGCGCCTATAGTGACGAGCGTGTTGCCGAGAAGCGTCGTGCCAATCAGCCGTGCCCGGCTCGCCTGCAGCCGGTTGACTAGAGCCGCGCGCCGGTCGCCATTTTTCTCCAAGGCATGCATGCGCGCGCGGGAGGCGGCGGTAAGCGCTGTTTCCGAAGCCGAGAAAAACGCTGATAGCGCTACGCATAAGAGGATGGTTGCGATCGCGAGCCAAACATCGACTGGTAAAACGCCGGCACCCGCGCCGTTCATGACGTCAATGTCCTGTATTCAGTTCATCTTGAAGAAAGCCACGGATCTCCGTGGCTTCGACCGTCTTGGCTATGAAGCAATCGCCGATTGCCCGCGCAAGGATGAAGGTGAGGCCGCCATGCTCGACCTTTTTGTCCTGATACATGGCTTCGAGGATCGCGTCGGGGCCTACGTTCCAGCCAGAGATGCCGGTCATGCGTACAGGCAGGCCAACCTCTTGCAGATGCGCTTCGACCCTCGCTTGGTCCTGGACGCCGCAAAGTCCGCGGCGCGCCGAGAAGCGGAACGCGCAAGCCATGCCAATCGCGACCGCCTCGCCATGCACAAGCCTTGCTCCATCATAGGAGGTAAGGCGCTCGAGCGCATGGCCAAAGGTATGGCCGAGATTGAGCAGCGCCCGTTCGCCCTCCTCATACTCGTCGCGCGCGACGATCGCCGCCTTGGCCTCGCAGCTCGTCGCAATCGCATGAACGCGTGCGGCTCCCCCCGCGAAGACCGCGCGCCAATTGGCTTCCAGCCAGGCGTAGAATCCCGCGTCGCCAATGAGGCCATATTTGACAACTTCGGCATAGCCAGCGCGAAATTCGCGCGGCGGCAATGTTTCAAGCGTATCGGTGTCCACGATAACGAGCGAAGGCTGATGGAAGGCACCGATCAAATTCTTGCCATGCGGGGAGTTGATCCCGGTCTTGCCGCCAACCGATGCATCGACCGCGGCCAAAAGCGTTGTCGGCACCTGAATGAAGCGCATCCCGCGCCGGACCGTCGCCGCCGCAAAACCCGCAAGATCGCCGATGACCCCGCCGCCAAGCGCGACGATCACATCGCCGCGTTCGAGTCTCGTGCCGATCAGCGCATTACATACCTGGGCATACGCATCGAAGGATTTCGAACCTTCGCCGGGAGCTACAATTACCTTTGAATGGCGGATAAAAGCCTGGTCGAGGGCTCGTTCGAGGGCAGACAAATGCCGTTTGGCGACATTTTCGTCGGTGACGATCGCGCAAGCCGCCCGAGGTGCTAGCCGGCGAATATGGTTTCCAGCTTCCGCGATCAGCCCCGCGCCAATCAAAATCGGATAGGTCCGCGCGCCAAGCTCCACGCTGACTTGCGCCTGGTTCGAAAGGGGTTGCGGGCCGGCGCCCTGTTGCTGATGCGAAATGCTTTTTGGCCTTGCTAGCGGTGTCAAGTCGGGCGAAGATCGCAAAAAACACTCGATGCCCGCAATAGCCTCCTCGACCGCAAGTTCATGCGGCCCATCCCGCGAAACGACGGTGACGTCGGCCAGGGCGTAGACCGGATAACGCTGCTCCAAAAGCGTCCGCAGGGTTTGCTCGGGGTCGCCGCCTTGCAGAAGCGGACGATGCGAGCGTTTGCGCACGCGGCGCCAGAGCACGTCCGGATCCGCTTTAAGCCAAATCGATATTCCAGACAAGGCGATCCTGGCCCTTGTCTCCTCGTTCATGAAGGCGCCGCCGCCACTCGCAAGCACACGCGGGCCGTCGCGCAATAGACGCGCCATGACGCGGCGCTCTCCGTCGCGGAAAGAGTCCTCTCCGTGCCGCGCGAAAATTTCCGTGATCGACAGGCGCGCCGCGGCTTCGATCTCCTCATCGGCATCGACGAATTCGAGGCCAAGCTCCTGCGCGAGACGCCGGCCGGTTGAAGTCTTGCCCGATCCCATGAGTCCGATGAGGACAATCGAGCGCCGCCCGAGCGCCGACACGAGCGAGGCCGCGCGCCGGTTACGCGCGCGTTCCGTCTCTGTCTCGGCTCCAGATGCGATGCCGCTGCACATCCCGTAAGTGTAGCATGTAGACGAGCCCGATTTAAACGGGACTTTTGGGCTTCCGTTTTTCGGGCCGGGCGCCGCCGCCGGCATTCGATGCGGCAGGAAACACGCCCCTCGCAAACCATTGTTCTTGCGCGTGTTTCAGGAACAAGAAGGCGCCGCGCCCGGTCGAAATTACGGTGCGCCAGGATCATTCGCAGCCCCCGGCGTTACGACGACTTAATTTTCCGCGCGCCTCATTTGACCAGCATGACCTTCGCGTCGCCTTGTCTGCGCAACAAATTGAGGGTCACATCCCGCCCGGAAAGCACGTCCAAAGGGATTGATCCGTGGCTGGTTCCTGTCCTCGCAAAGAACCGAGACAAAGAGTGACCTCCCGGCATTCGGAGCAAGCTCGAACTCGAATGTCGCGCGGTTTGTCTCAAGACGAGAAGGCGGCGGGTAGAAGCGCAATTCCGTCTTGCGGTTGACATTGTCGAGACCCTCGTAATGAAACCCGGCGCCGTCCGTCTTCGGTGATCAACGACGTGGACGTGCCCCGCCTTTCGCGCGAGGTTCCGCGAATTTCGAACAGATCGCGAAAATCGGCGCCAAACCCAATGTTGATGCGAAAATGTCTGGTGCTGTCGGCGTAATTGCGTAAATCCCTTCTGCTTCGTCATCGAGTTCACCTTTCATCCAAGGAAAACTCTCCACTTTTTCGAAGCAAGTCCATCAGAGGTGTCCACCATTTCGAGGGAGGGTCAGTTTCGCGGGGCCCTTTACCGGGCTGAACCCATGGTATGCGATGATGCCGACATTCTCCACCGCCGGTCTGCCACACCTTCCGCTGCCCCGTTCGTGCTGATTAGGAGGAGAGCAGCTTGCTTCAAGTTAATTCACGCAGACGCCAGCGCCGCAACACGCCCCACCCCAGGATAGCCGCCGGCAATGCGCAAGAAGCGGCTACAATAGCTCGATTGGTCCAACTGGGATCAGGCAAGAGCCTAAGCGTCGTCGTCAAGATCGCGACGCCGGCACTGGCCATCGCCAAACACCGCCAAAGCGAGCCTATCCCGTTTGGTATGCGCGCGATGGCTGCCCATTGTAAAAGAACCGTGGCGAGAACGTCTCCAAAAAGGACCCCGGCCAAAACCGAGGTCAAAACCGGATGAACCTGCGCCAGCGCGGCGGCAGCGGCGATCCCGAAAACGCTCATCTGATTGGCCAGCGTCAATCTAGTCGTCGCGCTTGACGCTAAGAGAGCCACTGTCGGCCCGCTGCGCAGAATTCGCACAAAGCTGATCGCGGAAATAAGGATCACCGTATCGGTTCCCACTGCATAGGCTTTGCCGAACACGAGCGGTACCAGAACATCAAACGTCAATCCTATAAACGCGGCATAGCCGAAGGCGAGGAACGCGAAGAACCAGGTTAGCCAGAGATAGTTTTCCAAATAGCGCTTCGGAGTGTCACGGCTGCGAACTAACATTGACATGCCCAGACTGCCGGTCGTTTGCATGAGCGGGGAAAGCGGCGCCATGGCAAGACCCAGAACCACCGCGTAAACGCCGAGAATGTCCATACCGAAAAAGCGGCCGACGATCATCCGATCGGCCTGCGTGATTAAGGCGAGCCCTGCGCCATTGAGCATCAGAGGAAGGCCGTAGGCTAGCGACTGGCGCAGCGTTTCACGATCCGGGATGAACCGCATTGGCTCATGCGCAAGGATATGGCTAGCGACGGTGTACACCATCGCTTCGGCCAACAAGGCTAAAACGATGACGCGGTGGTCCGGCAGGATGGTCGCCGCAGCGATTGCCGCTACCGCCAGCCCGGTGGCACTGGATGCCGTGACGGCCAGGGCCACCGGGCGATAATCATAATCACGTTGGATCTGCTCGATGCGAAGGTGCGTGAACGAACGAACCAGCGGAACGAGCGCTACAAACTCGAAACTGCCCACTGCTTGGGGAATGCCGAAAAACGTGACTGCAGGAACTGCGAGCACCGCGATCGCTGCGGACAGTAGGAGACCCCGAAAAATCTGGAGTGCATGGGCTGCCGCCAAGGCCTGGCGCGCCTCGGCGGCCGACTTCAACATGATAAATTTTACGAGCCCAACGTCGGTTGCGAGTTCCGCGATAGTTATGACAACCGTAATGGCGACGGTTATGCCGAACTCGCCGGGCGCCAGTAAGTGGGACAGAATAACGGTGCGGCCCATACGTGCCGCGAATACGACTAACGGCGCCACGGCCGCCCAAGAAATCCGCCCTGCCCAAAGCTTCAAACGTGATGGTATCGCAGCCGCGGAAGGACGAAATGAAATCGGCTCGTGCATGGCAATTCGATAGCATGCGGCCCGGGTGGTGGCAAACGCCCGGTCATTACTCCCTTAATTTTACTCCGATACTCCATTCTCCAGCCTTAGGATGATCGAAATGCCAACCACGCCACGGCCGACTGGCGGTCCACCACGGCGGACGCACGTATCACACTCAAACATCTCTACCCGTCAATCTGACTGAATCGAGCCACTGATTAGGAATGTATGCGATCGATGACCTGGATCAGAAATTCGGAAACGTGTGAACTATGCAACAACGGAACCAATGCTAATATCTCTTCGCGATCCATTTCCCACCAGCGGGTAGCTAAAAGCGCTTCTATTGTGGTATGGTCAAACCGACATTTGACAATCCTCGCTGGGTTCCTGCAACTATCGCATTTGGCGGGACGGTTTTGGTTACGACAGCCTTCGCACCGACCACCGCGCCATGCCCGATCGTGACGCCGGACATGATTGTCGCCCCCTTGCATATCCAAACATCTGCGCCGATGACCACGGCACCTTTTCCAACCCCATGGTCATTTTCCTGCGCAATTTCTGGCCAGATTTCCGGCAATGCATAAAATGGATAGGTTGACACGAAATCGGTACGATGATCACCTGCGAGAATAATATCGACTTCAGGTGCGATAGAGCAATATGGCTCAATCATAAGGCGAAATGGCGACTTTAGAAATAAGACACGCGGTTGTCCATAAGTATAATCTCCTGCCGTTCTCGTTTCCCGCGGTTTCGCGCAAGCAAGTCACCGCTGCATGCGATGGCGGTCGCCTCACGTCAGATGGCGGCGTCATGTTATTGGCGATGGCCGAACGACGTCTCGGCATCGCCGATAGATTGGCGCGCTGCTTTCCCGGCCGTCGCGATCCGACACGGATTACTCCCACGCTCGCCGATATGATCCGCGCCCGCATTTTCGCCATCTCACCGGGCTACGAGGACGCCGACGATCTGGATTTTGCGCACCGATCCCGCTTTCAAGTTCGCCCGCCGGGCGGGGTCGCGGTTGGTCCTCGGCCTATCCGCGTCGCGGAAAATCCTCGCCGCCGCAAATCCTCCTCACGTAAGCCCTTTCCTCAGCCAAGTCCTGTCCCCCAAACTCTCGCTCAACTCATTGAAATCTCTGGCACACCGAAAGTGAGTCCGGGACGATGGCTTCGCTTCGCCTTGCGCGGCGGCCCACGCCTGATTTGGAGTTGCCAGAGCGATCACACAAAGTATAACTACGGTTTCATCCAAAAGAGTCTCGTTCACAAGGAGTGCGCATGGCATGGCCCGCGTCACCGTTGAAGACTGTGTAGACAAGGTCGAAAATCGGTTTGAACTCGTTCTGATCGCGAGTCATCGGGCGCGCATGATCGCCGCCGGCGCGCCGACAATGGTTGACCGCGACAACGATAAAAATCCTGTGATCGCCCTGCGGGAGATCGCGGAGTCCGCCTTGGTGCCGGAGGATCTCAAAGAAGATTTTATTCAATCCCTGCAGAAACAAGTCGAGGTGGATGAACCCGAGGCCGAAACTGTGCCGGCGCTGTCCTCGACCCTCGAGGGATCCGATGCCGTGGGGGAGTTCGACCGGATGACCGAGGAAGATCTGTTGCGAGGGCTCGAGGATCTCGTCCCGCCCGCCGACACCGAGGACGAGGGCGACTGAACCTGGGCTTTGGCGGCAACATGACCCCCCTAGGCAAGATTGCCTTGGCAAGCCAACGCAATCTTGCTTAAAGCATGACTCGATCCGCCAAGTTGTGGCCTTTCCGGGCCGGATCATGCGATAAAATAAAGAGACTAAAGAGCGATCCGGGCGAATTCATCCCGGAGCATGACCTGACGCGTCCTGTCGCGGGCCGGCCTAATTATGATGCGGCAATATGAACTCGTCGACCGGGTCCGGCGCTATAACCCGCAAGCCGACGAAGTGGCGCTCAACCGCGCCTATGTCTATGCGATGAAGGCGCATGGCGCGCAAATACGCGCTTCCGGCGATCCATATTTTTCCCATCCCCTCGAAGTCGCCGCCATTCTTACTGACATGAAGCTCGACGATGCGACGATCGTCGCGGCGGTCTTGCACGATACGATCGAGGACACCGATTCGACGCGCGAGGAAATCGACAAGCTTTTCGGCAGCGATATCGGCCGTCTTGTCGATGGGCTAACCAAGCTCAAGAAGCTCGACCTTGTCTCGAAGCGCGCCGCGCAAGCGGAAAACTTCCGTAAGCTGCTCCTGGCCGTGGTTGAAGACGTTCGCGTGCTTCTCGTCAAGCTCG
>JALZAY010000270.1 GCA_030948025.1 Pseudomonadota bacterium
AAAGGGGTGCCGGAGGCGAGAAAATTGAAAAACTGCACGCTAAAACCGGCGATCGCTTTGGCACTGCTGGCTTCGTCGCTTGTGGGACTAGGCGCCGCGGCGTCCGCTAGCGCCGCGCCCGGCCCCCCTGGAGTATCTTATGCCCCAGTGGGCGGCCCGGCGAGCGTGCCCTATGGCTGGGCGGATTTCTGCCGCCGTTACGCGGGAGAGTGCAACGGCGGCCCGCTCGCGCCGCGCGACGTCAATCTGACACCGCAGGCAATGAAGGAAATCGAACGGGTCGACAAATGGGTCAACGCCCATGTCAAACCGGTGTCGGACATGGAACATTGGGGCGTCATCGATCAATGGGATTACCCAGCTGACGGCAAGGGCGATTGCGAGGACTACGCGCTTTTCAAGCGCAAGATCCTCATCGACGAAGGCTTCCCGCGTCAAGCCCTGCTGATGACGGTGGTCAAGGACGAACACAATGACGGCCATGCGATCCTGACCGTCAAGACCAATGCCGGCGAGTTCGTCCTCGACAATTTGAATGACGAGATAAAATCCTGGGACCGTACCGGCTATCGTTTTGTCAAACGCCAGTCGCAAACCGACCAAAACGTCTGGCTGCAAATTGGCGATCCGACGGCCGCGCCAGATTATGTTTCGCAATAGAGATCTTGTCCGCGCTTTTGCCGCGACGCCTTGGAACAATGTCACCCCGCTGTCCGTATAATCGGCATGTCGTCGTTGGCGCCCGTGGTTGTCGTCATGCCGAGTTCTTAGGGAAGCTGGGCGCCTTGCACGCTATTGCGCACTTGGTTCGGATAGCGTCTGAGACTACCGCTACTCTACGAGGATCGAGCGTCGGGCCGCTCACAAGTTCCCAGTCAGTGATCTGTAGTATCGCCACCGTGGTCGCGCCGCAGGCGCTTGACGCGGTGTTTCTGATAACTCGCGATCTCGCGGGCCAGCGGGAGCCTGCGATCGAACAGGAGATGCGTGATCGACACGATAAATGCCCTCGGCCCAACATTCGCGTCGAAGGCGAGGTGACATAGGATGCCACCTTCATCGCCCAAATAATGAACCCGGGTGACCCGGTAAGACGGAAAGACTTCGATGCCGCCGGATTGCTCGCGGATGCTCGCCGCCAATGCGGGGGTTGCACGCGCGGCGAGCGGCAAAGACTCCTCTAGTTTGCAAAGGAGGCGGCCAGTTTGATCCAGATTGTCGATCACGAGGATGGCTCCGCGAATCAATATTCGTTTCATCCTACCGGTCCAGCGCGCCGGAGTGAATCGGCCTGCTCGTGTTTCAACACTTGTTTTCCGGCAAATTGAGCCTGATGTGCAATTCGCGCAATTGCTTCGGAGTCACCGTGGAAGGCGCGCCCATGAGCAGATCCTCGGCGCGCTGGTTCATCGGGAAAAGCACGACCTCGCGCAAATTTTCCTCGCCCGCAAGCAGCATGACGATGCGGTCGAGACCCGGCGCGATCCCGCCGTGCGGCGGCGCGCCATATTGGAAAGCGCGATACATGCCGCCGAATTTTTCGAGTAGCGTATCCTCGCCATAGCCGGCGAGCGCGAACGCCTTCTTCATGATGTCCGGGCGATGGTTTCTTATCGCGCCGGAGGAAAGCTCGACGCCGTTGCAGACGATGTCATATTGAAAAGCCTTGACGCCGAGAATTGTCTTTTCGTCGGCCGGAGCGAGCTCGAGAAAAGCCTCGGGATCGAAATTCGGCATCGAAAAAGGATTATGCGAAAAGTCGTTTTTCTTGTCGTCGTCGTTCCATTCGTACATCGGGAAATCGACGACCCAGCAGAATTCAAAGACGTCCTTTTTCGTGAGGCCGAGCTCACTGCCGATACGAAGCCTCGCGGCACCAGCGAGCTTGGCGGCCTTGTCTTCCTGGTCGCAAGCGAAAAACACCGCGTCGCCTCCTTGCAGTCCGAGTTTTTTAGCAATCGCGACTATAACGGGGCGAGGGACATAATTAGCAATTGGACCGCGGCCGCTTGGTGCAAAAAAGTTTCCGGTCAGCCTTGTTATTCCATCCAAAGCGTCGGCAAAGTCTGGGTTCACAGCTGCCAGAGCATCGATAAATCCTGGCTCGAACGGCTTATCCTCAAAAATCACATAGCCAAGGCCGGCGGCGCCTTCGCCCTTCGCCCAATCGTTGAGCTTATCGAAAAAAGAGCGCGGCTGACTGGCCGCGCCATGCGCCGGAATGGCGCGCACGACGCCGCCAGACTTGATGACATTCTTGAAGGCATTGAAGCTCACATCGCCGCGCGAAAACTCTTGCGTCACGTCGGCGATGATTATCGGATTTCGAAGGTCCGGCTTGTCGGAGCCATATTTCAGCATCGCTTCCGCATAGGGAATCAGCGGGAATTTTTGCGTCACCGGACGGCCGCCGCCGAATTCCTCGAAGACGCCGCGCAGCACCGGCTCGACGGCGGCAAAGACATCCTCTTGCGTGACAAAACTCATCTCGACATCGAGCTGGTAGAATTCGCCCGGGCTGCGGTCGGCTCTCGCATCCTCGTCGCGAAAACACGGCGCGATCTGGAAATAGCGATCGAAGCCCGCCACCATGATGAGCTGCTTGAACTGCTGCGGCGCCTGCGGCAGGGCGTAGAATTTTCCCGGATGCAAGCGGGACGGCACCAGAAAATCGCGCGCGCCCTCGGGGCTCGAAGCTGTGAGAATCGGGGTCTGGAACTCGAAAAAGCCTTGGGCCTTCATCCGCGCGCGGAGCGAATCGATGATTTGGCCGCGCAGCGTGATGTTTTTATGCAGCTTCTCGCGGCGCAGATCGAGGAAGCGATAGCGCAGCCGAATGTCTTCCGGATAATTTTGGCCGCCGAACACGGGCATGGGCAATTCGGCGGCGGCTCCCAAAACCTCGATTCCGGTGACATAGACTTCGACGAGGCCGGTCGGCATTTCAAGATTTTCGGTGCCCACGGGGCGTTTCCGGACCGCGCCGTCGATCCGGACGACCCATTCCGACCGAAGCTTTTCGGCTTGATCGAAAACCTTCGAATCCGGGTCGACCACGCATTGGGTAATGCCGTAATGATCACGCAGATCGATGAACAGCACGCCACCATGATCGCGAATGCGATGGCACCAGCCGGAAAGACGAATCGTTTCGCCGGCCTGCGTTTCCCGCGGGTCGCCGCAGCTATGGGAGCGGTAGCGGTGCATTATAGGTGGGGTCACGAGCAAGAGGAAGAGGGTTGGGCGCGGCCTTGTGGTTTGGCCCAAGCGCGCGGAGAACCGCATGGGAGGCGGCATCTGTCAAGGCGGGTTGTGATGGCGGGCCGGTCAGGCCATGGAACGCGCGGGAGCCTATAGCCGACGGTCCACCTTTGCATTATTGAGCCATTATGACCCTGATTTCCACGCCCGAAGACCTAAGCGCCGTCTGCCGCCGCCTTGCGACCCAGCCCTTCGTCACCGTCGATACCGAATTTTTGCGGGAAACGACCTTCTGGCCGCGTCTCTGCCTCGTGCAACTCGCGTCGGAAGAAGAAGCCGTGGCTGTCGATGCGATGGCCGAAGGGCTGAATCTTTCGCCCTTTTTCGAGCTGATGGCCAACCAGGAGCCGACAAAAGTCTTTCATTCGGCTCGTCAAGATCTTGAAATTATTTGGAATCTTGCAAAATTGATCCCCGCGCCGCTGTTCGATACCCAGGTCGCCGCGATGGTCTGCGGCTTCGGCGATCAGGTCTCCTATGGCGATCTTGTTCAGACGGTCACGAAAGTCAGGCTCGATAAATCCTCGCGCTTCACGGACTGGTCGCGGCGTCCGCTTTTGCCGGCCCAGGCTGAATATGCGATCGCCGATGTCACCTATTTGCGCGACATCTATAGGTTCCTGCGCGCCAAATTGGAGGAAACCGGCAGGACCGGCTGGCTGGCCGACGAAATGGCGCTTTTATCGTCGCCTTCGACTTATGAACAGCACCCCGAAAACGCCTGGGAGCGGTTCCGCAACCGGGTCCGCAAACCGCGCGATCTCGCGGTGCTCATGGAGGTCGCCGCCTGGCGGGAGGCCGAGGCGCAGA
>JALZAY010000271.1 GCA_030948025.1 Pseudomonadota bacterium
AAAGAATGAGGATCGGCGTCTTGACCTTGGCGACGCGCAGAGTGCGCAACACCTCGTAGCCTGACATGTCGGGGAGGTTCAGATCGAGCAAGATGATATCGTAATCGTAAAGCTTGCCGAGATCGATACCTTCCTCGCCGAGATCCGTCGTATAGACATTAAAACTCTCGGATTTGAGCATCAACTCTATGCTTTGCGCCGTCGCGCTGTCGTCTTCAATCAGTAGAACGCGCATGTGAGGTCCCAGCCTTCCCCCCGTCGGTCGCCTTGCCGGCGCGCAAGATCGCTTCAAGTCCCTCGCGGCGGCTGTTCAGGCCGGTTGTCCCGAGATGGGGGCTCGCTACGAATTCCGTAACCTTAACGGGCATTGGTTAACAAAAACATTCCGTCGAAAAGATCGTTCAAACTCGCCGTCGCCTGCCTCGCCACGGTCAGGCGGTTGATTCGATTCGCCGCCTATTGCCGCAAATCTTGGCGAACGAAGCTTGCGCGACGAAGGACAGCGATCGTTGGATTTTGATCCCGCGAGGTTCAAAACCCCGCGAGGCCACGGTTGTTGGTGGCGCCGCGCACCCGCCGAATCGAAGCACGGGACAACTATACACGCCGGCCACGGCTCAGAAAGATTTGCGCCGTCTCGCTCACAGGTAACGAATGGGCAACTTTACTGGGGCAGAGTTGAACCGCGCGGGGAACTCCGCGGGCTAACCGGGCTAGCGCATTTCCTGATCGGAAGAGTTCATCCGATCAATAAGGACCCACGTTATATCTGCAGTATATCAATGAGTTGGAGCAGGTCCTTGTCGACAAAATCTGACCCTTTTTTACAAGACCTTGTCACGGGTCCAACCCGCGTCTTGGAGTTGAAATAATGAAGTCGCGGGATACCGTTGCACGGCTCAGGCGCTTCCAGGTCGACGAAACGCGCCGCCGCGTCGCGCAGATCGAAACGATGATAGCCGAGTTTTCCAGGATGGCGCGGGAACTCGAGCGTGAAATCGCAATCGAGGAGCAACGGGCCGGCATATCCGATATATCCCATTTTGCATACCCTACTTACGCGCGCGCCGCGCGCGCGCGGCGGGACAATCTCCAGCGTTCGGCGGAGGAACTGACGACTCAGCTCGACGAGGCCCGCCTTTTTCTTGACGAAGCCCTCGCCGGCCCCGGCAAAGGGCGGATTCTCGATGGCGAAGGCAGCACCCTGTTGGCGGGATAGCTGCCGGAAATCCGGCTCGGCGCGCGCGCGCATTGAAGCCTGAACTTTTTTGCTTATTTTCATGTGAGGCGAAGGCATCGGCGATGGTTCCGCGCGGTTTCCTTGAAGTTACCCCTTGCCATCGCAGTGCGCATTGTGCACCGATGCCGCCCGAACACGGCGGCGGAGACTCGCGTCGCGGCGGGGCCAGCCATGTCCTGCGGAGAGTGATGAAGCGCGTTCTTGATTTTGTCTGGCCGCTGATGGGCCTCGCCGCGGTTGCCGTTTCGCTCTGGCTCCTCCACCGGGAGTTCAAAGGCGAAGCTGTTGGCCCGGAGGTCTGGGATTACCTAAAATCGATTTCGCTCGGAAATTATCTGCTGATGGTCGTATCGACGCTCGTCGCTTATGCCGCATTGGCTTGGTACGACCGGATCGCGCTGCTCCATCTCGGCGTGAAGAATATCTCCTGGGTGTTCATCTCGCTCTGCTCCTTTACGACCTACGCCCTCTCGCATAATATTGGCGCAACCGTTTTTTCGGGCGGAATAGTCCGCTATCGCGCCTACCACTCGAAAGGGCTGAGCGCGGCGCAAGTCGCGGTTCTTGTCGCCGTCACCTCGTTGACGTTCCTCCTCGGCACCGTCCTGCTCGGCGGCCTCATATCGGTTCTAGAGCCGGAGCAATTAGGCCGCTTCCGCGGGCTGCTGCCGGCAAATTTGCGATTTCTCACCGATCCAACGACCGCCCGGCTGGTCGGCGTGGTTTTCCTCGGCGGCGTCGCCGTCTATGTGATCGGTTCCATTTTTAGATTTAAGCCCCTGATAATTAGGGGTTTCCAGCTGGAATATCCGAAACCGGAAATCGCCGCCCGGCAACTGCTGGCGGCGCCCCTCGAAATCCTCGCAGCCGCCGGAATAATCTATTTCGCTTTGCCGGAGGCCGGCAATCCCGGCTATTTCGTCGTGCTCGGGGTGTTCCTCGCCTCGTTTGGCGCCGCGCTCTGGTCCAGCGCGCCAGGCGGCTTGGGCGTTTTTGAATGGTTCTTCATCAGCGCGATGCCGGAGATGCCAAAAACTCAGGTGCTGGCGGCTTTGCTGGTCTTCCGGCTTACCTACCTGCTAATTCCCCTTTTCCTGTCGATTTTCGTGGTCATCATTTTCGAACGCAACAGGCTAAAGGAAGTGCTTCACCACAAGGACGGCCAACCCGGGCCCGGCCTAGAGGTAAAGCCGACGGCCGACCGCGAGCGCGCCAACGTCCCTTAATGCGTTTCCAGAAAAGCCGTCGCCTCTCCGAATTTTTGGCAACACGCCGCCGTTCCGCTTGCGCGCGCCCGTAATTGCTTCCGTCATGGCCGTTGGGTGGCAAGTCCCCCCGCATGACAATCGCGCCGCCGGGATCATGCTTCCGTCCGCGGCCGGCACAGGGCCGCCACACCCTGTCGTCAGATGGAACCCGAGAGCCGATCTATCGACGGCGCGCCAGGGCCACCTCATAGCTATCGAACGGATAAGGAATCGGTACCGGAAGCGGACTTTAGGAGTCCTTTGGACGAATCCGGTCTTTTGTAAGATCAACACGCCAGAGTTTTAAATACATACCGTGGAAACTCACTCTCCGCGCAACCGCGCGATTAGAGGCCAGGCATGACAGGCGCGCACACGATTTGGGGCATCCATATGGAATGGGACGATGCGACAAGCCCGCAGGACACCAAAGATGTTGCCATTGGCTGGGGGGCGCTAGGCGATCTCAACGCGCTCCCGTCGTCGCGCGATGCATTTAAGGCAGCGTTTGCGAAAGCGTACCCGACCGACAAGCTGGGTGCCGTACCGGTGAAGGCCGGCGTGCTATATAGGTTCGCGAAGGAAATGATCGTCGGAGACGTGATCGTCTATCCATCAAAGGCGGATAGACTCGTCAACATCGGTCTTGTCGAAGGGAATTACACCTTTCTCCCATCCCTGAACCGCGAATACCCGCATCGCCGTCGCGTCGGGTGGAAAGTACATGCGCCGCGCGCGCAATTCTCGCAGCCGGCGCTTTATGAGATTGGATCGGCAATCACTCTCTTTCAGGTCAGCAACAATGCGGAAGAATTTCTTGCCGCGCTGGATCGCAAACCGTTTAAGGCCGCCGACGTTGACGCTGTGAGCGCCGCCGAGATTGCGGTTCAGGCTGAAGAAGGCGTCGAAGATTTCGTTATCAAGCGGCTCAAGAATGACTTGAGCGCCGAGCAGTTTGAGCACTTCATCGCGGAGCTTTTGCGATGCATGGGCTATTATGCGCGCGTGACTCGCTATTCCAGGGACGGCGGCGTTGATATCATCGCGCATAAGGACGAATTGGGGTTCGAGCCTCCGATCATTAAAGTGCAGTGCAAACAATCGCTTTCAACAATCGGTGGACCAGCCGTGCAACAGCTTCTCGGGGCAATCCAACCCAACGAGCACGCGCTTTTCGTTACTCTAGGCGATTACACGTCCGACGCCGCACAGATCGAACGTGGGAAGTCAAATCTACGACTCATCGGGGGCGCTGAACTCGTGCGGCTTATTTTCAATAATTATGAGCGATTTGAGTCGCGGTTTAGGACTTTGCTCCCGTTAAAGCGAAGCTACACACCAAGCGCCATGCCGACCGATTCGCTTCTGTTAGTAAAGTGAGGCGAGGATCGAGTTTCGGCCACGGAGCTCATTTCAATCTCTAGTATCCCGCTGGCGGACCGCACAAGCCCAATTACGTCAACTCGCGGCGTGGGGCAAAAATTTTGGATACCGTTGAAAAACTCGACGGACATTTCCAGAAGAGCCGCAACGGCCGTGAGTACGACCGTCGCATTAGGCCCGTTTTTGGC
>JALZAY010000272.1 GCA_030948025.1 Pseudomonadota bacterium
ACGATGAATGCGTCGGATGCAACATGTCCGCCATAAACGAAGCGGAAGATTTGCCCGCTCAGGCTGAGAAGCGACAGGGCGCAGAACACGCTGAGCGAATTGCGTCCGAGAAGGCATAAAAGGCCGGAAAGACACGGGTTTAAATCCAAAAAACGGACATTCGACGCTGATTGATCGGAAGATTGCTGCGTCGAGGTTTTCCGCTGCTCATCATCTGGCATCCACTACCAATTTTCCGCGCAATCCCACATGTCTCAAACCCGCACGGCCCCCAATCGGACAAAAATATTTCACGTGAAACATTTTGGTACGATATCCGCTCCGGATAAGACATTTCACGTGCCCTGGCGGCGTTGCGGAGCCACACCCTACAAGCCTGATATTGAAAGGCCAAAGCCTTGCAAAAAAGCAAAAAACCTCCGGCGACCACTCTCGAGCGACTCGCCTCGGTGCGCGCCCGCATAGCCCGAGCCGCGCGCGATGGCGGCCGCGAGCCGCAAGACGTGATCCTCGTCTGCGTCTCAAAAACCTTTGCCGCGCAAGACATTACGCCCGTGATCGGCGCTGGAGAGCGGGTTTTCGGCGAAAACCGGGTCCAGGAGGCGTTGGAAAAATGGCCGCCGCTCAAGGCGAGCCACCCCGGTCTCGAACTGCATCTCATCGGCTCCTTGCAATCCAATAAAGCGCATGACGCGGTGCTCTTTTTCGACGTGATCGAGACAGTGGACCGCGAAAAGATCGCCAAGACGCTCGCCTCGGAAATTCAAAGGACCTCGCGCCATCCCCGCCTTTATGTCCAGGTCAACACCGGGGCCGAACCGCAGAAAGCGGGCATTCTGCCGCAAGAGGCGGATCGCTTCATCGCCAGCTGCCGCAATGATTATGGCCTCGAAATCTCAGGGCTGATGTGCATTCCGCCCCTCGACGATCAGGCCTCGCCGCATTTCGCGTTTCTGAACCAAATCGCCGCGCGCAACGGGATTTTGGCGCTCTCGATGGGAATGAGCGCCGATTTCGAACTCGCGATTCAACTGGGCGCGACCCATGTAAGGATCGGCAGCGCGATTTTCGGAGAACGCTGAGAGTGTTCGCAAATGTGTCATCGAAAACGGAAGAACATCTGGAAACATCGCGCGCGGCTTAGGATTTCCGTTTTCGACGAATGCGCCCTATAGCGGATGCCGCAATGGACCACCTCGACAGGCGAGCCTAGCGATATATGGCGTCTACCACTGTCTCCGTGACTAGCAACAAGCCGGTTCCGCTGGGAAAGATTGGCATTTTGCTCGTTAACCTTGGCACGCCGGATGCTCCCCGCTTCTGGCAGGTGCGCCGGTTTCTCAATGAATTCCTGTCGGATCCGCGGGTGATCGAGATGCCACGGATTTTCTGGTGGCCGATTCTGCACTTTATCATTCTGGTTCTGCGTCCGCGCCGGATCGCCAAGCACTATGCCGCGATCTGGAACAAGGTGACCGGCGAGGGTCCGCTGAAGGCGATAACCCGGTCGCAGGCCGAAAAGCTCGCGACGTGGATCGGCACCGGCGGGCTCGACCCGAAGGGCCGGCACGCGGCCCGCGACAAATTCTTCATCGCTTGGGCCATGCGCTACCGCAAGCCGGACATCGCGCAAGGAATCGTGACCCTCAAAGAGCATGGCTGCACGAGAATCCTGGTCCTGCCACTTTATCCGCAATATGCGGCGGCGACGACGGCGAGCGTCCATGACAAAATTTTCGAAACATTGAAAGCGATGCGATGGCAACCGGCGGTGCGGATCGCGCCGCCCTATTTCGACGACCGCACCTATATCGACGTTCTGGCGACTTCCCTGCGGGCCGGGCTGTCGCGTCTCGATTTCGTTCCCGATACGATCCTGGTTTCCTTTCATGGCCTGCCGAAGGCGACGGTCGCCAAGGGCGATCCTTATTACGGCCAATGCCTCGAGACATGGCGGCTCTTGCGCGAAGACCTCGGGCTTGGCGCCGACAGGTGTCCGGTCAGCTTTCAATCGCGTTTCGGCTCAAACGAATGGCTGCAACCCTATACGGCGGCGATGGTCAAGAGTCTCGCGGCCCATGGGACCAAGGGCTTGGTTGTCATCGCACCTGGGTTTTCCGCCGATTGCCTCGAAACACTCTATGAAATCGCCATCGAATGCCGCGAGATATTTACCGAAAATGGAGGCAAGAACTTTGCCGCAATTCCTTGCCTCAACGATAACGAACTCGGCATGATGCTCATTCACGATCTGGTCGCACGCGAGCTGAAGGGCTGGATCTAGGGCTGTTCCGGTTGGACAATCTTATTGAAGCTCGGCGATACCGCTCGAAATCTCTCCGCGCTGGCCGGCCGTGACGGTTTTCCGCCATTGGTCGCGACTTTGGTTCGTACCCATTTTGCTGGCGATGGTCGCAGGGCTCGCCATTATCCTGACGGCGCTTGCGCTCATCCCGGCGGGAGCACATCTCTTTGTTCTTCCTAACAAAATCGACCTCGCGCAACAGGATTATTTCGTCGCGCAGAGTCTCTATCGCGGTTGGGCTCTCTTCGGGATCGTGCTAATTTCCGCGTTCGCGGCCAACATAACACTTTCGATCGTATGGCGTGGACAAGGCATGAACTGTTATCTTGCGGATGCCGCCGCACTCTGCATGGGAGTGACTCTTGCGATCTTTTTTACCCGGCTCAGGGCGGGGCTTGATGGTGGGAGATCGGATAATCGCGGTCGGCGCTTGATCGGCCGATAGTGCCGCGATCCGGGCGGTGTCGCCCGGTGCTTCGCACCATCGGAGGTTCATCGATGACCCGCTTTGTTGGCTTGGACGTTTCGCAGAAGATAACAGCTATTTGCGTCGTCGACGACGGCGGCCGGAGACTATGGCGGGGCCAGTGCCCCTCGATCCTGGAGCACCCGGAGCGCTCATCAATCGCCGACAGACAGGCTCGTCCCGCACGACGTCGAGAACCTGTTTGGTCAACGGCCGCTTGGGCCGGCGCCGTCGGGCGTCGGCGATATTTCCAATGTGGCGTTGCTTGATCGGCGGCGCCAATGCGGCGATTGGCTCGCCCTGTTGGTTGGCCAAACGCTGACCTGCAACACGCCCCAGGCGGCGCGATGCCGGCTGATCCGCATCATCGACGCCACGCCGAAGGCCGGAGCGGTCGCCAGGACGAAGAACGCGTTGTGGCGTATTCATAGCGCTTTCGATCTTCACAGTGAACGCTTCGGCTTCATCGAATTGACCGGCGAAAAGGGGGGGTGAAAGGCGCGACCGAATACCGGTCGTCAAAGGAGAGATCCGCATCGGTGATCGCGCCTATCTGCAGGCCTCGCCCTCTTCGCGCTTTCCTTTCTCCCCGCGGGCGGAAAGCGCTCAAAACTAGGGGCTCGCCGGCCGCATCGGCGATATCCTTGATGCCGGCGCCGGCCTTGTCGTGCGGGCCGGCTGGCGGAATGCGCGCTGGCGCGGCGGCGGCAAACCGATTGACATTCTCGCCGTGTTGCGCGCTGGCTCGGGCCGGCTGGCTGATTGATCAGCCGATCTGGATCGGACGCAAGCCGGGCGCTCCTCGCGCCCGGCGTCTCGTTGCCGCAAGGCAAGCCGCCGCAAGCGGCCGAAGGAGCACCGCGAAAGGCGCGGCGGGAAGCTCGAAAAGGGGGACATGAAATCGCGCAAGGCACGCTTGCCACCGCGGAATGGGTCATTCTCGTAACGTCGCTCGCGCCCGCGGCTTCACGACGGCCGATGTCCTGGCGCTTGATCGCCTCAGATGGCGCATCAAGGGCTTCAA
Source organism: Pseudomonadota bacterium (assembly GCA_030948025.1). Lineage (GTDB taxonomy): Bacteria > Pseudomonadota > Alphaproteobacteria > Rhizobiales > Beijerinckiaceae > Methylocapsa. The sequence goes on from JALZAY010000272.1 coordinate 3,796, forward strand.
CGCCGGAAGAGCCTGATCCGAACCGTCGATGCTCTGTGGGATGACATCGGATTAGCTCTCGACGACTTCCCCCCAACCGAATGCTGCAATTATTTCTGCAATGCCGGATATGAGTCGACCTAATCGGGACCCGCTTTAGGTCATGATCTCATAAAGGGGATTCCCGAATCGGCAAGAGAATGATTCAACCTTCAGATCATGGAGGTTGGAATGGCTCGTTTTGATTTGACGGATGTCGAGTGGTCGGTGATTTCGCCG
>JALZAY010000089.1 GCA_030948025.1 Pseudomonadota bacterium
CAGAACGTCAGAAAAACCACTTGCCAATCGGGGCCGTCCCCATATGACAGCATCGATCCGCGCGCCGAACTTGGCCCATGGGATGAATGGCGCGCCGCGATTTCCCGCGGCAGCGCCCGAAATCTCACATTGACCGATGGATAAAATCCGGACTTTTACGCTTTTTGCCTGACGAACTGGGCGAGTCGGAAACATTGTTGGCCGACAATGGCTATTTCAGCGCAGCGAATGTGGCCGCCTGCGAGGCAGCGGGGATCGATCCGCTGATCGCGATGGGCTGGCCGCCCCATCATCCATCGTTGGACGAACGATTTGCCGCGCCGTCGCCCGCGCCGGAACATCCAACGCCGGTCGCGGCCATCGCCCATCACTCGCAAACACCCGAAGGCAAGAAGCTCTACGCCCTCCGCAAATACTTCCCGGAACCGGTATTCGGCATCATCAAATCGGGGTTGGGTTTTTGCCAATTTTTGCGGCGCGGGCTCGCCAACGTCCGGGGTGAGTGGAGCCTTGTGACCAAGGCGTGGAACATGAAGCGGATTTTCGTCCTGAACACGGCCCAGTGAGGGAAGGTTGCCCACCACCGAAGCGCAAAAGGACCTGTAGAGCGATGTCACCGCTCTCAACGTCGATAGAGACGTGATAAGGCATCCATCAGCGGATCTCGGCCACATCCGCGGCCCGCTCCCCGTTCCCCGAATTTGAGATTTCAGTCGCTGTCGCGGGAAATCGCAGCGCGCCATTCATCCCATGGGCCGATGGATCGAATCTAGACTTTTACAGGTGATCGAAAGAACGGCATGGGAGCCGGGATCGTGCGCACCATCGGCATCGTTCGCGCGCGGGGCAAGATCAAAATGACGAACCTCGTCTCCAACATGCTCCGCTTCGTCTGCTCTCCGTTCGCCACGCCATCAAACTTTGTTTGCAAACTTTGTTCGCAAACGTTGTTCGATGGAGCCTCTGGCTCGCTTCGCTCGAAAGGATGGCGGCTGCGGCCGGGTGAACCGGTCATGTGTGCCGGCCGGGTGAGGGTGCCGGTCAAAGCCGCCGCGCAAAAACGGCGGCCGCTTCGGACAGCCTCGACGAGAGGTCCAGGATGGAACGATCTGCCCCGCCGCGACCCCCAACGCCGGTCATAAAACCATGAGGGATATTTTTCGAGGTGCCCTGGCCTGTCAAACAGCTAGCGCTTGTCAGCATGTTGAGCGTCGGTGACCTGTTTAAAGCCTGTCATCCATACCTTTGAGCTATTTCCTTCTCGACTTTAGTAGTTGTAACGCTATGGTCAGATATTGACGACTGGATGCCGCTTTGGCAGTTAACGACGCATTCCCGCTGAAGCCGGCGCCGATGCTGAAGGCGCACCAACGTAGCCCGAATCCGGTCACTGTAAGAGAGTCGAACAGCCACAGCTTCCCCGACCCGTGTGTTTTGCGGTAAAACATACGCAACCCCTTGAGCGAACTCAGCAGGATATCGCCCTGCTGTTTGCTCATACTGGCTCCCTGATAGTGAATGATCGACGCCGCGGGCATGTATAAAATGGTTCCCCCAGCCTGCTTCAGCCTATAACAGAGGTCCATGTCTTCTCCGTAGATGAAATAGGAGGGATCAAAGAGCGGGTCCGGAATGGCATCGCGGCGAAGCATTAGAAACGCGCCGCAGAGCCAGTCTACTTCGCAATCATGGGCAACGTCGTGAGTCAGATAGACTGATACGTCGTGGCCGAGGCGCGCCAACAGTCTGCTCAGAAAGAGATAGTGGCACGCGACGTTCGACAAAGAGGGAAATCTGCCTCCCGTCCACCGCTGCAAGCTGCCGTCTCCATTGAGGAGGCGGCAGCCCAATGCAACGACGGGAGGGCGCTGTTGCATGAGAGCAAGCGTTTGGCCGATGGCGTCGTGTTGGATCAGGGTATCGGGATTGAGAAGCAGCACGAACTTGCCTCGGCTTTTTTGATAGGCCTGATTATTTGCCCGCCCAAAACCGACGTTCACCTCATTCGCAATGCAGACGACCTGCGGAAACTCGGCGCGGACGAGCTCAACTGAATGGTCGCCTGAATTGTTGTCCACGACGATAATTTCGAACAACGTAGGATGGATCTTCGTCTCACGATAGATTGAAGCGAGGCACCCGCGCAAAAGTTCGGGAACTCGCCAGTTCACGATGATGATTGAAAGTAAGATTTCCGATCCCAAGGTCAAAGGCTCCGTTGTGTAATGGCCTCACTATGAGCGAGGAGCATGGCAAGCATCTCTGACTTCGCCGCTAACGAAATTCGACAACTAGGGTGCTTACAGAATGCGGTAGTAGGGACGCCTGGATCTGACCGTCCTCGACCACCACTTCGGACTGCATCCAATCGAAGGTCGGGCCGCTCTTGGATTGGGTGAAGAGACCGTCAGCGCTCAACTCCTGCAATGACACACGTCCCAATTGGCCGGCGGATTTGAGCCTAATCGTGAGTTCGGCTCTCTCATCCGGGTTCTTGTTAATCAGAATAATGTTGATGGCGTTGCCCTCGCGCACCGCCAATGCCGCAATGGTTGGAACGCCGGACTGTGCCGCCGTGTAGCCGACGCGGGGACTTGAGAAGCTTGGACCGTCAACCGCCATGGCAAGCAAATTCCCCCGTAGCAGCCTGCTGTAGGCTCTCAGCACAAGGTAGGCGGGCCGGGGCTCTCCGGCCTGCGACAACGCGCCGAACTCCCAGTTGCCCGACAATGACCAATACGCGGCCAGCTCAACGTCATCGGTTAACGCAAAAAGTCTCAATAGATCCGCGACGTAAAGGGCGCCGGTGATCGTTCCGATGTAGCCGTCGCTGCTCTTGCCAATCGTAAAAAGGGGGGCGAACTCCGTAATCGCAAAAGGAACAGTCCTGCCCCCAAGATAGCGGCGCAGAATCGCCCGTGTCGATTCGATGTCCGAGGCAGTTTGCATCGAGGCGGCGACCGTAGCGAAATAAAGGTCGCGATCGGAATAACTGCGATCAGCGGCGAAAGGCGCGTAAGCATTGTGAAGCGCGACGAAATCGAAAGGGGCTTTCAGTCCCTTCAGAACAGCTTCGTTGAACCCGGGGTAGGGCGTCGCCGGAAGACCCCCGAAAATATCGCTCCTCAGCGGAATGCCAACCTTGATATCCGGATCGACCCGCTTCATCGCCAAAATAAACTCATTTGCGCGTTTGACGAATTCCTCCGGGCCGACGGCGATATCTTTCCTGTTATCTTCCCGCAGATAGGGCTCGTTGCCGATCTCCCAGTACTGAACCCTCGGCCAGGCATGGCCGTCCGCCGTCCGCGCCGGTCCCTTGTTGACATAGTCGACCCAATCCGCCGCTTCTGCAGCGTCGCCCGTCGCTATGTTGATCGTGAGTAGCGGCTCGGCGTGGACATTTTCGCAGAGGTTGAGGAACTCGTCGGTTCCAAAGAGGATTGGCTGGGTCGAACCAGTGAAGAAGTGAGTGCCTAAGCCGCGCTGCCCGACGCCGTCTTTCCAATGGTAAAGATCGCTCTGCGAGCCCCCCGGGTACCGTAGGATGCTAGGCCCTAGATCCTTGACGGCCTTGAGCATTTTGGTTGAGAAACTGCCTCCATTTGGACTCAGAATCTCATCGCCCCGGTCGACCCACTGGACGTTGTTGCCAAGAATAAGGCGATTGACTGGACGACCAAGCGCGTCGGCATCGATGGTCACTTCGGTGGTAAATGCCCTCGTCGAGGTTGAAAAGCCTGCCAGCCCCATCAAACTGAAACACACAGAAATACAAGGAATGGAAAATGCACGACAACCTGCCGTCAAAGCCAGCAAATCAATGCAGTGCAGGTTGAAGACGAGCAGTCCCGTCGCCATCAGCTGATTCGCCACCATCACAAGAGTAGCGCACGCCAGAATTTGGACCGGCAATTCCGCCGCAGCAAATTTTTCGCCGAATACCGACACTATGATCGGCCACGCCGCAAAGGACATGCATATCGCCGCGGGCGCTCCAACGATTACACCGTAGCGAAGAACCAGCCTACATAGTTGCGCAACCGAGCGGGGGCGTTTGGCATGGAGACGCGACAGGATAGGTAGCAACACCATCATAAGCCCTCCCGGGACGATGAGCGCGAGATCATACAGGCGAGCCGCGATCGAGCATATAGCGACATTGGCGTCTGACTCCAGTTTGGAAAGGAAGGTGACATCAAAGTGACTGAAGGCGGTCGATAAAACGAGAATGCTAAAGAGGATAGGAGCTCACCGGAGGAACCGCATTAGTATATCATAACTAATTGCGTTCGGCTGCAACAATCTAAACGTTTTGAGGTCGAGTAAATATAAAAAAAGTCATCACACGAAGCGCAACGAACGCTTTAAAAACTTCTGTCACCCGAGCCCCAAATAAGATCAGGGGGATGAGAACGATAAAACGATGCCATCAAATGCGCAGCCTGAAACCAAAGATGCAGTTTGATATGGTTGGCCTCGAAAATGGTGCCAACCGTAACCGTGAATTCGCGTTTGCATGGCCCGCAGCGCCGCACTCCCGCGCGACCACCCCTAACCAGCGTGATCCGATCAAAGCCGCCGCAACGTGGGCAGAACGGCCCGTTCGGCCGCACCATTGCTTCGAGCCTAGCAGTCGCAGCGGCTGCGTTATGAAAATGGGCTCGGAAAGAATGCTCATGACTAACTCCTTGAGTCATAAACTAGACTCTCCTAACGTACTTATAAAGTACAGTTTCTCCTCGCTTTGACGGCGGCTGGCCGCGCTTGAATTGTCCGCCCATCGTTATCTTCGTTTATCCCGCCAACAGCGGTTGCGGCTTGTCCCGCTGCGCATTATGGTCCGGCCGCCGCGGGCGGCAGCCTGCGATAAAAAGCGACCTTGGGGCGTCGCCAAGCGGTAAGGCAGCGGATTTTGATTCCGCCATGCGGAGGTTCGAATCCTCCCGCCCCAGCCAGTTAAGTACTTGATATTGCATATGTTATTGTCTTTCTGGGAAGCCTATTTTCTCGCGAATTTGCGGGGGTTACGGGTCTCGTGTTCAAAGCGATTCGTGGCAGAGACGGTTGCACGCGCGATTTCGGCCGCGGCCGTCATGAAAATCTCTCCGGCGCCATTTCGTGGTTGACTTTTTTGCGGGCGGAGCAGCTGACGCGAGGCAAAGACCGAGCGATTGCACATGGCGACAAGATGGAGCGCGGAAGTTTACGGAACACTGAACCTGCGATTTGTTCTCAGCGGAAGCCGAGGAGCTTTCGCTGTTCAGCCCAGCCGGCCGGCAGCCGCGGCGTCAGACGCATCAATGTCTGGGCGGTGAGTTGAGGCGGTTTTCGGCCATTGATGATGGCCGTGGTGACGTCGGGCGCCAGCCAGGGAAGACGCAGGAGGGAATAGAGGTAGGCTGCCGACACTCGCTCCTCGCGAGCGATATCATGCACGGTCAGCTTGGGGTTTTGGATCAGACGCGCCTGGATGTGGTGAGCGCGCGCAATGATTCTGAGCAAGCTGGGATCGGCTGGTGTCTGGTCATCGGCATTCTCGACCAGCATTCGCATTTCACGACCGGCGCGCTTCAGGCCCACCGGCACCGTCAATCCCAGCAGATCATCCGGTGCACTCGTAGGCGCTTGATGCTGCATCTTCAGATCAAGCGGCCCCGCGAGCAGCTGGGTCAAGCGGCCTCGAGAGAGCGTGATGTCGACGCGATCGGATCTGATTTCCACGCGGCAAAACAGTGCCATGAACGTCACTTTGACTTTGTCAGGTGCGTGGGCTCCGAGTTCCTCCGCGATCTGACGGCTACGTTCAATCAGTTGGCTCCGCCCTGGACCATGTGCGAATCATTGTCGACGGCATCGAGGATCGCTCCGGGGCCGGCGAGAAATGTGCGAAGCCTGCTGATCACCAGGCCTTCCAAATTGCCGGCCGGTATCCGCCGGCCGCTCGAACGGTAACGCGATCAAATGATCAGTGCACTCGCGCCGGACCGGCCCGATCAAGCGCTCATGCCGCGCGGCACCTTTCTCAGCCACTGCATCTTTGCCACCTACGCGGCGATCCTCGACACTTGCCACGATGCGGGGCGATGCCCGGACGGCCCTGATCGCCAAATCCGAGGTCATCGCCTCAATTGGAACCAGAGAATGGGCAAAGGTCAAAACTTAGGGCGGTTGGTATAAGAGTCGCTTTAAGCCTCTTGCCCCGTCAGCCTCAGCCAATCTTCCTCGCTCATCGTTTCAATGCCAAGTTCGGCCGCCTTCGCCAGTTTTGAACCAGCACCAGGCCCGGCCACGACGAGATCGGTTTTTTTGGAGACCGAAGCCGCGACCTTCGCGCCGAGCCGCTCTGCCATCGCCTTGGCCTCGTCGCGGGTCATGCGTTCGAGTGAGCCGGTAAAGACAATCGTCTTACCCGCGACCGGGCTTTTCGAAGCGACGGCCTCCATCGGCAGCGGCGTCACATGCGCGAGCAGGGCGTCGAGAACGTCCTCATTGTGCTTTTCGGCAAAAAAATCAGCGATAGCTTCCGCCACCACTTCTCCGAAACCTTCAATATTGTTGATTTCCGCGCGGGTCTCGGACCCCTCGGATGCAGCCCGCGCGGCCACCCGCAGCCCCTCGAAGGAACCGAAATAGCGGGCGAGACGCCGGGCGTTGGTTTCGCCGACATGCCTGATGCCGAGCGCGAAAATGAAGCGATTGAGTGGCAGCGTACGGCGCGCTTCGATCGCCTCAAAAAGGTTTCTTACCGAAGTCTCGCCAAAACCTTCGCGGTCCTTCAGTTTTTGCAAACTGCGTGCGTCCCGCGCTTTGAGCGCGAAAATATCGGCGGGCGTCTTGATCAAACCGTCGCGGAAAAATTGCTCGATCTGCTTGTCGCCAAGGCCCTCGATATCGAACGCATTGCGGGAGACGAAATGTTTTAAGCGTTCCACCGCCTGTGCCGTGCAGACAAGGCCGCCGGTGCACCGGCGCACGACATCGGCGGTACCAGTCTTTGGATCGATTTCGCGAACCGCCGCCGAGCCACAGACTGGGCACGCGTGGGGAAACACGTAAGGCTTCGAGTCTTTCGGCCGCTTTTCTTGGATAGGCCCCAGAACTTGCGGAATAACATCGCCCGCGCGCTGGACCGTCACGGTGTCGCCAATGCGAATATCCTTGCGGGCGATCTCGTCCTCGTTATGCAGCGTCGCATTGGCGACGATGACGCCACCGACGGTTACCGGATCGAGCCGGGCGATCGGTGTCAGGGCGCCGGTTCGCCCGACGTTGATTTCGATGCCGCGCACCACTGTTGTGGCCTTTTCGGCCTGAAACTTATGCGCCACCGCCCAGCGCGGCGAGCGCGACACAAAGCCCAGGCGGTTTTGCAGCGCGAGGCTATCGACCTTATAGACCACGCCGTCGATGTCGTAGCCGAGCCGCGCGCGCATCGATTCAATCCGCCGGTAATGCGCGATGAGGTCGTCCGCCGAATGGCAGAGCACCATAAGCGGATTGACTGGAAGCCCGAAATCCTTGAACGCTGCGATCATGCCCATTTGTGTCGAGGCGGGCAGAGGACTCACCTCGCCCCGGGCGTAGGCGAAGAAATGCAGAGGCCGCCCGGCCGTGATGGCGGGATCAAGCTGGCGCAGCGAGCCCGCCGCCGCATTGCGCGGATTGGCAAAGAGCGTCTTACCACCCTGCGTCTGCCGCGCGTTCAACGCGGCGAAATCCATGTGCGTCATATAGACTTCGCCGCGCATTTCAACAATTTCCGGCGCCGCACCAGCGAGAGCCTTTGGAATTTCACCGATGGTGCGCACATTGGCGGTGACGTCCTCGCCCTCAAAGCCGTCGCCGCGCGTGGCCGCTTCCACGAGTTCACCGTTGACGTAGCGTAGCGAGCAGGAGAGCCCGTCGATCTTTGGTTCCGCCGTGATGTCGAGCGGCGCTTCGGGGCCAAACCCGAGGAACCGGCGCACGCGCGTAACAAAATCCGCGACCTCCTCGTCGCGGAACACATTGCCGAGCGAGAGCATCGGCACGCGATGGCGCACTTTCGCGAATTTCTCCGAAGGCGCGGCTCCAATTTTTTTGGTGAGCGAATCTGGCGTTGCGAATTCCGGAAAGGCGGCCTCGATCGCTTCATAGCGCCGCCGCAGCGCATCATAATCGGCATCCGAGACCGTTGGCGCATCCTCGGTGTAATAGCGCCGGTCATGCGCGGCGATTTCTTCCCCAAGGCGGGCATGTTCGCGGCGCGCTTGTACTTCGCTGAGGCTCTCGATAGGGGCTGGCTTCTTCATCCCGCCAAACATTAGCATGAGCGTCAACAGGAGAGAAGTTCGCCCTGAGCCTTAATCATCTCCGGCGCTTATGCGAATTCTGAGAGCCAGGGGTTTCAGCAGCCACACAATGGCTCTAGAAATGGAAAAACCTTAAACTCATTTGTCGGGTCGCAGCGACAAGTGCATCAACATCGAGAACGGGCGACAAAGGAAGGGTTTAGGTGGAGGTAAGGGCCTTCCGAAGGAATTCTAGCAATTCCTCGGCATCCTCAATTTTTTTCAGCACGCTGGTATCGCCCTTCATTTCCTGGAGGGTGGTCCATGGCACGCTTTTCATTGCTTCAACCGCAGATTCCAGATCCGTTTGGAAGCCGTCGTTGGCTTTCTTCTCGATCACACATAGACGCAGCTGCGCCGACTCTAAATCCCCTTCCTCACTGAGAAAGTGAGCGCGGGCCACGGATCGGGAAGGATCGCCCGAAGTTTCCACAAGTCCTTCGAGTTCGTTGTGCGCTTCTGATTCACCTTCTTGACCACAGCGTCGATGACGCTGGGCACCAAGAGCTTCTTGCTTATGCCCATCAGCTCGCGCGCCCAGGTGGTGGCGCCGCTCCTGCAACCCAACGACGTTCGGGGGGTCTTCAGCTGTGGCATGCTTGGTCATGGATCAAAAATCTTCCAGGGCCACTTCGTCGTCTGCCGCCGTGCCGATAATGCAACTAATTTCGTTGGACAGTTCGGCTTGCACCTTTTGAATCGAGCGGATCAGTTCGCCTTCCTTCTTCCAGGCCGCATCGTGCCACTTCCGCTCCTTGACCTGCTGCTCCAATAGTTCGTCAGCATGCGCATCGACGAGGCTAAAGAGCTGGGTGCAGCGTTCCGACGTAATGAACGCATAGAGAGCCGCTGTCTTGGTCTCTCGTTCGGCGCTGCTTAGGCGCAAGGTATGGGCCTGCAGCAGGTGCCGACGGATGAGGGTGACAACCGACACGACTCGGGCAGGGTTGGCGAGCAACACCCCATCCTGCATGTGCAGCTGGCGCGTTCCAGCTGGGAACCTGTGTGTGGAGAGAATTGCGTGCTCGGCCTTTGCGGCAAGCTGATCTTCCAGCAGCTTTGTCACATGCTCGTTGCGGAACATCTTGTGGTTCTTCGAGTCGTAGATGATGGTCCCGCACTCCCTGCCGTTGTGCATCACGCCGTGGAGGATATCAGCTCCCGGAGCACCCTTCGCGACACGCTCAATACGGTCATTCGGAAATTCTTTTTTCAGAGCCTCGAACAAGTCGATCTCGGCACCTTCGCCAAGCTCCTCATTTGTCTTCTTTTCAAGGGCGCGCTGCAGCTCGTTCACCTTATTGGATAGCCCTTGGGTTTCCTCAAAGGTCTTAGCCTTCTCGGCGTTGATCGCGTCGTCCTTGGCCTTTTCCAGGATTTCCCGCTGAGAACCGAGGCGCTCATTCAGGGTTATCTCATGTTGTTCCGAAAGCTTTGAGAGCTTGCCTTCTGCCTCTGCAATCGTTGCCTGGGCGTCAGCGATCTTGTCGCGCGCGAGCACTTCGGCGGACTCGGTCGCCTCTTGACGGATACGGATGGCTTCGGCCGCGCTCTCTTCTCTCATTTTCGCGGCTTCAGCCTGTTTGGCCTTACGAAGCTCGTCGAGCTGAAGCTGAAGGGCGACACCTTTCTGCTCCGCAGCGACCTCGCGAGCGGCACTCTGACGACGTTCAAGCTCTAGGTCGGCCTTGGCCTTGGCATCAGCCTGCTCCTTGTCGATCGCATATTGCTGTTCGAGCTTCGCCGTGATCGTCTGCATTCGCTCGCGCTCGCGTGCTGCGATCTTGCCGCGGATCTCCTCGAGTCTCTCGGGAGGAATTTCTTGTTCGCACCACGGGCACGTCTCACCGTCGATGTGCAGATGAGGTGACTGAGGCTTCAGGAATGACGGAGTAGGGGCGGACTGCAGAAGCATGCGATATATCTCCAAAAGAGGAACTTCTAGGTCCTATTTTTCCTAGTTTGTTGACGTAGTATGCCACGGGAGGAATGCCGGATGAGCCAAAAATTGAAGTCAAATGGACCAATGCCGAAGTGCCGCCCCCTGCGATCGATGCTCAAGCGATTCGCGATCATCGAGGGGGTTGAGTCAAAAACGATGTGCCAGAAAATCCTGCGCATGGACCTGCCCGGATTGCCGGCGAGCGTATACACCGCGAGACCCGCCGCGCGGGGCGAGTTCGCGCCTGGCACCGGCGAATGGCGGCATTCGCCATCGCGGCCGCTGGCCCAGCCCCCGCGATTGGTTTCAAAAAAGCCAACGCGAATCATGTTCGCTATACGAATCCCGAAATCACGTCATGACAAGCGCTTTTTTTCGCGATCCCGATGACTCGATGTATATACTCGTTTTCATCTCTCCCTTGCCCATAAAGCGCTTGAATCCTGCATCAGCTCGCAAGCGACGGGGCCCTTGGCGAAAGACCGATGCCGGCTGACCTTCGCCGCGCTGCGCGCGCGTTGCTTTCCGTTTCCGATAAGACCGGCCTCGCCGGTTTTGCGCGCGGTCTTGCCGGCTTTGGAGTTGAGCTTGTGTCAACCGGCGGCACGCGTAAGGCGCTTGCCGGCGCCGGTCTGCCGGTCCGCGATGTCTCCGATCTGACCGGGTTTCCCGAACTCCTGGATGGGCGAGTGAAAACCCTGCACCCAAAAGTTCATGGTGGGCTTCTGGCGATACGGGAAAATCCGGAACACGAGGCGGCGATGTTGGCGCATGGCATCGCGCCAATCGATCTCCTCGTGGTGAATCTTTATCCTTTCGAGGCGACGATCGGCAGCGGCGCCGGTTTCACCGATTGCATCGAAAATATCGACATCGGCGGCCCGGCGATGATCCGCGCCGCCGCCAAGAATTACAACGATGTCGCGGTCGTCGTGGACCCCGGCGATTACCCTAAAATCCTCGCCGAATTGACGGCGCACGGCGGTTGCACGACTAGGAAATTGCGCCAAGAACTCGCGCAAAAAGCGTTTGCGCGCACCGCTGTCTATGATGCGGCGATCTCGAACTGGCTCGCGGCGGAACTAGGGCTTGCCGCGCCTGCCTATCGCGGGTTTGGCGGCAAGCTTGCCTCTAACTTGCGGTATGGTGAGAACCCGCATCAAACCGCCGCTTTCTATGCGTCGGGAGAGCCGCGTCGCGGGGCCGCGATGGCACGCCAGGTGCAGGGCAGAGAACTCTCCTATAATAACGTCAACGATACCGATGCGGCATTCGAGCTCGTTGCCGAATTCGATCCGGCGCGGACCGCCGCGGTCGTGATCGTCAAGCACGCCAATCCCTGTGGCGCCGCCGAGGCGGCGAATCTTGCCGAGGCCTATGAGCTAGCGCTGCGCTGCGATCCGGTCTCGGCATTTGGCGGCATTGTTGCCTTGAACCGGAAACTCGATGCGAAGGCCGCCGCGCTGATTGTGAAGATTTTCACCGAAGTCATCATCGCGCCCGAGGCCGACGGTGCGGCCATCGCAATCGTCGCCGCCAAGAAAAACCTGCGTCTCCTCCTAACCGGCGGCCTGCCTGACGCCCGTGCGAAAAGTTTGATGTTTCGTCCGGTCGCGGGCGGCTTTCTTGCGCAGAGCCGCGATAATGCGAATGTCGACGACATGGATTTGCGCGTCGTCACCAAGCGCGCGCCAAAGGAGAGGGAATGGCGCGATCTCAAATTCGCCTTCCGCGTTGCCAAGCATGTGAAGTCGAACGCGATCGTCTACGCCAAAGGCGGCGCGACGGTGGGGATTGGCGCGGGCCAGACGAGCCGCGTCGATTCCGCGAGGATCGCGGCGATGAAAGCCGCCGAGGCCGCGAGGGCCGCCGGCCTTCCCGAAAGCCTCGCCAAGGGATCGGTCGTCGCCTCGGATGCGTATTTTCCGTTCGCCGATGGCCTGCTTGCCGCCGCCGAAGCGGGCGCGACGGCAATCATTCAACCGGGAGGATCGGTGCGCGACGGCGAGCTCGTCAAGGCCGCCGACGGCGCCTGCCTCGCCATGGTGTTTACCGGGGTACGGCACTTCCGGCATTAATTCATTAATTAAAGAATTGATTTGATATGTGCGGGGCGCCCGTCTCGCTTTCACTAATCCGCGACAATTCGCCTCGAACTTGCCGCGATCGCCGCACATTAAGCCTCGGGAAACTTTCCGGCGTTAAAGAGGACGAATATTTGGAGACGGGATCGTGCGTATCAGTTTCACCAGCGCCCTCGAAGGTGGCCGTGTTCTCTATAACATCGGCAAGATCGAGGCTGCCTCCGCCTGGCATCCCGAAAATAGCGAACCGCTCCAACACAATTGGCGGGAACTTATTTTGCGCGAACTCATTCGCAAGGCAGAAGATATCGACGCCGACGCCATCATCGGGGTCGATTACCAAAACGGCGGCGCCATGCGGATCGACGAGACCGGCGTGAAGCTCAAACGCGTCGTTGCCACCGGCATCGCGGTCAAGGTTTCTTGCGCGGGCTAACCTCTACGTGGCCCGCGGAACGCGATGGCAACGGGCGCCGTAACGACGAGGCCCGCCGCGTGACCAACCGAGGCTGTCGCGCCGGCCGTTGTCTGGAGGATTTTCTCGCCGAAGCCAACCTTCGAATCGGTCAGGGTCTGGCCGGGCGTAAAGATTTGACCAATGACGCTTGCGAGCTGCGGATTTTCGGCGAACTTGCCGTGATGGAACGGGTCTGACGAGCGGAACCTGGTCGCGTCGATAACCTCTATCCCTTCGCGCTTGAGTTTGCTTTCGTCTGGTTCTTGGTGCGGATCGATGGAGCCTAATCTTGGCTCGCCCCACACCCGGCGCGAAATCGCAAGTGCCTTGTCGTCCTCGGACATAACCAAAAAGAACTTCGGCCGCCGAGCGCCCAATGCGTAGATTTGGTCGACTTGCTTGTAAGCGACATCGACACCAACGTCCGCCGCCGCGAGAATGACGTTGTAGGTTTTTTTTGCGCCACCTTACCGTCGCGGATTGCCATCTGGCGCAGCGCTTCGAGCCTCACCCAGTTTTCCCATCGAATGGGCGAGCAGGGTTATCCCGCCGACTTCGGGATCTTTGGCGAGGAAGCGCAAACCGCTTTCGAGCTCATCGCGTAAGTACTCGACGCTCTCGCGGTCGTAACCGTTAGGCGAGAACTCTCGCCTTCGACGGCCAAGTGAAAAGTACCGGCACGACTTGAGCCTCCACCCCTGAATCGTGGACGTATTGGGCGAAGCGGAAAACCACGTCCTCGAAGCGATTGTTGAAACCGTGGACAAACACCAGTACCTGCTTTTTGGCGTTGTCCGCACCAGCCGGCGGAAGGTGGCGAGCGCTTCAGGGCGGTCGTTGTAGCTGGCTTTGAGCGTCACGAAATCAGTTGCCGGATCGCCGGGTGGCGGGGCAGCTGAACTTCCCCAATTTGGCGCACGCTGTCGTGGGGAATCGAAACAACAATATCGGCAAAATCCAGCGCCGGCCCGCGAAAACCCGAAAACATCTCCGCCGGCGTGGTCCGCTCGCGTGTTGTCGACCAGCATTTCGACGTTGCTCGTGCCGGGAGTGCGCGCAGCCACGGGCTCGAGAAAACCTTTTGGGGAAGCACAACCGGCCAGGCCGCAAACCGATATAAGAACGGCAAGCGCGTGGCGCGGAGGTTGGCTCGAACGGGGAACGCGGGCCGCCAGGAGACCACGAAAGCCCGTTCGCCCCGGCCAAAAGATGAATCGACGCCTCACCGCACTTGTCCAAAAACCGCCGCAATCAGGCAACGGTACCGTACTAGGGTCCGGACTCAATTAATTCAAAGCCAATAGGCAACGATGGCAACGAGGCAGAGCGCGGAGAACAAGTTTCCAGCGAGCTTGTCATAGCGCGTTGCGATGCGCCGGAAATCCTTGAGCCTTCCGAAACAGCGCTCGATGACGTTGCGCCTTTTGTCGGCCTTCCTGTCGTGGCGGATACGCTTCTTGCGGT
>JALZAY010000273.1 GCA_030948025.1 Pseudomonadota bacterium
ACCATCGAAATGATCCCGCACCAAAATCGCAGCCGTCATGGCAAACCTCCAGGTGTTTGCCATCTTGAATCAGACCGCAGCCGATTCGGGAATCCCCCAACGAGTCACTCATTCAGCGACTTGGTATAAGGCATCCCATTTAAAATCGAGTGGGAGTAAGCGAATCGGCGCGACAGTGGAAAACGCCAAGTCGTCCCGCGTCTTTTCCCTCGGCTGGGCAGTCTTCCGGCAACCATTGGTTTTAGGTCATTCTCGCAGGCTTTTTGGGGCCAACCGGCATTGCCGTTGGCAGATGCCTCGTTGGTTGTCATCAGCTTCCGTGGCGCAGGCGCCGAAACCCATACACAAGCGCGGCGAGCAACACTCCGAGGCCCAAAATTGCTCCGCCACGCTCCAAATCATGGGCAACCGCCCTGATGTCGGATCCATGCTTGCCAAGATAAAACCCAGCCACTGTCCATACCGAAACCCAAAGTGCGCCTCCGAGCGCATTGAAGATCAGAAAGCGCCGCCAATCCATTTTCAACATTCCCGCCACGACACCGTTCAACTGACGCAGGATATTGACGAACCTTGCGAAAGCGACGGTTACGGGACCATATCGCGCGAAGACCGCTTCCACCCGGTTGAGGCGATCGGCGTTGATGCCGATTTTCTCCCCGTAGCGGAGGACAATGGCGCGGCCAAGCCGCCTTCCAATCAAATACCCTAAATTGTCTCCGAGCACGGCACCGGCCCACGCCGACAGCATCAGAGGCAGGAGCGATAATTCACCGCGTCCCGCGAGAACCGAAGCAACAACGAGCAAAGACTCGCCTGGAAGAGGAAGCCCTAGCGACTCCAATGTCAGAATGACCATGACCGCGACGGCGCCGTACGCATGGACAAAAGGCTCTAGGTTTCCAAGGAGGTGCTCGATCTCAACCATGAATGCCATTGCCCGGCCCATGCTCTAGCGGATTGGCCGATTGTCGGCCTTCTTCTTTGAACTTTGGGATCGAAGTGCCGCCTCGAACGAGCGGCGCGCCCATATCGCGGCTTCTTCCTGGTCTTCCATGATCCCGGCTGGCGCACGGTAGTAGGACATCTTCACTACCCTTTCGCCATTCCTGTACTCGAATCTTTCGAGCCTCTCCTTCTCAAAGTGGCGGGCGTTTTCAGCGTCCGCTTTCAGATAGAGAGTGTCGCCGGCCACGAGGCCGAACATCAATCCATTGTGGTAGATGCCATGCCCGCTGAACATTTTTCAGGCTCTGATCGGCCCAAATTGCTCGAAGACCTCATGGAGGTAGACAACAAACTCATTCATGTGAATGGCGTCAACCTCCCAGGTGCCGTCGCGATTTGTGTTGGAATTTAATTTGACGCGATCTCCAGCATGACGAGGTTATCTGATCATGCGGCGAGGTCAATGATTTGATCGGAGGGTTTTTCTTCAAGGCTTTGCCAGCCATCGACTTTGCGCATGGCGAACTGGGCCGCCGCGAGCAATGCCCAGAATAGCATAGTTGCGGTATCTGCTGGCGGTTCGGCGGTCTACGCTGGCCGGGCGCTTTAATTCTTCATGCGGGCGCTCGATTAGTCCTCTCAAATGACCAGTTGACCCTCACTATAAAATCCGCGACTTCCCGTGGCGTGATCGCGAACGGCCTGGTTGGATTGCCGTTAGCATCGAATTCTGTGTCAGTCAGCAGCGCTCCACAACGGGCCCCCCGGACCGTAGATCACAACGTTTCCGTCATTCTGAACGACCAGGTACGATCCCGGATGCCCGTAGGTGCCCGTGGCCCAAATCGGTCCCGCAGGCCCGTTAAGTACAAAGTTCCCATCGGCCTGCATGATCGCTTGCGTGACTGCGCGGCCGACGGTGCCTGTCGCCCACCCGGCGGCTGCCCCACCTGTATGATATATGACCAGGTTGCCGTCTGCCTGCAGGGTGAGTGTGAACCTGCCATCCAGGGAGGGGATCGACCCGCCAACTACGAGGCTGTCACCAGGATTGAGTCTGTCAGACATGTCTTTCTCCTCCTTTGGTGTCGTCGCCAGTCGTGGTGGGTCTGACGATCTCCGGCGTGATAAGGTTACCGCATCGTGCGGCGGGGTAAATAATCTGATCGGACGGCTTTTCGGCGAGGCTTTGCCACCCGTCGACCTTGCGCACCGCAATCTGCCTAGAAGCCGGCAACGCCGAGAATAACGTGGCTGTGGTTTCCCTGCAAAAATCTCACGCGCTCGCGGCGCTGGACCAGCGGAGCGCTTCGACGCCCGGCAATTGCTTGCCCTCTAGCCATTCGAGAAAAGCGCCGCCGGCTGTCGATACGTAGGTAAAATCCTGCGTCACACCGGCTTGGTTGAGGGCCGCGATCGTATCGCCGCCGCCGGCGATGGTCTCCAACGCGCCCACCTTGGTGAGTTGCGCCGCGACCTTGGCGATCGTCATCGTGCCGGTTTGGAATGGCGCGATCTCGAACGCGCCGACGGGTCCGTTCCAGACGAGTGTCCGGGCCGAGGCAAGAAGGCCTACGGCCTGCGAGATGGTGCGCGGCCCGATGTCGAGGATCATTTGATCCTCCCCCACGGAGTCGATGTCGACGGTCCTTGTGCGCACATCCGGTTCGAGCCGCGAGGCGACAACCATATCGACCGGCAGCACGAGCTTGCAATTTGCCGCATCGGCCTCGGCGATGATCTGGCGGGCGACATCGGCGAACTTCTTCTCGTGGAGGGACTTGCCGATCGCCTTGCCGCGCGCCGCGAGAAGTGTATTGGCCATGGCGCCGCCGACGAACAAATATTCGACCTCGCGCATGAGGTTGCCGAGAAGCTCGAATTTGGTCGAGACCTTCGCGCCGCCGACGATCGCCGCCAGCGGACGCTTTGGGTCGGCCAGCATCCGTTTCAGCATTTCAAGCTCGTGCTGCATGCTGCGCCCGATATAGGCCGGGAGCTTGTGCGCCACCCCTTCGGTCGAAGCGTGCGCGCGATGCGCGGTGGAAAAAGCGTCGTTGACGTAAATATCGCCGAGTTCGGCCAAGGCGCCCACGAACGCCGGATCGTTCTTCGTCTCGGCGGCATGGAACCTTGTATTTTCGAGCACGAGGACGTCGCCGTCGTGCATCGCATCGACCGCGCTCTTCGCGACCGCGCCGGCGCAATCGGAAGAAAAGGCGATATAGCGTCCGAGCTGGCGTTCAATCTCCACCGCGACGGGTTTTAGCGTGTGCTTCGGGTCCGGGCCGTTGTTCGGGCGGCCGAGATGCGACAACAGGATAACCTTGCCTTTTTTTTCCGAAATCTCGCGAATATTCACAAGAATCCGGTCGATGCGGGTCGCATCGGTGATCTTGCCGTTTTCCATCGGGACGTTGAGGTCGGCGCGAACGAGCACCCTTTTGCCGGCAACGTCCACGTCGTCGAGTGTCCGGAACGCGGACATGGGCGCTGTTCTCGTCATATCAGCTTTCCCATGGCGGCGGCGACATCGATCATGCGGTTCGAAAACCCCCATTCATTGTCGTACCAGGACATGATTCGCACAAACGTGCCGCCCATGACCCTAGTCTGATCCATGTGAAAAATCGATGAATGCGGATCGTGATTGAAATCGGCGGACACATTCGGGCTTTCGGTGAAGGTGAGAATGCCTTTCAATTGGCTCTCCGAGGCGCGCTTGACCGTGTCCTTGATCTCGTCGGCTGTCGTCTTGCGTTTGGCGACGAATTTGAAATCGACGACGGACACATTGGGGGTGGGCACGCGGATCGCGGCGCCGTCGAGTTTGCCGTTGAGCTCGGGCAGGACGAGGCCGATGGCTCGCGCCGCTCCGGTCGAAGTCGGGATCATCGAAAGCGCGGCCGCGCGGCCCCGGTAAAGGTCCTTGTGCATTGTATCGAGCGTCGGCTGGTCGCCGGTATAGGAGTGGATGGTGGTCATGAACCCTGTTTCGATGCCGATCGCATCGTTCAGGATCTTGGCGACCGGGGCGAGGCAATTGGTGGTGCAGGACGCATTCGAGACGACAA
>JALZAY010000090.1 GCA_030948025.1 Pseudomonadota bacterium
TGCTGGCTTCTACCAGCATGGCATCGACCGCTTGGGCTCCGGCGTCTCCGAGAAGTCCCTTGAGCTGCAATCCCACCTCGCCGCGAACGGCTTCCTGCCCGAATACCAGGCCGGCTATCGCAATGGCGATGACCATCAAGGGCCCAAGAGAGAAGATCGAATAATACGCAAGCGCCGCACCCAGCTGGGCGTCCTTGTGGTTGACCCAACTCGCCGCCGCTTCTTTGGTCAGGGCCCACCAGCTCATCACGAAAGCCTCGCGTTTTGGCCTCAACGTTTCGGAGTGGACCCCAGTTCCGCCATGTTGGGTCGATTGTCTGCGACAATTCAGTCCACATAGGCCCGACGTTGACCGGCCACAACCATGTGCTCGTCTCTTCCCGCCAGTGATGCAGCTTTTGCAGCGGCGCACGACTGATGCCAGGAACAATCCCCACGACAAACCAGCTCTCCGGGCTCATCTCGATAACCGCGACCGAGTCTTCCCGCGTTCCACGATGCGGTCCTGCATGGATGGCGCTATCAGCAACCCGATGGCGATCCTGACCAGGACGAGGCCAGCGCAGGCGATCAGGCGCAGAGGAGGATGCAGGTCGGCAAAAGCTTCCTGAACATGCCGTTGAACTGGAAACCGAACAGCACCTGCGCGCCAAGGATCGGGAGACGTCTCGTCGAGGGCGTTTTTAAGTTTTCGTTGCAGGCTCATCGGCTAATTTGCTCAGCGCCTTCTCGCCTCGTGCCCGGGCTTTTGAGGTCCGTCGCCTTTGAGAATGGATCAATCTGCCCTAGCCGCTGCTTCCGGCGTTTCGGTCGAGACGATCGAGCGGTTGGAGCGGATGGAGGGCCCATTGTCTGAAACTCCGGTGGCTACTGTCAACGCGATCCAGGGCGCTCTGGAAAAGGCCGGTGTCGAATTTACCAACGGCAATCAGCCCGGCGTCCGGCGAAAGTCTTCGGGAGGATCGATCCCGGTCGAGGAGCTATATGCATCGAATGATGATTTAGGCGGCATTCAGGGCCGGGAGCGGCAATATTGAGCTTGTTACGCGCTTCTCATACCTACATTCCTCTTCCTCGCGCCGCTGGCGCCGTGCGGCGCCGATCCCGCACCGGCTATTAAGCCGAAGCTCGTCATTGCGCTAGCGCGGTCGCGGCGAGCCTTCTCGGGGACGCCTTTAGCGCTGGGCAGATGGCCGCCGAGGCCTCGCGTCATGACCAAAGCCAGCCGCATGCGCAACCATGAGAAGCAAAAAGCGTTGACAGGGTGGGAGTCGATGGCAACAGGAGGTAAACGACGGTGGCCAGGAAATATTCAACCGGTGCTTCGAAGAAGGTCGAGAAGGCGATGCATGAACGCAAGGAGGGTACTCTTAAGAGCGGCCGAAGCGGCAAAACGGTGAAGAGCCGAAAGCAGGCAATCGCCATCGGGCTTTCCGAAGCCCGGAGGGAGGGCAAGAAAGCCCCGAAGAAGAAGTCGAGCAAATAGTCGGCCGATGTCTTGCTACTGCCGTCGATCTAGCTCACGATCGATCGCCGTTCGCCGAACAAATCCTCCGGTTCGCGACGAGCAACACGGCTTCGGACGACTATCGCAGGCAGGAGATCGAGGAAAAATTTGGCCGGCGCGGCCTGAATAGCCGCATTCATCGCAGAGCCTATCGCAATCGCAAACTCAGTGAGGCGCAAAAGGCCCGCTAATACGACGCGCTGGAGGTACGCGCCCGCGTCGAGCAAAGAACGCCACGGGAGCCGGGATCGGGCGCACCATCGGCATCGTTCGCGCGCGGTGCAAGATCGCAATGACGAACCTCGTCTACAACATGCGCCGCTTCATCTTTCTGGAAAGGATGGCGGGCGCGGCTGAACTGGCGCATCACGCGTTGGGTCGCGTGAGTTGAGCCGATCAAGCCACCCCCTGAGAAACCGGTGGCGACTTGAGGCGCCTCGATGAGAGGCCAAAGATTGAAGGATCTGCCGCGCTCCGAACTCGAACGCCAGTCATCAGTGCATATTTTTCGAGGTGCCTTATATTCATTCTGCTAGCGCTGAACTGGAAGCTTAACGGCCGTACTGGTCGTCATAATTGCCGGGCTCACGTTTGGGGATTTTGGGTATGTTGATCCACGAAAAAAATGCTCATGGGTCTCCCGACCGGACCTATACAGGTCATGATCTCGCCTGCAGACGTGGCGGCCAAAGATTGAAGGATCTGCCGCGCTCCGAACTCGAACGCCGGTCATCAGTGCATATTTTTCGAGGTGCCTTATATTCATTCTGCTAGCGCTGAACTGGAAGCTTAACGGCCGTACTGGTCGTCATAATTGCCGGGCTCACGTTTGGGGATTTTGGGTATGTTGGTCCACGAAAAAAATGCTCATGGGTCTCCCGACCGGACCTATACAGGTCATGATCTCGCCTGCAGACGTGGCGCGAAGTCGTCGTCGCGGCGGGATTGTTAGCTCGGATTCCGATGAACGGGCCTGCGAATGGCGGTGGCAGCTGGGTTCGAGAGCCTGGATCTTTCCGCGGGTTCATCATAACGACCGTCAGGCCACTTTCCGGTGCCGATGCCCTGAACGGCGAGCGGGTTTCGTCTTTGAGCTTCGATTTGCCCTGCTGCCGGGCACGTGGCCACCCTGCACGCTGCGGCGAAGGGCCTCCATCAGGTTGATAACTTTTCCGGTGTCCTCCGCGGGCGGGAGTGCTTCGATCTCCTCGCCGGCGGCCTTTCGCTTCACAAGCTTCCGCAGCGCCAGCTCATAATCATTCTTGAATCTTTTTGGATCGAAATGTCCAGCTTTCGTTTCCAGAATATGCTCGGCAAGTTCGAGCATTTCCTTCGGCACGCGCGGATTGGGCGCCTCTGCGAAAACGTCCTTTTCGTCCCGCACCTCGTAATCGTAGCGCAGCGTCGTGCCCAAGATCCCTTTGCCGAGTGGCTCCAGGGCGATGATGTGCTCGCGGTTTGCCATGACGATGCGGGCGAGGCCGACGCGTTCCTTGTCTTTCATGGCATCCCGAATGACGACAAAGGCTTCGGCGGCCATCTTGCCGTCCGGCGCGATGTAATACGGCTTGTCGAGGTAGCGTTTGTCGATCTCCGCGAGCGGCACGAAGCTGTCGATGTCAGCCGTATGCGTGCTTTCGATCTCGATGGCTTGGAGTTCGTCCTCGTCGATCTCCACGTAACGGCCCTTGCTCAGTTCGTAGCCGCGGCCCTTGTGTTCCGTATCGACCACCTTGCCGGTTTCCTCGTCCACCATCTGCTGGCGCAGGCGGTGCCCGGTTTTTGTGTTGATCTGATGAAAATGCGTCTTCTCGGATTGCGAGGTCGCGGGAAACAGCTCGATCGGACATGTCACCAGCGAGAGCCGCAGGTAACCTTTCCAGTAGGCACGGGGTGTCACGGCAAACTCCCAGAGTGAGGGGCACCCGCCCCGCGATGGCGGCGGGCCTTTGTTCTTTTCGGAGCTAGCTCATGGATGGTGGCGCTCTTCCCGAGGCTTTGGCGCAAGGCGGATTTCAGGTCGGCCGGTCGGTCATGCTTGCGCAAAAAGTTCGCGGAAGGCTTCCTCAGCCAGCTCCTGAAAAGTCATCATGCGGTCACGGGCAAGCAAATCGACGGCCTGCCACGTTTCATCCTCGAATTGGACCCGCTTTCCGCGCATCAGCCCGCCACCTGTTGGCCATGCAGCAAAAGGTCATCCATCGTCGCGATGTCTTTCGAAAACAGTGCCATCGGGCGCCTCTCGTGTGTTTACTGTCCGCAATCTAACGTCCGGAACGCGGCCCAGGTTCCGGCCACGAGTTTTTGGCGAGTGCAGGGCGCGGATCGCGGGACAAAAGCCCTTGGCGGCGCGTTTATCAGGAAATTGCACCAGGGATTAAATAATGCTTCTCGACGCCTCCGCGGTTGCCAAGCTCCTGCACGAATTCGGCCAGCGCACGGCCCTGCGCGGTGGCAATCCCTTTCGCGTCCGGGCGTATCGCCGCGCAGCCGAAAATCTGCTCGCGCTGACCATGTCCCTCGACCAAATCATCGCGGAAGGTCGGCTGCGTGAAATCCCGGGCGTCGGCGACGCCATAGCCGACATCATCGCCAGGCTTCACAGGACCGGGACACACGCGGGCCTGGAGGCGATGCGAAAGGATATCCCGGCAAGCGTCCTTGAGCTCTTGTCCGTTCCGGGCCTGCGCCCGGAGAAAGTGCTCAAGCTCTATAGCGAGCTCAACATCGCTTCGCTCGAAGGGCTGGAGCAGGCCGCGCGGCAGGACCGCCTCAAGAACGTGAAGGGCTTGGGCGCCGCGCTGCAGAGCAAGATCCTTCAGGGCATCGACATCAAAAGGCGCGGGGAAGGCAAGCGCCATCTGCATCGCGCCGCGGCCTTGCTCGAAGCCGCCGAAGCGAATCTGCGGCGGTCGCACCCCGGCCTCGCACGCATTACGCCTGCCGGCGACTTCCGCCGCGGTTGCGAATTGGTCTCCGGCCTGTCGCTGGTGGCGGAAGTCCCGAAGCTCGACGGCGGGCGGGAGACAATCCGCGCGAGCGAGCAGCTCACAGTCCATCTCGTCGAGAAGAGCCGCTATGGAATAACGCTGCTGCTGGCGACGGGATCGGCGCAGCACGTAGATGGCTTGCGCGCCCTGGCCGCGACCAAAGGCTTCAGGCTCGACGGGCAGGGATTAAGGAGGGGACGCAGGATCGTTGCCGCTAAAGAGGAGGAGGATATCTATGCAGCGCTCGGGCTGCCGTTCATTGCGCCCGAGCTGCGCGAAGGCCGGGGCGAAATCCAACGGGCGCTGAAGCGCAAGCCGCCGAAGCTGGTTAGCGGCAAGGATATCCGCGGCATTTTGCACGCCCATACAGACCTTTCCGATGGAGTGGATACGCTGGGCGCCATGGCCGAGGCGACGCGCAATCGAGGCTACGTGTATTTCGGAATTGCCGATCATTCGAAATCCGCCCATTACGCGGGCGGCCTTTCCGTCGAGGAGATCGCGGAGCAGCATGCGGCCGTTGACCGGCTGAACGCCGGGTACGGCGGAATCTTTCGCGTCTTTAAGGGGATCGAATCCGACATCCTGCTCGATGGCGCGCTCGATTATCCTGACGAGGTATTACAGCGTTTCGATTTCGTCGTGGCCAGCGTGCATAGCCGCTTCAGGCTTGACCGAAAGACCCAGACCGAACGCATCATTCAGGCAGTAGAAAATCCCTATACGACCATCCTCGGCCATATGACGGGCCGGCTGCTGCTACGCAGGCCCGGTTACGAGGTCGATATCGAGAAAATTCTTGCCGCCTGCGCGACGCACGGCGTCGCCGTTGAAATCAATGCCAATCCATGGCGGCTCGACCTCGATTGGCGATGGCACGAGCGCGCGCTTGAACTCGGCTGCATGATGAGCATCAATCCCGACGCACATTCGACCGATGAGATCGATCTTACCCTCTGGGGAGTGGAGATGGCTCGCAAGGGCGGCGTTCCAAAGGAACGGGTGTTGAATTGCCTTGATTTGCCGCGCTTCGCCGCCTTCCTCACTGAGCGACGTCGGCGGGCAGCAAACGGTCACGCGCCGCTCACTAAGCCAGGCGGCGCCAAGCCGCTTGCGACCGTACGCCGGTCCAAAGGCAACGCAACCTCAAAAGCCGGGACACGAGGCGAGAGGGCGCTGAATGAGCCTGCAACGAAAGCTTAAAAACGCCCTCGACGAGACGCGCCTCCTGATCCTTGGCGCGCAGGTGCTGTTCGGATTCCAATTCAACGGCATGTTCCAGGAAGCTTTTGCCGACCTGCATCTTCCCCTGCGCCTGATCGCTTCTGCTGGCCTCGTCCTGATCATGATCGCCACCGGATTGCTGATAGCGCCGTCGATGCAGCACCGCATCGCGGAACGCGGGGAAGACTCGGATCGTGTCCTCTCGGCGACCACGACGCTCGCCGCCCTCGCGCTGTTTCCGTTGGCGATGGCGCTCGGCCTCGACGTCTTCATGGCCATTGAGCGAACATTCGGCTTCGGAGCGGGGGTGGGACTGGGCGCTTCGTTTTTCATACTGGCCATCACCTTCTGGTACGTCCTGGAATTCGCGATCAGGGAGAACAAGCCCATGCGGGAAAGGCACGACGGCACGGGGACGCCCCTTTCGGCCAAGGTCGAGCAAATGCTGACCGAGGCACGCGTCATCATCCCTGGCGCGCAGGCGCTTCTTGGGTTTCAACTCACGGTCACGCTCACCCGCGCCTTCGAACAAATTCCCTTTGAATCCAAACTCGCGCATGCGGCGGCCTTATGCTGCATCGCTCTCAGCGTCATCCTGCTCATGGCCCCTGCGGCCCTGCACCGTATTTCTTTTGGCGGTGAAGATTCAGCCGACTTTTTAAAGATCGGCTCCGTATTCATCGTTGCGGCCCCTCTACCGCTTGCGCTTGGTATAGCGCTCGATACCTATGTCGCGATCGCACAAGCGCTGGAATCAAACTTCGCCGCAGCGTCCATCGCCGGGACGACCGTGATCGTCCTGACGCTCCTGTGGTACGCCTATCCCGTCTGGCGTCGCATCAACCCAGGCACGTCACAATCTCCTCCGTCTGAGACATTCAATTTCATGCAACAAGCGCTGACCGGCGAGTTGGCTTTAGCCGCGGAGCACGTTCTTGACGTGGCCAGGAAAAGAAATCTCACGATTGTCACCGCAGAATCCTGCACCGCCGGCATGCTTTCCACCATTCTTTCCGAAGCGCCCGGCGCCTCGGAATATCTGCACGGCGGGTTTGTGACCTACACCAAGGAGAACAAGACCAAAGTCCTGGGCGTTTCGGAGCATCTTCTGACCGAGAAGAGTGCCGTGTGCCCGGACGTGGCCATTGCCATGGCGGAAGGAGCGCTGAAGCGCTCGCCAGCTGATCTGGCCGTGGCGGTGACTGGCGTGGCCGGTCCGGAGCCGGACGAGGATGGCAATCCCGTTGGACGCGCCTGTATCGCCGTCGCCCGGCGGGGGTACGAGCCCTCTTATCTCGCAAGGAACTATGGCAATATTGGCCGGGATGCCGTGCGGCGGCGTGCGGTTGCCGATGCTCTTTCTGAGCTCATTCGCATGGCGGATGAGGACTGAGGGGCTTGTAGGTGAGCCGCCCGACCCTGCGCTCAGGCGGCTTCCTCCATGGCGTAGCGACGGCAATGCGCGAGGTAGGAGGCCTCGTGCGTAGCTACCAAATCTACTACGCTGTTCCATAGCCAGGACGGCGCATCCAACGACTTTGATCGATTACGCTGCAGCTCAGTTAGCCACTGCTTGCGACCGACGGCGTCCAGCTGCCGCGCGTGTCCCTGACCCACGACATGCGCCAGAAATTCTGCCACGCTCATTGCTTCCTCACGCGAGAGATGCGCGATCTCTAGCTTCATGTCCTGGGGCAGAATCTCGCGGATGAACACCGCCTTGCCCAGTAGCCGCGTGGACATCATGCGACTGCCTAGGAAGGGCGACAGGTTGCGCGCACCGGTGACCACCCGTTCGGCGTTGTCATGCGGCATGTCGGCGGTCTTGCTGCGAGGCGCAGCCGCGGCGGTCGCCTCCTTCACGTCCATCAGGCAGTGGCGTTCCGCCTTGCCGCTGCCGACGGCAACCAGCATGGCCAATCGCAATCGCCCGAGGGAACTACAGCCCTTGCACCAGTATGCGGCATCCATCAGCCGCACCGGCGCTTCGTCCTCACGCGAGCGCAGAGACGTCGCCAGCCGCCGCACATCATCGTCGGCAAACAATGCTTCTACAGCAGCACGCTCATCCTGCGTCAGCGGCCAGAACCGATTGCCAATTGGAATGACCGGCTCGACGCCTTCGATCCGTTCGTCCGCGAGGTGCTTCCAAGACCTGCCTGCGGCCTCGCGCATCACAAGTTTGACGCTCTTCGGCATGGCGCTGCTGGCGTCCAATGTCCCGCCCTGCACCTCAGGCGCGAAGGCTGCCTCGTAGCCGTCTATCATATGCTCCAGCATGTGCGCCGTGATTACCCCGGGAAGATCAGACCCGCGGGCTGCCATCGCGAGCGACAGGCCGAGGCGTATGAGGTCGTGCGCCGGATTGCCGATGACTGTCTGGTCAAGGTCGCGCACCTGGATCGCAAGCGCGCCGGCGGTGTTCGCCACCGGCCCGAGATTGCCGACGTGGCAATCGCCGCAGATCCAGGCTTGCGGGCCCTCCGGTAGCGCCAGGCCGCTGGAAGCTTCAAGCCATTCGTAGAACCGCGTCGTGCTTCCGCGCACATAGGCATGGGCTGAGCCCGCCATCTTGCGATTGCGCTTGGCCACAAGGAGCTTCATCCGATTTCCGGGATCGGAATCGTTCTTACGCTTCATCTTATGCTTCATTGCTCCATTCATCCCGTCCGGAGAGGGTGAACAAGATTGCCCCTCCGCTTACCTGCCGATATCAGCCTGACCCTGAGAATCACTGGATGTGTAGCCGGTCCATTTGAGAGAGTAGAACAATGCGCCAATGGCATCGGACGGGTGTCGCCGACGGGGGATCAGCGGGAGCGCCGGTGCAGAGCCCATGCGACCCTTCAGCCGACCTTCGCGGCTGCCGGGTTGACCGAACCGGCGATCTGGGTGAGCAGAGTGTCGGCCTTCTTTTCTTGATCAAGGTTCGCTTGAAGCAGCGCGACCACATCCTTCTTGTCGAGCACGCCAGCCCAGGCGATCAGAGTGCCGTAGCGCGCCATTTCGTAATGCTCGACAGCTTGGCCGCACGCGATCAGGCCGGCATCGCGGACGGTACTGGGCTCGGTAACCTCCCCCAGCAATTCAACACACTCCTCGATGAGGCCCTGAATTGTCTCGCAGGTTTTGCCCTGAGCACGCTTTCCGAGGATTTCGAACACCTGTTGAAGGCGTTCAACCTGTCCCTGGGTTTCCTCCCGATGCGCGGTGAAGCCTTCCTTCAGCTTCGGTTCCTGCGCTGCCTTGGTCATTTTCGGCAGCGCCTTCAGGATCTGCCGTTCCGCGAAATAGATATCCCTCAGTGTATCGAGAAACAGTTCATCAAGTTTCATGGCCGACTCCTGCTCTCACATCCGGATTACTAACGGCCACTGCACAACATAGTTCCTCGGCTGTGTTCGGCTTCCGAAGGGGAGACCAATGGATTGCAAAAATCTAGGATTGGGCCTGCTGTTCTATTTGGGGATGAGGCGTGGACCTAGGCGAGTTGGTTTCTCCCGGCCTTAGTTGCTCAGAGATTCTGCGCGGCCGGTATCTTCGCCACATGAATGCTAAAATTTGCGCCGGATGCGCTACTTGCGCCGCCAAAGCGCAGCTCGCCACCCAGTTGGCCCGCGAGCGCGGATAGCATCTTCATGCCAAAGCCTGGGGTCGAGGCCGGGTCGAAGTCTGCTGGCAAGCCTGTCCCATCGTCGGTGACGGTCAGCACGTACCCTTCGGGCGCTTCCCGTCTAAGTGAAACCGTAATCCGGCGAGCCCCGTGCTTGACCGAATTCGTAACCAACTCGTTGACCATCAATCCGAGCGGGACGATCTGTCCGGTCGCAAACTCGACATCGTCGCTGACGACCGCGACGGCGTCACTGTCTCCGGACCGCATCGTGCTGCAAAGATCTTCGCAGAGGCGTTCGAGGTAGCCCTTGCAACTCGCCTTGTCGACGCCGTCACTTTGGTGGATATGGCGATGGACCAGCGCGATCGTTGTAATCCGGCGCGAGGCCAGCGCCAGTTGTTCGGCAGCTTCCGGGCTTCCCACGCCGCGGATTTGCATACTCAAAAGGCTAGACACAAGTTGCAGGCTGTTCATCACGCGATGGTCGATCTCCCTTCGCCATCAGCTCGGTGCGTCGCAGGGCAGCTTCTTTCTCGTCGACCACGCGTGAAAGGTCGGCGATCGCACGCCGCGCCGAAAGACGCAATTCCATCTAATCCATGACGACCGACGCGAGGGCCTTGAGCTGCGCAATCTGACGTTCCGAGACGGGGCGCGGAAGGCGGTCAATGACACAGAGCGTTCCCAGGTTGAAGCCATCATGGGTTCGCAGCGGCACGCCGACATAGAAGCGTAGACCGAACTCGCCCGCCACGAGAGGGTTCGCAAGGGCGTGCATATCGGCCGCGGCGTCAGGCAGTATGTGCGGATCTGGTCGCAGGATTGCCGAAGCGCAGAGCCCGGGAGAACGATCGATTTCGTCCACATCCAAGCCGTGGCGCGACTTAAACCAAATCCTATCCTCGTCGACGAGGCTCACGATCGCAATCGGGACGGAAAACAGATCGGCCGCAATGTCAGTGATCCGGTCGAATGATCCATCCGGAGGAGTGTCGAGAATGTCGTATCGTCGAAGCGCTGCCAGCCGCAGAGCCTCGTCGGTCTGGACATCGCTTGTCGAAAGCTGGTGAATCGTTGCGGTCATGCTACGCTTCCGGCTGACGTTCGCTGTCTTGGCTGCAAGTCCTTCGGTTGCCAGGCATATACGGCTCGTGGTTGGGTCATTCAACCCTCAAAGCAGGCTGCGGCACACGCTGCCATCTTGATGCGTTCGGCTTTCTTCATGGCCCTCGCCAAGTATGCGACCTCCGCAACCTCTGAGTCCGCTCCGGCGCGCCGAACTAATTTTGGCAGCAAAAAAGGCGTTCGGCACGCTGCGACTTGGTCCTGAGGGGCTGCAATAAACCTACCGCCGGTGAGCTGGCAAACGCGGAAGCGAGTTGCCTCAATCCGGCGGGCACAGTGACGCGGCGGGATTTGGGTCAAGCTTGCAAGCAGTCCTGGAACCTCGCCAAGCAGCTGGAGCTCGACAAGGAAAATACTACATCCAGGATGACGGCGACGGCAGGAATTGCTAAGCTAAAGCACGACGGAACAAAGAGACGCCAGGGCCGTTGTTCGTGGGCCAACAGAGGACTGGTGTTTGTTCGATCCCGCAGAAGACGGCCAAACGATCGTCGATCCGAAGGACGCTGCCGAGTCCGCCGGTTTGCGGTATGTCTCGGACGTCCGGCCCGGGATTCGGCGCAAGCGGTCCGGCAAAGGCTTCACCTATGTGCGGCCGGACGGCACGAAGCTCTTCGATTCGAAGGTCGTGAGACGTATACGATCTCTCGCCATACCTCCCGCTTGGACGAATGTGTGGATTTGCCCGGTTGCAGACGGGCACATTCAGGCGACCGGACGTGATGCCAAAGGGCGCAAGCAGTATCGCTATCACCCGCAGTTCCGTGAGGTGCGCGAGGGCACCAAATACGAACATATCGTCGCGTTCGCTAACGCGCTGCCGGCGATCAGGGCCAAAGTGCGCGAGCATATTGCGCGGAGGGGCCTTCTGCGGGAAAAGGTCTTGGCGACCGTCGTGCATTTGTTGGAGACGACTCTTATCCGCGTGGGGAACGACGATTACGCCAAACGGAACAAGAGCTATGGGCTGACTACGCTCAAGAACCGCCATGTATCTGTTGAAGGGTCAGAGGTCCGGTTCCGCTTTACCGGCAAGAGCGGGAAACAGTGGTCGCTCAAAGTGAGGGACCGCCGCGTCGCGAAGATCATCAAGGCATGCCAGGAATTGCCCGGTCAGGAGCTCCTGCAGTACGTTGACGAGGACGGGAAGCAGCAGGACGTCACCTCCAGCGATGTTAACCAGTACCTGAAGGAAATAACCGGACAGGACATCACGGCCAAGGATTTTCGGACCTGGGCAGGAACAGTATTGGCGGCGCTGGCCCTCAAGGAGGTAGAAAGCTTCGATACCGCTGCTCAGGCAAAACGAAACTTTCGTGCGGCCATTGAGCGCGTGGCCGCTCGTCTAGGCAACACTCCCACTATTTGCCGGAAATGTTATGTCCACCCGGAGGTGTTCACTTCGTATCTCGACGGCAGTCTTGTCTTAGATATCAAGTCCGAGGTCGAGAGCGAATTGCGCGACGAGCTTGCGGGATTGCAGCCAGAAGAGGCTGCAGTCTTGGCCCTGTTGCGGGCGCGCCTGAAACAGACTGTTGACGACGGCTTCCTAAATGGGTTTGCGCCGCTCCCGGATCGGGAGCGAGAGGCTGACGTCGCATAGCACTCCCGCCTCCTGGATCAATAACCGGCGGCCATATTCAGCGCGGTGATCCTGCTGACCATTGCCGCTAGCCTCGCCAAATAGCCTGACGGTGGCGATCTGCGCTCTAGTTAATTCTGCAACAGTGATAATTGTGATGTCTGGACCGATGGCGGCAGTCGGCCCCCGCGTTGCTCTAAATTGACCAACCGCGTTATGACATTGACGAGGTCGCTGTAGCCATGGGG
The DNA here is from genome assembly GCA_030948025.1 of Pseudomonadota bacterium. Lineage (GTDB taxonomy): Bacteria > Pseudomonadota > Alphaproteobacteria > Rhizobiales > Beijerinckiaceae > Methylocapsa. The sequence goes on from JALZAY010000090.1 coordinate 12,293, forward strand.
CTTTTGAAGAAAGGCGACCGCTGTGCTTAGAGCGGGATGTCGCCGATCGACCTCGTCGCCCGTCGTAATCACGACAGGTATCCCGCGCTCTGATAAAACCTGGACCAGGGCACTGGCGTTTCCATCCGCCACGCGTAGATCGACAACCGCGGCATCGAATGGAATGCCTTCGTCGAGAGCTCTTTGCGCCGAGGCTATGGAGTTGGTTAGTTTGACAACGGCGGCACCGGCGTCCTGAAGCCAGAATTCGACGCTCATGGCGATCAGTGCTTCATCCTCGATAATGAGCACCGATTTTCCGGCGAGCGGCAACTGACCTAGGGGCGTCCCTGGAGGCCTAGAAGTCGGTCCCTGCCGTTGCGAGAGCGTAGCTTGATCCGTCATTATCGTCGCCATGACACGCGCATCAAATCTTCGCTGTCAGTAGATCCCATGCCTCCATCTGTCTGTTCGATACCCGACACAACGAGTCGAATTATTTCGCAAGCTCAGGCAGTGCGGCGCTCATTTGGTCGCGGACAATGGCGTAACATTTGCATGCCACGTCTTCGAGTCCTTTTCGGTCAACAACAACGATCCGGCCCCGGCGATTTTGAATGACGCCCGCCTGTTCGAGCTGGCGGGCCACCAAAGTAACCGTCGTCCGCTGTACTCCCAGCATCTGCGAAAGGAACTCCTGGGTCAGCGGAAGGGCGTCGCTATCGATCCGATCCCGGGTCTGGAGCAGCCAACGGGCTAAGCGGGATTCCATGGCGTGGAGGGCGTTGCATGCCGCCGTCTGCTGAACCTGTGCCAAGAGCACTTCGTTGTAGCTCGCCATCAGTTTCCTGATGCCCTCGCTTTTCTGAACGGCCGCGTGAAATCGCACACTGGAAATGCGCGAGGCTACCAGGGGTGCTTGGACGACTGCCCTCGTAAAGCCCCGGCGGATGCCGAACCCGGCCATGGCTCCGACCACGCTTTCGCTTCCAACCGTCGCGGTCTCGATCCCTTGCCCATCCGACATCACAGCCAGAAGGGTCTGTCGTCAGGGGGTTCGGCACGATAGTGGACTCACGGACTCACTCTAACCGACCGCCAAGGCTGCGTTCCATGAAAACATTGCGTATCCTCATTGTCGAAGACGAACCGTTGGTCGCCATGAATCTGGAAATAGTGGTTACGGCGATTGTCACGACTGTCGTCGTGGTCGAAGCGTCTGTCGCGGCCACCAAAAAGGTTTTGCATGAAGCCCTCGACTTTGCTTTTTTGGACGTCGAAGTGACAAACGGCAAGACGTTTGAGATTGCGCAGATTCTCGAACGCAAGCGCGTGCCTTTTGTTTTTATTTCGGGTTCGCCGCAAGAACAGTTGCCTTCTGACCTGCGCAGCGTGCCCTTTATTCCCAAGCCATTTTACCCGGCCCAGATTGAGCGTGTGTTGCAGGCTATCGTAGACTACTAATCTTCAGTCGGAGACGCCCCCACCTCGGTCCTGGCTCAATGCTCACCACACCAATTTCTCTGAGGGCTTTTTTTGATTGTTTTAGATGATGGGCTTTCCGCCGGTGACGGCCACCGTTGCCCCGGAGACATAGCTGGCTTCATCGCTCGCAAGCATCACATAAACGGTGGCAAGCTCCTTTGGTTGGGCCGGACGTTTCATCGGGACCTGTTCGCCAAAATGCTCGACCTTCTCGGGAGGCATGGTAGATGGAATCAGAGGCGTCCAAACGGGACCAGGGGCCACCGTGTTAGCGCGGATGCCCCGTTCCGCAAGCAATTGGGCCAGGCCCCCCGTAAAGTTCTGAATGGCGCCTTTAGTGGTAGCATAGGCAAGCAATTGCGGGCTCGGGCTGTACGCATTAACCGATGCGGTGTTGATGATGGAGGTGCCTGGATTCATGTGGGGGACCGCAGCTTTCGTGATGTAGAACATCGCAGAAACATTGGTGGCGAAGGTCAAAT
>JALZAY010000091.1 GCA_030948025.1 Pseudomonadota bacterium
GATCGGGCCAGATCACGCCGGAGCCGACCAGCCGGAAATGCGGCGCGACAAGCAATCTTTCGATTTGTTCGCTGGTATCGTTGGTGAGCGCGAAGACGATCCAATCCGGGCGTGTCCCTTCGTCCCGTGCCCGCACCTCGATGCGGCGAACGATGCCGTCGGAGCCGGGCGCGGTCGAGACGAGAAGACGGTCGCCGTCGGAATGATAGGTCTCAAAAGCCTTGGTCAGGTCGATGGCTTGCGATTCGATCGGCACGCGCACCGATTCGATGGCTCTTGCCGGGGAAAGCCCCGCCGCGAGCGCCAAGAGCACGAAAAGAAAACGCCGATACCGCATCATGCTCGACAAAAAGCATCTATCCCGCTGGATGGGCCGGATCCGCGAACATTGCGGATCGCCCCAGTCGCGGCAAGGATTGGTAAGGCTTATGGAGCCGCGCGGCAAGAGCCGGGCCGAGCCCCGCCATGGATGGGCGAAGAATATGAGAAGATGTCAGAATTTAACAAAGCCAAGCAGATGAGCTGCTTGTCTCCATCCGCAATTCCGCGGAGTGGCAGTTTGCTCGCGCCGTGGTGTTTCATGAGCCTGTGCCTACGATCATGAGAACATGCTCGCGGTGCCCTGCCGTTTTCTCGGCCGTATTCGTCGCGCTTGCGCGGGAGTTCATCTAGCAGGCGATCTTGGTTACGACTCCTTGGAATTCCGACGAACGAGCCATGGCGTCAGTCATGCGCGCGGAAATGTCGTCTCGGAATATGCCAAGGCCTGCACCGGCGTGAGACCGTCGTCGATATTTGGGCGCATTCCGCGCGCGACGCATCGCAACAGTGGGGCACAGCCCGCGCCTACCGTTCCCCTGTGCCGGGCGCGGATGCGCCAGACGGCTCGGTCGCTTCCGTCGACCCTGCACTAAACATCGCGTGCACGATTTGGCCAACATACGCGGCAAAATTGTTTCGCCGAGAACCAATAGCACCTTGAACTGGTCGAAATCTGCAATTCCTAGATTATAGGCCTTTACGATGATAATCGTAAGAAGATAAATTATAAACACTAAAGTTATTATACATGATATCAGAACGAATCCTAGGGAATACCTCTTTCGCGTGCGCTGATCTATTTCCTTATTGGCTATGATATCCTTTATTATTGTAGACGTATATACAGATGTAATTAGAAGAAACACGGAAATAGCCGTGGTAGCCTCCGAGAATGTGAATCCGCCACGGAAATACATCACCAATATAAGAATTATTGACGAGACAATTGATTTTAAAACATACTGTCTTATGTGCCGAACTTTGCGTTTGTTATTGTTGTAGATTGGCGAATGTTATTTTTGTGAACCTTAACAAGTCCGAATAATATTCTTTTTCCATCGACTCGTAAGCGCTAGTGGCGGGTGGGGAATCACCGATCCCGGGCGCATAAGAGCCCTCAACCATTGCCTCGGCCTCGCCAGGCTTTAAAAGGATGAGATGGATTTCTAGCCGTTCCCAATAGTTATGCCCACTCAATACACTACCCAGAAGGCCATTAATCTCGACTTTGAACAAGTTTTGGTGCCGTTCAATTACTTTAACCTCCGATGGCTTCGGATATTTTTTCTTTAGTATAGCGACTATCTCTTCAAGATCATCCACCGGAGGGATGTGGACCGTTGGCACAGCAGGGGAAACATCGGGATGCACAATGGACCGCAAGAATGTACGCTTGCGGCGCGACACCCGTGAGCTCGGCGTGGGAAGCGATAGTTCCGGCGACTTCGGTGCCATGAACGATTCCGGCGGCCTCGGTGCCTTGCATGGACTTTGCGTCATTCCCGCCGTCAATGGCGTCCCACTCCCGGTCCGGGCCCGGAGCCCCCGGAAGGGTGCGGCGGCGGGTAATACTCCCCTGCCGCGGCAGGAACCGGCGCAATCGCAAACGGAGTGCAGACTGCAAGGATAAAACCGGTCCGGGTAAAGGACCAAAGCGGCGGTGATCGACCCTGCTTCTTCGCAAAGCGGCGTTCGTAGGGAGTGCCTTTTTCCATCGCTCGCCTCCAAAATCCCGTGCGCGACCCCACTTTACGGGTGGAATCACAATCCATTCATCCAAACAAATCCCGTCTCGCCCGGATTGATTGGCACGAAACCGTTTCCTCCGCGCCCCTTGATCAGGGGGTGCCGGGGTTGCTAATCGTTGATCGCGCGCGGCGGCGCCGGAGGGGTCCACGAACATTTGATGAACAAAATTCGCCGTGGTCCACCCCGCGCCGGTAATGACAATTATCGGCCACCGTCAAAGGTACCGCCTCGATGCGCAAAAAAACCGCATGCTTTTTCGCCATGAAGCGGAAGGGCCAGCCGATCGCCGTGCTGACCGGCTACGACGCCCCGACCGCCAAGGCCGAGGAGGCCGCCGGCATCGACATCATTCTCGTCGGCGACAGCGTCGGCACCAATATGCTGGGTTACGCCAGCGAGAGGGAGGTCACCCTCGCCGACATGTGCCACCACGTCGGCGCCGTGCGCCGAGGCGCGCCCAAAACCACGATCATTGCCGATTTGCCCCATCGCACCTATGACACGCCCGAGATCGCGGTGAAAAGCTCGAGCCTCCTGATCGAGGCCGGAGCCGACATCGTGAAATTCGAAGGCGCGCGGCCCGAGATCGTCGAAGCCCTTGCGAGGGCTTCGATCGAGGTCTGCTGTCACCTGGGGCTTGAGCCGCAGCATCATGACGACAGACGCCTCAAGGGCCAAAAGGCGGAGGACGCGGCGCGGCTGCTCGCCGATGCGATTGCCCTCGACGGAGCCGGAATGGCGATACTTGTTCTCGAACTCGTGCCGGAAGAGGCCGCCGATCAGGTGACAAGATCCATTGCCGCGCCGACCATCGGGATCGGCGCCGGGCGCAAGACCGATGGACAGGTGCTTGTTATTTCCGATGTGCTCGGCTTCACGCCCGCTAACTACCATCACAACCGGCGCTACCAGGAAGTAGGCCAGCTCATGCTGGAGGCGGCAAAAGCCTATGTCTTGGATGTGCGTTCCAAGAATTTTCCGGCCGAGGCGAATAGATTTTGCATGGACGCGGACGAGCTCGCGATCTTTCTTAAAGACAAGCCGTAAGCGTTATCCGCCAAGCATTCTCTTCACGAGCACGCTGGCTTTCGCAAAATCCATCCGCCCCGCATATTTTCCCTTGAGCGCGCCGACCACTTTTCCCATGTCCTTGATCGACGTGGCCGTGGTCTCGGCGAGGGCGGCGGCGATCGCCTGCGCCACTTCCGCCTCGCTTAGCTGTTGCGGCAAAAAGCCCTGGATGATCGCGATTTCCTCGCTTTCTTGCGTGGCGAGGTCCACTCGGCCTGCTTTTTCGTAGATCTCTTGGGATTCCTTCCGGCTCTTGGTCATCTTCTGGAGGAGCGCCAATATATCTTCATCGGACACGGTTTTCCCCTGCCCTCGCGCCTCGATCTCCTTGTCCTTGAGCGCGGCCATGATCATGCGGATCGTGCCGACGCGGCGCTTTTCGCCGGCCTTCATCGCCGCCCTAAGCTCGCTTGAAAATTTTTCGCGCATAGCCAGCGCCTCGCCTTTTCATGGGATTTGACGGCGGCAATGGGCCGCTTTATCGAAATGCAAGGAGCGGATTTAGAGTGAGCATGACCGGCGAGCAAGAGCAAGCTTTTCCGTTTTGGCGCGAGCCCCGCGCGACCGCCCTCCTCGTTTTGGCAAACGGCATGGTGCTCGAAGGGTTTGGGCTCGGCGCCACGGGCGCGGCCGTCGGCGAAATCTGTTTCAACACGGCGATGACGGGTTATCAAGAAATCCTCACCGATCCTTCCTATGCTGGCCAGATCGTTACCTTCACCTTTCCTCACATCGGCAATACCGGTGCCAATGATGAGGATATCGAGACCAGCAATCTCGCGGCGAGCGCCGGAGTGCGCGGCATCATCGTTCATGCCCCGGTCACGGGTCCGTCCAATCACCGGGCTAAGGGCGATTTCAATGCATGGCTCAGGAGCCGCGGCATCGTCGGCCTTTATGGCCTCGACACGCGCGCGCTCACCGCGTTCATTCGCGAGAACGGCATGCCGAACGCGGCCATCGCCCATTCGCCAAGCGGCGATTTCGACATCGATGGCCTGCGGGCGATGGCGCGGGCATGGCCGGGCCTCGAAGGCATGGACCTCGTGCCGGAGGTTACCGCCGCGCAGCGCTACGACTGGACGCAAGCAGCATGGGAGCCGGGACAGGGTTTTGGTGCCGCCGGGCCAGGGATATACAAGGTCGTCGCCATCGATTATGGGATCAAACGCAATATCCTGCGGCTACTGACCGAGGCCGGCTGCGCGGTCACTGTCGTGCCGGCGCAGACGCCCGCGGATTCGATCCTCGCGATGCGGCCGGACGGGGTTTTTCTTTCAAACGGTCCGGGCGATCCAGCCGAGACCGGGAAATATGCGGTTCCGGTCATCGAGACTCTCCTTGAAAGAGCGGTCCCAACCTTTGGGATCTGCCTTGGCCATCAGATGCTTGCGCTCGCGATCGGCGCGAAAACCTTAAAAATGCACCAGGGCCATCATGGCGCCAATCACCCGGTGCAGGACTTTACCACCGGTAAGGTCGAGATCGTGTCGATGAACCATGGTTTCGCGGTCGATGCGGGAAGTCTGCCCGCCAATGCGCGGGAAACTCATCGTTCGCTGTTCGACGGTTCGAATTGCGGTCTCGAAATGACCGATCGCCCGGCGTTTTCCGTGCAGCACCATCCCGAGGCGTCGCCTGGCCCGCGCGACAGCCATTATCTATTTGCCCGCTTCGTCGCGATGATGGAAAAAGCCAGGCTGGCGGGGCCTTAACCAGGGGCACATGGACGCCCGGCCGGTGTCTGTGCGCGCGAGACCGATATAATTCACAATGTGCGACCTGAGGGTGACGTTTCGTACCGGACACATGGGTTACACTTTTTGTTTGCTCTGGCAAGCAGGAGGTGTCGATGCCGTGGAAGGAGAGTTCGGGCGCCCGAGGACGAACCACAACTGATTCTTCCGAATTAGTTGTCGGATCGCCTCTCAGTTCACGGTCACCACCGTTTCTCCCGTTTGCAGTTCAATGGCGCCGTACTCGCATCGCCCCTCCTGCTGACGGAACATGGTGTTAGCAATGAGCCACACTCGCACGACCCGCGTTGGCGGCGGCACGACCCGCGCGTCAGGTGCTTTGTCGCGCTTGCCTATCGTCCCAATGAAGCGTTCATAGTATGGGTACAGGGAGCGCTCTTCGTGCCACCAGCGCCCCAAGCCGTCGCTCCCGGAGCGTGCGACCACATGGGTCTCCCGCGCCGTCCATGTCGGAATGGGACACCGGAACCCTGAATCGACAGGAAGCTGAGAACTCCAGAAGAAGGTCAGGTCCTGCCCGTTGTCGAACTCAACGGCAATGCTGAGGTAGTCGTGGTTTTGCAATGTGTTCTCTGGCAGCTCACACGGTAAGATCTCCACCTTCCAGGACCATCGCAAGCGCGTGTCCTTAGTCAAAGGGACTGACACGTCTTTATGCAGAATAGCCGCGTCCCGATGTGTGTGACATACAATCGACGGGCGCTTGCTGGGAGCCGGCGGCCCTGCCGTGTAAATTTCAGAAGGACCCAGAAACCAGAGATATTCCCAGCCACGCGGTGGATCGACGGTATGTTCAAGTCGGTCAATCTCCGAGGCAAGAAGGGATGCTACGTCTCCAAGCGCCTCGAGCCTTTTCAACCCCTCCAACGGCTCCGCCGCCCAGCGCATCACTAACACAGCGATGCCGCCTTCCATCTGACTGTAGGCTTCCGTGCCAACGGCCACGGCTCCCGTGCGGGTAGCCCATTCACCCGGGAAATAGTTGCCGAGAAATAATCGCCCCGCCTCGCGTACGGTAAAGGTGTGGGAGTGCCGTGTCCCCCGGAACACGTTGCCGGCCTCACCAACGCGATACCAGAGCTGCATGTCTGGATGAAACCAGAGATCGAGCTCGTGAGAGAGAACCGAGTGTCCAACAGCGAATACGGTCACCTGCTCTCCCGCGCGGAGATCTGCTCCAGTATCGAACCACGGCGGTTGATTGTTAGGAACAGAGAAGAAGGCATGCGCTCGGAGCGTTTTCGGCGGCGCTTTATCCAAGAGCGCAGAGAAGTGCTTCTGGAAATCCGCCTCCGTCATCTCGATGTTCAGTTTTCTCGGGACTTGTGTCGTGCCGCACATGATCCGTATCCTCTCGCTTCAGTAGGATTGCAAAGTCCTGCTTGCCAACGTTGCCACTGCGCCTATGCCCTGATCGCGGTTGCCCTCTCAAGGATCGATCAGCACACCGGGATTCATCATCCCTTTTGGGTCAAGCTCGCGCTTGGCGCCGCGCAGCGCCCTGGCGAAAAGCTCGGGGCGCTGCTTGTCGTAGAACGAGCCTCGCCCAATGCCCTGTTCAACTTGAGCAAGCTCGCAGTCTGGTGGCTGCGCCTCGGAATCGCCATCGAGCGCATCAAGCCAGGCCACCCGCAGCAAAATGGCCGCCACGAGCGCATGCACCTCACCCTCAAGAAGGAAACGACAAGGCCACCCGGCATGAACTCCCTGCAGCAGCAAGAACGATTCGATGACTTCAGGCAGGAGTTCAATCGCGAACGGCCTCACGAGGCGCTGGCCATGAAGTGCCCAGCCGAATGCTATACCCTCTCGAAAAGCCCCTATCGCGGCCTGCCGGACCTCGAATACCCCTTCCACGATCGCGGGTGTCTCGTCACGGCCTGCGGCCGCCTCTGCCTGCACCGCAAGAAAATCAACATCTCGACCGTCCTCGCTGGCCAAAAACTCGGCATCAAGGAAGTCGACAACGACATATGGATCGTCAACTTCATGACCTACGACCTCGGTTACTTCGATCTCGAACAGAAAACCTTGCAGCCCATCGACAATCCCTTCGGCCCGAGGTTGTCACCCATGTCTTAGGTGCGTTCCGTTACCGATGTGTCTGGGCTTGACAACAAAAATCTTGGCGTCCCGGAAGGGACTCGAACCCCCGACCTACGGTTTAGGAAACCATGCTCATAGCAAGAAACAACCGGAAAAACCGGTAATTCATGCACAGAAAACCTACTTGAGTTCCCTTGCATTTTGCGCATTTTTCCTATATCTTCCGGAATATACCGGGTAACAGCAAGAATGGCTGATTTCGTTACCCGCCAAGGATTGGGGTAACGCATATGGCAAAGGCTCTCACACAACTTGCAATCGAAACCACACAGCCCGGACCGGCCAGGCGGGAAATCCCGGACGGGAAGGAGCGCGGACTCTACCTTGTCGTGCAGCCGACAGGCCGGATGGCTTGGGCGTTCCGCTATCGCGTCCACGGCCGGCCGCACAAACTGACCATCGGCCCTTATCCCGCTATCGGGCTCGCAAAGGCGCGTGGCGAGGCTGCCCGGGCCAAAGTCTCTCTTGCGGACGATGATGACCCGGCGGTCGCCAAACGAGCCGCCAGGGCCGCGAAGATTGCAACCAGGAGCCGCGATGATTCCGTTGAGAAAGTCATCGCGGACTTCATTTCTCTTTATGCAAAACCAAACACCCGTGATTGGCGAGAGACCGAGCGCCTTTTGAAGCAATTCGCGGAGGCCTGGAAGGGCCGCCAGCTAGCGGCGATCGGCAAAGCCGACATTCATCGGGTCCTCGACGGCATTGTCGCCCGTGGCGCTCCTGTGGGCGCAAATCGCGCCCTTGCGCAGCTCCGCAAAATGTTCCGCTGGGCTGTGTCGCGCGGCCTCCTCGAACGTAGTCCGTGCGACGGTATTGACCCGCCATCTGCGGAAAAGAGCCGTGATCGTGTTCTCGACATGGAAGAGTTGCGCCTTGTTTGGCGCGCGGCCGATGGCGTCGGCTTTCCGTTTGGGCCGATCGTTAAGCTGCTTGTCTTGACCGGCCAGAGAAGATCCGAGATTGGCGGGATGGAATGGCGCGAGCTCGATCCCGATCGGGCGACATGGACAATCCCGGCTTCGCGTTCAAAAAACAAACGTCAGCACGTCTTGCCGCTATCGCCGGAAGCCGTCGAAATCATCAAGGCGTTGCCGCGGTTCTCGGGTTCGAAGTTTGTCTTCAGCTCTGGCGAAACCGCGCCGTCTGGTTATTCACGCGCCAAGACGCGCCTAGATGCGCGTATCGAAGGACTCAATGGCGCCGAGTCTATAGCGCCATGGATCTTGCACGACATCCGAAGAAGCGTCACTAGCGGGCTTGCCGGGCTTGGCCTCAATCTGCCAGTCATCGAAAGGCTTCTCAATCATGTCTCCGGCAGCTTCGCGGGTATTGTCGGTGTATATCAAAAGTACAACTTCGCTGACGAAATGCGCGGCGCGATGGAGCGATGGGGCCGGCATGTTCAGGCGATCGTGACCGGCGAGACTGCGGCGAAAGTCGTCGAATTGAAGCGGGGGGCGTGACAATGGCGACGAAGCGAACTGGAAGGAAAGCAGGCCGGCCGAAAAAGTCATTGCCCACGATTGCAGAACAAAAGCGGCCGGCACATCGCCCGAAGGGGACCGCGGTCCCGACGCTCCAAGATCGTGAGCGATACACAGTCGCGCTCTACGCGGCGCATCGGCGCGTCATAAAAATGGGAACCGAGCGCGGCAACCGGACCCTCGGGGCTAACGCGGGGGCTACTTGGCTAGCGACGCGGCGCAAAGGCGACTGGTTGCGGGGCGCGGCGGCTGGCGATGTTCCCGGAGCCCCCGATGGCTTCGTGGAAAACTGCCCCGATGGCTTCGTGCCGGTCGTACCGATGGCGCGCGGAAAGGACTGGCCGCTACATTCCGATGATGTGGCCGGCCCGGTAAAAACTATGAAGAAAAAAGAGGCGGCAGCTTGGAAAGGCGACGACGCAACGAAACGCTGGTTCGACGAGGTGGTCATAATTTTGATGCTTGCTTTAGCCGCCACTGACCGTGGCAACGCTGCACTGTGGATCGAGGCGCGAGCAAGAGCGGAGGTTTTTGGTGATTCCCTGCTCGTTGATTTGCTGCGCCGCGCGCCGGGGCCAAAGCTGGGAAAATTTTGCCCATTCGAGACCTTAAGGGAAGTGTTGCGCGATTCAACTTACTAGCCCGCGTTTTCCGCTAGTTATTATTCCATGCAAGGACGTGTAAAATTCGTATTCATAGGAAGCCTTCGCAACTGGAGGCTTTTAAATGCAGCCCGACAAATTAATCACCAATCCAGCCGTAGCTAGACTATTCTGCGTCTCGCCACGGACTGTTTTCAATTGGGTGACGCGACCTGAGCTTAACTTTCCGCGCCCGCTAATCATCGGCGATCGGCGGTTTTTCAGCGAATCTGAAATTATCGCTTGGAAGGCCGCCCATATCATGGGCGCGGCTCCGGCGGTGCCAGCTTCCCCAAACCCTTTGGCGATTATCGATCCGGTTCCGCCACGCAGGTCCAAGCCCTCGCCGATCATCCGGCGCAATGCCTCCGAAGCGGAGGTTGGGTGAAGCGTGGCCTCAAATGTGGTGGAGAGGACCGCCCCTGAGCAAACAGGGAACGGCCCTCAATTGTCATCCTCGGCAGCTGACTTTCAACCAAATAGCCAGATCGAACGCCCAGCGCAAGATAATAATAATTGCGCATCTGAAATCACGTGCGCGGCCCTTCGGCGCCTGGAGATAAGGGCCCGTCTCGACGGCTTACTCGAAATCGTGGCCGTGAACGCCGAAGCGGCCAGGATGTCTCTGCGGATCGCCGACGACCGCGGCGGTCGCTACCACTTTAGGGAAGCTTGGCATTCCATCCAAGAGGCCGATCGCGGTTTCGCGGAACTCCGGGCACTCTCCGGCTCCCATAGGGGGCCATCGCGATGACCGGTGCTCCGCCCCTTCGCCTTGTCGCGCGGCAACCGCCGCCGCGGCCCCGGCGCATCGAGGTTCGGATCGCCGTCCTCGACGGGCGAGCGCCCTATGGCCGCTCTCGACCTTTCAGACTCACCCCGCGTGACCTTGACGAATTGATCTCGCACGCCGAGCGGCTGGAGCGGCGGGCATGAGCGTGCTCCACATCGAGGCTATCCGATCATCCGTGACCCGCGAGGCGGATGGTTCGGCGAGCGGAATCATCGGGTGCGTCTTGGATCTTATGGAGGCCGCGCCATGAAAGGCGGACGCGCGTCTCGCGACAAGGGCAACCGTCTTGAGCGTGCGATCGTGCGCCTGCTCCAGGACCACGGCCTCGGCGCCGAGCGTATTCCGCTTAGCGGCTCGGCCGGCGGTCGCTTTTCTGGTGACGTGACGGCCCCGCTTATTGGCCGCGACCTCACTATCGAATGCAAGTCCCGCGCGAACGGATTCTTGCAGTTTTATTCATGGTTAGAAGGCCCAGACCTTCTCGTTATCAAGGCCGATCGGCGCGACGCGCTTGTCGTCCTGCCGTTGCGCCTTGCCGTTGAAATCGCGACCGCGGCGGAAAGGCGGAAGCCATGAGCCGTCCCTTCGCCGAAGGCTGGAACGATTCTGCATTGCCACGGCGCAACGGACCCGACGAGCGGGCACCGAAAAAGCCGCCATCCCGCGTCATAGGCGCCAGAACCTTTATGCGGTCCTATGTGCCGATTTCCTACACGCTGGGCGGTATCCTGCCATCCGGCTATCTGTACGGGCTCACGGCGAAGCAAGGAAGCGGCAAAACGGCTTGGAAAATCGCCGTAACCATCGCAGTCGCAATGAACCGGCCGGACGTTATCGGGTGCACCGTCGAACCCGGACGCGTGGCCTATGTCTCAATCGAAAATCCGACCGACTTCAAAATGAAGCTCGCGGTGAATTGCTACGCCCATAATGTTTCATATGACGAAATCGATCCTCGTGTTGCAATCATCGACGGCCGCGATACGCCAGAGCAAATCTTCGAAGGGTTGAAGCTCGACGCAGAGGCAAACGGCGCATTTCAACTCGTTTGCTTCGATACTTTCCAGGCAGGATTCGCAGCGGCCGGCGCCGGAGCCTTCAATGATAACGAGGCGGTGCTCAACTATGTCATCCGCCTTCGCCCGCTCACGACACTTCCCGGATCGCCAAGCGTGCTCGTGGCATTCCATCCGACCAAAAACGCCGGCGAAGGCGAGCTTATCCCCTATGGCGGCGGCTCAACATATAATGAGATCGACGGCAACCTGACCTTGTGGAAAGAGGGCTCCATCAAGCTCTACCACAACCGCCTTCGCGGACCCGAATTCGAGCCAAGGTTTTTCAGGATCGAAAAACTCTCCTGCCCCGATATCGCGGACAAGCAGAGGCGGCAGATCCTCTTGCCCGTCATGCGGCCGTCAACCGAAGCCGACGCGGAAGTCCGCGAAAAGAGCAACGCCGACGCAAGCCGCGCCTTGCTCGCCGCCATGATAACGGACCCCACCGGAACACAAGCCGATTGGGGCGTGGCAATCAACCAATCCAAAGGACGCGTAAACGGTCATCTACAGAGACTTGAAAAAGAGCGACTCGTCGTCGAACGCCTCAAAAAATGGAGCATCACCAAGAAAGGAATTGAAGCGGTATCGTAGAAGTTCCGCGGCGCGTACCGCTTAAGCTGTTCCGTTCCGCGGAACATTGGCGCGTACCGCTTAAGGTCTAATATATTGAAATTAGTAGGTTTAAAGCGGAACGCATGGCGGAACAAAACCAATTCTTTTGTGCGTTCCGTTCCGCCCGGTTCCTTAGAACCGGACGGCGGAACAAATGGCGGAACGGTAGGCGGAACTTACCAAAGGGGAGACTACCTCGGAAAGCCAAGAATCTACCAAACGGTAGGACGCTGGAAAGTCGAAAAAGAAGTATACGAACAAACTGCTAAGCTTACCGCATTTTTTCTCTATTGGCCGCGCCCACGCTTAGTTATGGCCAAGCTTAAACCGCTAGCTTGGCAATTAGTTCGAGACGAAAGTCGCCATAGCAAGGCGGAAACAAGCGCCGTGAAGTTCAGTATAGCGTTGTAATATATTGACTTTTTTGTCGAGCAGTACTATTTGTCCAATAGATGGCCAATATGGGCCATTTGAAGGCAGTAAGGCTTAAGGTTAGATTGTGGAAACAGACCAAAATGGCGCGGGCTTCGCCGGCATGTCCCGGCATCATCGCAGCGCTGTGACAAACCGGACCAAGCTTTTCGCAATCGAAGGCATGGACGGGCGCCTCGGGCCGGCTCGCAGGTTTCGGGATATCCTGGAGCAAATCGAGTGCGACGTGGGCGGCATCGACAACCTTAGCGAAGGCCAGCGGCAACTATGCCGGCGCGCGGCGACGCTTAGCTTCACGGCGGAATGCATGGAAGTGGATGCTGTCGCCGGCAAGCCATTTGACATTGACCTTTTCGGGCAGCTCACCGACAGGCTTGGCCGCTGTTTCCAGCGCCTTGGCCTGGAGCGCGTCGCCCGGCCGGTGAACGACGGCAGCCAGGACTTAGCACTGTATTTCGCCAAGCCTCCGCCGAAGGAAGGCGGCCCGCCATGACGCGCGACGGCATATCGAAGAAGCAACGGCAGGACGATCAGCGCCGGAAGCGCACACAAGCCGCCTCCGCGCTGGCCACGGGCGCCAAGAATCCGCTGAAGGCTATCTCGGTAACTCCGAGGCCACAACGGCCGTCTGTGGGGCTCTCACGCGCGGCATCCGAGCCAATGGCGCCGCATAGCTACCCGGTCACGCGGGCGGCGATCGGCAAGCGCCAGACTCCTGGGAGCGGCTGATCATGGCGCGCTGGAAACCGTCTTCTAAGCAGATCGCCGTTGTCATCGACTGTGAGGTCGCTCGCGTCCCGCTCGATCGCGCGGCGGCGTTGCTTGGCGTTAAACCGAGGACACTGCGGGGTTTCTTGAAGCGCCTTGCGGCGGCGCGGGTGCAGAAGGCCATTTCTAGCGGCACGGTTGGCTCGCTGACGGCCAAATCGGCCAGACCCACACAATCGGGCATCTCGGCTCCTGAGGGCCGTCCTGGTGGTGCGCCGGCATGAAAAAGCTCATCTCCGTCCGGCAGGCCCTAGAAGATCCTGCGTGGCTCGGTAGCATGCTTGGCGCCGGGTCCTTTGCCGTCATGCGGATTCTCTTGATCGCCGCTATGGGCGAGGCGCTTACGGCGGATGAAATGCTCATATTCACTCAGCTTACGGGCCGCGCGGAAACGCCTAGCGAGGCCGTGGAAGAGCTTTGGGTTATCGCGGGGCGGCGTAGTGGCAAGACGCGCGCCATAGGCACATTGGCGGCTTATATGGCCGGTTGCGTTGATCATCGGGCGGTTCTTGGGCCTGGCGAGCGCGGCGTGCTTCCGATCATGGCGGCGAATACGTTGCAGGCTGGGCAGTGTTACAATTTTCTCAAGGGAATTTTCACCGGCATTCCGCGGTTTGCTGCGCTGGTCGAGAGCCTTGGCGGCCGGAACGCCGGCATCACGAGCGACACGATATCGCTGCGCAATAGGATCGACATTCAGGTCAGGCCGGCGAGTTTTCGCACCATTCGTGGCATAACCGCGATCGGCATCGTCGCCGAAGAATGCTCGATGTGGCAATCGGACGATAGCCGCAACCCAGACCGGGAAATTTTGGCTGCCGGCCGGCCTTGCTTGGCCACGACGGGGGGTACGCTGTTTGCAATTGGCAGCCCGCACGCACGCAAGGGCGAGACGTTTGGCACTTACACCAAGCATTTCGGCCCGAACGGCAACCCGGCGATTTTGGTTGCGAATGGGCCGACGAAGCTTTTCAACCCGACGATCAAGCAAAGTGTAATCGATCGGGCCTATGAAGACGATCCGGCGGTTGCGGCGTCGGAATGGGGCGGGCAGTTTCGCAATGATCTTGAGAGCTATGTAAATCCAGAAATTGTCGATGCTTGCACCGTGCGGGGCGTCTATCGGCTAGATTTCGTCAAGGGCGTTTCCTACATCGCGCACGCCGATCCGTCCGGCGGCGCGCAAGACAGCTTTACGATGGCTATTGGCCATGTGGAAGGCGATATCGGTATCCTTGACGTGCTTTTGGAAAAGCGGCCGCCGTTTGTATCCGGCATCGACGATGTGGTGTCGGAATTTTGTGCGGTGCTGAGGGATTACGGCCTTTACGAATGTGTGGGCGATCGGTATGCCGCGGG
>JALZAY010000274.1 GCA_030948025.1 Pseudomonadota bacterium
ACAAAATCAAACACTACCGCGCCGTAGCCACGCGCTACGACAAAACGCCCGATAACTTCCTCGCCGGCGTCAAACTCGCTTCACTTCGAATCTGGATGCGCTTTAATGAGTCGATGACCTAGTCTGTCAGTTACACCCTTCTGCGTCGCAGGGTAGAAGCCAACACTCTATAAAATAGCTCCGGCGGATCTGACGTTTTACCAGGGCTGACTCCCATAGCTCGGGCTTCACGCGGTAATGCCACCGCGATGGCATCGACAGCCAAAACTGTACTTCGCAAAACTCTGAGTGGATAGCGTCAATGTAAGTGTTGTGTCGAGACCAAATATAATCGACCAGATCCACACACGTAGATACTTGCGAAGTAACGCATCCAGGCCGCACCTAGGATCACTAACGTCCTCGCTGCTGTCCGAGAAATGTCCACCCATAAGCCTTACCTCAATTTATCGTCGCTCTAAGCTCCAATCGAAGAGCTTCACGAGTATCGGCAAGATATTAGGAACTTTCCAGGGAAGTTGACAAGGCCCGGAATCATTCGGCCTTGCTATCGCAAGATGCCGCTTCGGGTCGGAAGCAGAAATTCAAACTGAGACACGACCTGGCATTGGCTTAACTTGCCTCGGCGAGAAGTGAAAGCTGGGCCTTGGTATCGCCGCCGGTATCGGTGAGCTGGGTCGGATAATCTCCCGTAAAGCAATGGTCGGTGTATTGCGGCCGGACCGGATCGCGGCCTTTCTCGCCCATCGCCCGGTAAATGCCATCGACGGAAAGAAAGGCGAGCGAATCGCAACCGATATAGGCGCGCATTTCGTCGAGCGTGTGGGTCGCGGCGAGCAATTTATCGCGCTCCGGCGTATCGATCCCGTAATAGTCGGGATGGGCAATCGGCGGCGAGGAAATCCGGAAATGCACCTCGCGCGCGCCGGCCTCGCGCAGCATGCGCACAATCTTGACGGAGGTTGTCCCGCGCACGATCGAATCGTCGATCAGCGCGATGCGTTTGCCCGCGACGACCGCGCGGTTGGCGCTGTGTTTCAAACGCACGCCCAATTCCCGCACGGATTGGAAAGGTTGAATGAACGTGCGCCCGACATAATGATTGCGGATAATGCCGAGTTCAAAAGGAATGCCGGAATGTTGCGCGAAGCCGAGCGCCGCCGGCACGCCGGAATCGGGGACCGGCACGACGACATCGGCTTCGACCGGCGCCTCTCGCGCGAGTTCCGCGCCCATTGCCTTGCGAACATTGTAGACGGGCTTTCCGTGCACGATTGAATCAGGCCGGGCGAAATAAATGTATTCGAAAATGCAGGGGCGCACGGGCCGCGGCGGAAACGGCCGGAGGCTCTCGATACCCTCGCCCGAGATAACGACGATCTCGCCATTCCCGATATCGCGCAGGAAACGCGCGCCGATGATGTCGAGCGCGCAGGTTTCCGACGTGAGAATGTAACGTCCGTCGAGTTCGCCAAGAACAAGCGGTCTGATTCCCAATGGATCGCGGGCGCCGATCAACTTCTTGTTGCTGAGCGCGACCAGGGAATAAGCGCCCTCAATCGAGCGCAAAGCCTCGATGAACCGGTCGACGAGGTGCGGACGCCTGCTGCGGGCAACGAGATGAAGGATAGCCTCGGTGTCGGAAGTCGATTGATAGATCGCGCCGCCTTGCACAAGATCGTGGCGCAGGGTCAGTCCGTTGGTGAGATTGCCATTGTGCGCGACCGCGAAACCGCCCGCATTAAGTTCGGCGAAAAGCGGCTGGACATTGCGCAGAATAGTCTCGCCCGTCGTCGAATAACGCACATGGCCGATGGCCGACTCGCCGGGCAGGCGTTCGATCGCCGATGCCTTGGAGAAATGATCGCCGACAAGACCTAGCCGGCGCTCGGAATTAAATCTTTGGCCGTCGAATGTTACGATGCCAGCCGCCTCCTGGCCGCGATGTTGCAAGGCATGCAGTCCAAGAGCGGTGATGGCGGCGGCGTCGGGATGGCCGAAAATCCCGAAAATCCCGCATTGTTCACGCAGACGATCGGCGTCGAGATCAAGGCCGGCGGCTCCGGGATCAAGTTCCCCCGCATCCAATGACCGGCGGCCGAAATCAAGGCTCTGTCCAACGTCCTCCGGTTCACCCATCAGCGGCTCCTAAAAGCTCAGGCGTGATCCGCGAAACCCGCGCCAAGAAATCGCGCGACGATAAAAACTTTAGACCATTATCCGATTCTCGTTCATCGGAGCAGGGCAGGGGCACCGATGTCTAAGACTTACATAATTGACCTTGAGGCGAATGTCAGCCTCGAAGATGATGCAAAGATCAAGCTCATACGAGCCCGCGATCCGGGGCATCGTCAAACCGGGATGGTTTTCCCCAGGAATCGATGGCGGCCAATTGTGCGCGCGGCTTGGCGTCCCGGCATGACGCCCCTGCCGCGCCAAAATGCTCCGGTGCCCGCGCTTACGTTCCTTTGCCGGTCTCGGTTTTTTTTGGTTCCTGATCCGTGTCGGGCACCGTCTCCTCGCTGGCGCCGGCGGATTTCGGCTTCTTGAGTTTGTTCAAAAGACCTTCCGGATCGTCTGGCAGAATCGCCATGAGCTTGTCGCCGGTCACCTGCAAAAGGGGTCGCGTGCGCGCGGTTTTAACCCATCCGGGCTGGGTTTGCGCGGGCACCAGCCAATTGAAGAACACAAAGGCGATGACGCACAGGAGCAGGCCGCGAACCGCGCCGAACAGGAAGCCGAGCGACCGGTCGAGCGCGCCGATCTTGGAATCGAGAATGGCATCCGACAATTTGATGGTAATCAAGGATACGGCGATCAAGGTCACAAAAAAAACCGCCGCGGCGGCCACCGCGAAAGCGATAACGTCCTTGGCGATATAGGGTTTCACATAAGGCAAGACCAGCGGGTGGAGATAGATCGCGGCCAGCGCCGCCGCGCCCCAAGCCGCAATGGCAAGAACTTCGCGGGTAAAGCCGCGCAACATCGCCAGAAAAGCGGAAATCAGAACGACCACGATCAAGCCCAGATCGAGATAGGATGGCATTGGTTTGGCCTCTCCGCCATAAGCGCAATTACGGTTCGCGGCTGGCGGGCGCGAAGGGTGGCAAAGGTCGCCGAACCTGATGGTTTTTCTCTTAATAATCGAATAATAATCGAAACAAAGCAAGGGCAATAGGTCCATCCCCGCGATTCCGGCAGAATGCGGCCGCCGTGGCGTAAAGTCCTGACGGGGCGGCGCGACCGAACGCCGATCGGCTTTATCGCGCCGGCGTTACATGCACCTTGTCACCATTATCCTTATTGATCATTTTCTCGTCGCCGCACACCAGTACGCTCTCTCCGGCGTTCCAAAGCGCCGTGTCCGAACTATCGTCCGGCTCCACCTCATAGACGCCGCCCGAGTCGAGAATAACGACGCTTCCGCCGCGCACGACGCTACGGATCGTCTCTTCGTCGCATCCGCCGGCATGGACAGGGGTTATAAATGTAGTGGCGGCCACCAACAGAAGTCTCTTCATCTCTCACCGTCTTAATAGGTTTGGCTTCGCCCTCCAACCGGGTAAAATCTCAACCCCGCTTCGCCGGCATGGCCGCCTTCTCCTGCTGCCCGTCCCCTGCCGCTATTCCGGCGACGAGGCTTGAAATATGGGCGCAACTTCGCACCGTGAGATCTCTCGTTGGGGCTTCGCCATTCTCCGGTGGGCCCTGCGGTATCGTGGCACGGCAAAAGCCTAGTTTCGCGGCTTCCTTGAGCCGCGCCAGGCCATGCGCGACCGGCCGGATCGCCCCCGAAAGGGCAATCTCGCCAAAGAACACCGAATCGGCGGCGAGGCTCAACCCGCTCAAGGAGGACACAAGCGCCGCCGCGGCGGCGAGATCGGCGGCCGGTTCGCCGACACGCAAGCCCCCCGCGACATTGAGATAAATGTCGTATTGCCCGAGCTTGACGCCGGCGTGCGCTTCGAGAACGGCGAGAACCATGGCGA
>JALZAY010000275.1 GCA_030948025.1 Pseudomonadota bacterium
CGGTCATTTTCGCCGACATGGGGTTTGCCATCGCCGAAGGGCCGGACATCGAGACCGACGATTATAATTTCACGAAACTGAATTTTCCGCCGGACCATCCGGCGCGCGACATGCACGACACTTTCTTCTTCAATGCCGGGCCGGACGGAACGCGCAAACTGCTACGCACGCATACGAGCCCGGTGCAGGTGCGCACGATGCTGACGCAAAAGCCGCCGATACGGATCATTTGCCCGGGGCGCACCTACCGTTGCGATTCCGACCAGACGCATACACCGATGTTTCATCAGGTCGAGGGCCTCGTCATCGACCGCTCCGCGCATCTTGGCCATCTCAAATGGATTCTCGAAGAATCCTGCAAAGCCTTTTTCGAGGTTCCGGAGGTCAAGATGCGGTTCAGGCCGAGTTATTTTCCGTTCACCGAGCCGTCGATGGAAGTCGATATCCAGTGCTCTCGCAAGGGCGGCGAGATGCGCTTTGGCGAGGGTGAGGACTGGCTCGAAATTTTGGGCTGCGGCATGGTGCATCCGAATGTCTTGCGGAATTGCGGGCTCGATCCTGACGTCTATCAGGGGTTCGCCTGGGGCGTGGGAGTCGACCGCATCGCCATGCTGAAATACGGCATGCCGGATCTGCGCGCTTTCTTCGAGGCCGACATCCGCTGGCTGAACCATTACGGTTTTCGCCCTCTCGACATCCCGACACTCGCCGGCGGCTTGAGCGGGTAAAACCGCATTTGCTGATTAACCGGACAGGGAGACGATAAATTGAACCAAGCCAACGACCAGTCGCCGCCGCGTGCGATCGAAGCCACCGGCGCGCCACCGAGGGTCAAATCAACCAACTATCCGGAGCCTTTCGCATCGTTGATGGGAAAGCGAGTCAAGCGTCCGCTTGGCGATCTCTTCGGCATCAAGAATTTTGGGGTCAATCTGACACGTTTGCTGCCGGGCGGTATCTCCGCCCTCCATCACCGTCACGCACGGCAAGACGAATTCATTTATGTCGTGGAGGGTTCGCCAATCCTTTTAACCGGCAAAGACGAAATCCAGTTGCGCCCCGGCATGTGCGCTGGGTTTCCGGCTGGCGGCCACCCGCATCATCTCGCCAATCGAACCGATGCAGTCGTGGTTATATTGGAAATCGGTGATCGCACGCCCGGCGACGAGGTGGTGTATCCGGACGATGACATCGCGGCGGTAATGGACGAAAATGGTTCATGGCGGTTTGAACATAAAGACGGCCGCTTGTATTGAATCTTTCAAACTCGCCACTGGTTTAGAGTCAGCACGAAACGAGCTTTAGCTGCGTATCCAGCACCGCGATGAGGCGGCCGTGGATTTCGGGCTATGCAGTCGCCTTGAAACCAACATTCACGCCAATCTTCATTGTTTATTACTTCAAGAGTAATTGAATGTATGCACAAACCAAAAAATACTGAGCTTGGGACGGAAAGGAGACTTCGAATATGTTACCGCCGATTCTTTTTATTCACGCGGCGTTCGGCCAAGGATCGCACATGGCACCGTGGGTGCGCGCCTTCGAAACAGCAGGCTTCAGTTGCAGTGCGCCATCCTTGCCGGGACATCAGCCTTTCGATCCAAAGGTGCTGAGTTCGCTTTCCATGCATGACTACCTTGCGGCTTTACTCGCCGTGCGCGAGAGCATGCCGACTCTCGGGGTAGTGGTGCCGCCTGTGCTAAGTTGGCTGAAAATGCGGCTGTAATCTCAGTCCTGACGCTACTGCGGGCAGTCCAATTCAACCCACGCGCTCGATTTCCATCTACAAAACAGGGGCGAAGCTATGAGTGCGGCGCTTCTCAAAACATATCCGGCCCTGGCGTTGCTTCGCCGGCGGCACCCGTGGTTTCGACCGCTTCGATGATCACTTGCGCCTGGGCCAAGGGATATTCATCGGTCAGCGTCACGTGGATGAAGACCCGGTGGCCCGGCGGCGTCAGGGCGGCAAGCCGCGCCGCCGCGCCGCCGGTGAGGCACATTGTAGGTTTGCCGGACGGCAGATTAACCACGCCCATGTCGCGCCAGCCGACGCCAGTGCGAAGCCCGGTGCCGAGCGCCTTGGCGCAGGCTTCCTTGGCGGCGAAACGCTTCGCGTAAGAGGCGGCCCGGCCCGCCCGCGCATCCGATTTAAGCCGCTCTGTCTCGGTGAAGCAGCGCCGAACGAACCGCTCGCCGAAGCGCGCGAGCGAGTCCTCGATGCGCCTTATATCGCAAAGGTCGTTGCCGAAACCTATGATCATTTGGTCACGCTTGGCCCGACGTCAGCCGCCACGAAACGCCGTCCCTCGTCCATCGCCGCGCGCATCTTGGCGATCGCCGCGTTAAGACCAATGAAGATCGCCTCGCCGATCAGAAAGTGCCCAATATTAAGTTCGACGATTTCGGGTAAGCCGGCGACGATCCTGGCGGTGGCGAAATCGAGGCCGTGGCCGGCGTGACATTCGAGTCCCTGGCCGCGCGCAAGCGCCGCCGCCTCCTTGATCCGTGCAAATTCGTGTCCGGCCCGCTCGGCCTCTCCATGCGCGAGCGCGTCGCACCAGGCGCCGGCATGAAATTCGATCACCGGCGCTCCGATCGCGCGCGACGCCCGCACCGCCTCGAAAGATGGCTCGATGAACAAGGAGACGCGTACCCCGGCTTTAAGCAGTTCGGCGGTGACGATTTTCAGGTGATCGTGGCCGCCTATGACATCGAGGCCGCCCTCGGTGGTGCGCTCACTGCGTTTTTCCGGCACAAGACAACAGGCATGTGGCCGCGTATCGAGGGCGATCGCCACCATGTCGTCGGTTGCCGCCATCTCGAAGTTCAGAGGTTTCGAAATCTCCCGCTTTAGCCGCGCCATGTCCTCGTCGCGAATATGTCGCCGGTCCTCGCGCAAATGGGCGGTAATTCCGTCGGCGCCCGCTTCGATGGCAAGGAGCGCCGCGCGCACCGGATCGGGGAAGGCACCGCCCCGCGCATTGCGCAACGTGGCGACGTGATCGACATTTACGCCGAGGCGCAGACAACGCAACGCTTCCATTATCCGTTCACCCGCTCGACCTTGCTGACCACCGGCCGCGCCCGCAAATGCGAGATGATCGTGTTCAAATGCTTCAAATCATTGACCTCGACATCGATCGTCATTTCCCGGAAATCGGCCGAAAGAGCTTTGATGACGATGTTGTCGATATTGGCCGCATGATCGCCGATCACGGTTGCGATCGTCCCCAAGGTGCCCGGCTCGTTGATCGCGGTGATGAGGAGTCGCGCCGGGAACAACTCATGGCGGCTCTCCTCGATGTCCCAACGCACATCGAGCCAACGTTCCGGCTCTTCATCGAAGGCGATAAGATCGGAAGATTGGATCGGATAGATGGTGATTCCCTCGCCAGGGGTCAGAATGCCGACGATACGATCGCCAGGCACCGCGCCACCGTTCGGGGCGAAGCGGACCGGCAAATCGCCGTGCGAGCCCTGAATGGGGATTGCGTTCTCGTTTTGCTTGCCGCCACCGGGGATCTTGAAGACCAGACTTGCCGCCTTCTTCATGCCAAACCAGCCGGCTTCCCCGCGCGCACGAGGGACAATCGGCTTGCGCTCTTCCATGAATTCCGGATAGACCGCCCTGACGACATCGCCAGAAAACATCTCGCCGCGGCCGACGGCGGCGAGCAGATCTTCGATCGTTGTCCGCGCGAGCCTCGGCAATGCGCTTTTCAGCTTGTCTTCCGCAAAAGCCTTGCCGGCCCGCTCGAAAGCGCGGGCGACGATCTGGCGTCCAAGGGCGGCATATTGCGCGCGAACGGCATCGCGGGTCGCGCGCCTTATGGCCGCGCGCGCCTTGCCGGTCATGACAAGGCCTTCCCACGCGGCCGGCGGCGTCTGGCCTTCGGCGCGCGCGATCTCGACCTCGTCGCCGTTTTGCAATTCGGACAAGAGCGGCGCATGGCGGCCGTTGATCTTGGCGCCGACCGCGGA
>JALZAY010000092.1 GCA_030948025.1 Pseudomonadota bacterium
TCTGAATTCGAGGCGCGCACAGCTTCTCGACCACAAGCGGCTTGCGGCGCAATTATGCTCGCTTGAGAGACGGCCTTCGCGCATTGGGGCGAAGGATCAGGTTTGTCATCCGTTTGGTGGGCATGATGACTGCGCTGCGGCGGTTGCGGGCTTGATGGTGAGGCTGGTTGGAACGGTTGAACACAAAGGTCTTGTGGCGCAAGTCGGTACATTCCACCTCGGAATGTATAACAAAAATTTCGTGCCGGACTGGGTTAAACGCGGCGATCGGTTTCCGCCTGGCGACCCGCGGGCAGGAGAGGACTCAAACACGATACTTCACCACTTTAATTCGATGACAAGGGTAACAAATTAAATGAACAATTCGGCTAAATTAGAGTTACTCAAACGTTTTTCATCGGCACCGCATGTCGATGGGTTGCGGACTGTTTTGAATTCCGCGTTTTTACTCGGCGAGCAGGTCGGGACTGCCAAAACACGGGCCGCAAATGACCCTCATTTGAGCGATGCGGGGCGCAAGGCCGAGGTTGCTAAATTTGCGATCGACACCGTCAAACCATTGATAGAAGTCACGGCTCCGATGCGCAAGGCTATTCGATGGAATCAGGATCGGCGTGAGTCGTTGAAATTACCAGAACACAGTCGTGACGATCTCGTGGGCGAGCTTCGCCGTCAAGAGCTTCGCGCCTTTGCCCGCAGTCTCAAAATGGTTGAACGACTTCCTTTCGCGCTGGAACATCCAGATGCGATTTTGGATGCGCCTGCGGCCTTGAGTGGCTTGCCGGACGATCAATATTCAAGGGTAAGAGAAAATTACGTGGCCGCCAAATTTGGTCCGGAGATTGCGGAAATTGAAACGCTGGATGAGGATCTGTCGACTGTGAGGGCTGCGCACGATCTTGCTCTTTCGGAACTTCGCGCCAACGCTGGCATTGGCGAACATGCGTTTCAAAAACTAGTTGATACCACCACGCGAGAAATTGACGGAGCATAAACATGACTATCACCTTTACCGCCGCCAGCGATTTCCAAAATTCGGCGCTTCCTGCGCCGGCCCCCGAAACCTTCTCTTTCGCGGGGGCTGATATTACTGCGTTTCCACGGCTATTCCCGTATTCCCTGACGGAATTTAAAACCGGCCTATCCGCGAACGCGCCTGGGTTCAACATGGGCGACAAGGTGATTCAAAGTGTTTGCGAACATATTATACAGGTTGCGTTGGTTGGGGGCGGCGCCAGCATCGCCGCCGCGGCAACGCGCGCAGGCGTTATTGCGAGACAGACAGTCGCAAGGCAACTTGTGACCGCGATTCTCGCGGATGCGGGCGCCTGATTATGAAATTGGCCACGAGCGTTCCGGTCTCCTCGCACGTGGCGAATCGTCCGGGCGCGGATGCGTCGCGGATGGCACGTGGCGGACGGTGGAGTTTTACTCGGTTTCTCCACCGTCCGCCCGACAATTTTGGGAGAAGGCTAAATGACTAATGCGAACCGCGAAGATATCGCCGTGTTTTTTGCGTCGCTGAAAAAGTTGCGCGACGGCTTGGACGATTTCAACTGCGAGCTCGCCAGCATCAACGGTGCTGGGATGCGTCTTGGTTTCCTTTGCGAGGAAACCGCGGGCGCATGTCCTCCAGGCGCGGCGGCGCTGGCGAATCAGCTTGCTGGCATATCGCAGTCCTTGCGGTTGCTGGGCGGTGAAATTGGGAACGCCTCGCTATTGCTTTATCGACGAGGCGCGCGGCTTCCTCTGTAGTCGCGGGGTAGTCCCAGAATCCAAGGATTTCTGTTAGTTCATTGATAAGTTTGTCGCGGTTGCCGCGCAGGTGGAGCACGAGCCCGTTCCTATCGACGGTCGCGATCTGCAAGGTCCGATCGATGATATAATCGCAATCGGCGATTGTCATGGTCTTGCCCTTGGCCGTCGCGGCCGTCTGCAATTGCTTGCGAAGCTCATAGCGGCGCCAGCTCGGCAGCTTGGGCGGCCCGAAGTCTTCCGGGCCGATGCTCTGGCCGAAGCGCATTCCATAAGGGCCGCGAATCGAGATCCATTGCCTCATTGGGCATCATCCTCGATGCTGAGGGCGGTTGCAGCCTTAACGCAATCATTAAGGGTTACTCTGATGCCGCGAAGAGCAGAGATCGCTGTCCAGTTTATGGCTGCCACGTCTGCCATTCGCGCGCATTGCGCATCTATCTCTTGGTTCACGGCGTGATTGGCCCTCGCGTCCTCAATGGCCTGTATTTGCGCAAGGTACGGTCGGCATTCCTCTTCGGTCGGCTTGGCGCGGGGATCCCACGAGCCAACAGTTTTAGAATCGCCAGACTCTCGCGCACAATTTTTGAGATTTACCTTAGCGTCTTCCTTCTCCTTGGCCGCCGCTTTGGCCATCGCGGCCTCTGTCTCACGGTTGAGAGCGGCGATTTGCTTCTTGCTCATGCAATACTCTTCGCCGTTATCGCGAAAATCCGCCGCCTCGCAGTTAGGGAACTTCTTTTCGAGTGCACGCGCGTCATCGATGGCCCATGCGATGCAGTCCTCCTTGCTTGGCGGCCCTTTGTCGGTGTCTGTCAGCAGAAGACATTTTTCTTTTTCAGCCTTGGTTGGATGATGCTTCCCAGCCGATGCGCCGCTCCCCGGCAACAGCGCCGCCGCCGCCGCGATCGCGAGTAGAATTTTTCTCATTTCCGGCCCTTCCTGAGTTTCACCCCGTCGTCGTCGAGGAATTCGATACCGGCCTTCTCAAAGGCTAGCCGCAATACCGTCAAGGTCGCCGGGTTCGGCGCCGTCCTCCCCCCCTCAAAATTGCGAATTGTTAAGGCGCTCACTCCGGCCTCGCGGGCAAGATCGTCCTGAGTCCAGTCTAGTAACCCTCGTGCTGCTCGGCATTGCATCGATTTCATACCCTTGGCTTTTAGCAGGCGCTATCTCGCGGCTCTAATTGTTTCGGAAACCGCTTGACCTAGCGGCCTTTCTAATATATATATAATGTGCGCTTTACGAACGCAAGCTCGAAAAAGGAAATATCAGGGCTCTCGGCGAAGCGGGAAGGCGGCGACAAGCGGGGCAATTCGCAGCCCTGGCGGCCAATAGGACCCTCGGGAGACATAGCAAGGGAGCAACCAATGACACGCCAAGTTTCCAAACCGAACATTTTTTGGGCGCCTTCGCTCGAAACCGCCCGGAAAATCGACGACGAAGATACGGTCAAGTCAATCGAGACCGCCCGGTATCGTTTTGCGGCAAGCATGGCCGATCTCGAACGGTGTTACGACGAAGAGGCAGGCAGGCTGCGCGCCGCATTCGTTGCGGAAGTAGCCGCGCTTTATCAAAGCGAAGCCGCATAATCACAAGCCCTTGCCGGGTTCCCGGCAGGGGTTTTTCGTGAAATTTGGAGGAACGACGATGAAAAGTGAAGCATGGGATTCAATGAACCGAGTGCGCGGCCTTTTGGCCGTGGCCAGGTGCTTCGCGGCCAAGGGCGTCGAAAAGGATGATGTCCCCGCATGGATCGCGGGGACATTCGAGACGCTGCTCGACGTTATCAGGGATGAGGTTGACATCGCGGTGGCGGAAATCGACCGGGAAGCCAAACCCGCCGATGGCCGCCCGGACGCATAGGAGGAGAAAATGGAGGTTATTCAATTCCCGCCAGCCAAAGGGCTGCTCGATTTTGACGGAATGGGCATCGAGATCGACGTCAAGCAACAGAACGACGACTTCAATGCGCTATTCACGAGCGTTCAACTCGCGCTGCGGTTTTGCAACCTCGACTATGTAGAAGCCGGAAAGATGGTGCGCAAGTTCATCGATGCAGACCTCCTCGACGAAACGGGCTCTCGTTGGGCAGAAAGCGTCGAATACCTTGAGGCGATCGTCGCAACGATGAAGGCGGCCCTTGTCCGGCTTGAGGTCTCCGAAGACCGTGCATTGGGGCGAAAGAGGAGGATCAAATGACAGCGAAACTAACCGATCGCGAGCGGTGGCAGCGGGACCTGTCCGTAATGGCCGCCGCCGCCATTACGACGGACGCTTTGGATGACTTGGTTTTCTCATGGATTTTGAACCGCGAGACGGAGCTTGTGGTTGAGGTCGAGGCCGGCATTCCGATGCAAGACGAGCTGGACGTTATTCGCGCGCTCCTTCGGTTAATTCGAATGCCGCTCTCGCGTCTGCAATGATATGGAATGGCCGCCCGGCCCGGCACCCCTTTAAAGGTGTCGCTTTTAGCGACGTTTTTATCACTTTTAGTGACGATGGCGTCACTTTTGGTGACACATCGCCGGCGGGCCGCTTCAGGAACAACAAAGGACAAACCAATGACACCTAGCAACCCACAGCGGCGATTGACGTTGGTTGAAGAGATCCACGAGCATCTCCGCGCCAGGCTTGCCGAGCTTGAAGATCAGCGGACGCTTGGCATCGCCCCGCCCGGCGCAGGCGAAGAAATAGGGATAATACGGGAAATATTCGTTGCCCTCGAAATACCGTGCAAACCGAGACTGACCGCGCTTGATTGGGGCGATCGAGGCCAGGATTGGGGCAAGCGCATGACACTCCGCCTTCGCTATCTCACCTTGAAGCTTTGCGCGCTTTGCTGGGTCTTGCGGCGGCTGCGCGCGGGGCGATCCCTACTGCCCGCTGCGCGTGGGCCTGCACCCTTTCGGACAGCCGTTTTGTTCACGGATCGCATCGCGCTCGCATTCGAACTTGCCGGTCCTCGTGCAGCCGAAGTAACGTTCGCCCTGAAAGTGATAGATGCATGATGGGAGGTTGCACCATACGAGCCTATCGCCGGGGCAGGACATGCCCGCGGGCGGATCATGGCATATGGTCTGGGCGAAAGCTGACGACCACGCTAACAGGACGAAGGCGGCGGGCAGTCGCAGTGTCGCCGTCATAGGATCACCTAGCCTGCGTTGCCCCAAGTGTTGCCCCGGCGATAAACCATGTTCGACTAAAGGCAGATAAAACACGCATAAGTCTTTGATTTCGATGGTGGGCGCACACGGGCTCGAACCGTGGACCCGCTGATTAAGAGTCAGCTGCTCTACCAACTGAGCTATACGCCCATCGAAGCGGCTTTGCTTCCGGCGCCTCGGCGTGGCCAATCGGAAAGCAACCCGGCTTTAGCAAACGAGGCGCGCCCTGTCCACCATCGGGCCTCGACCCCACCGATCAAGCCTCTCCTCTGGGCGCATCTGCGAGGCCGCGCTTGTGCAAAAGAGCGCCAGGTTTTGCCGCGCGGCCGCGAAACTCCTTGTAGGCCTCTTCCGGATCGCGGCTGTAGCCCGAGGAATAAATATGGTCGTGCAGCTTTTTGGCGACCATGGGATCGAAAATATCGCCGCGCTCCTCGAAAGCTTCGAATCCGTCGGCGTCGAGAACTTCCGACCAGAGATAGCTGTAATAGCCCGCCGCATAGGACTCGCCCGAAAAGACGTGCTGAAAATGCGGCGTGCGGTGGCGCATCGTGATCGAGGCAGGCATGCCAAGTTTGTCGAGTTGCTTTTTTTCGAAGCCAACAATGTCGATCGCATCCGCGCCGGACTCTAGATGCAGTGCGAGATCGACCAGCGCCGAGGCGGCATATTCGACCGTCGCAAAACCCTGGTTGAACTGGCGCGCCGCAAGCAAGCTCTGCAAAAGCGCTTCCGGCATAGGCTCGTTTGTCTCATGATGCAGGGCAAAACGGCGCAACACCTCCGGCTGCTCCAGCCAATGTTCGTAAAGCTGCGAAGGAAATTCGACGAAATCGCGGGCGACGTTGGTGCCCGAGATCAAAGGATAGGTTACATCGGACAACATGCCGTGCAGCGCATGCCCGAATTCATGAAACAAGGTGCGCGCATCGTCAAAACTCAAGAGACAGGCTTGCCCCTCGCCGGCCTTGGCGAAATTCAAGACATTGACAACGATCGGCCGGACCTCTCCGTCGAGCTTTTGCTGCTCGCGGAAGGAACTCATCCAGGCGCCGCTCCGTTTCGAAGGCCGCGCGAAATAATCGCCGATAAAAAGCGCGATCTCTTGTCCGTCGCGCCCCGTGACCGTCCAGGATCGTGCGTCGGGATGGTAAAGCGGCACGTCCTCGCGTTCGCTGAAGGACAGGCCAAAGAGCCGGTTCGCGGTGAAAAACGCGGCCGCGATCATTTTGTCGAGTGGCAGATAGGGTTTGATTTCGGCCTCATTGAGGTCGAATTCCGCCTTGCGGCGCTTTTCGGCATAGTAGCGCCAATCCCATGGCGCGATGTGGAAGTTGCCGCCCTCGCCCGCCGCGATCGCCTGCAAGGCCGCCTCTTCGCGCAGCGCCCGCGCGTAGGCTGGCGCCCACACCGAATGCAAAAGGCCTAGCGCCGCTTGCGGGGTTTTCGCCATCGTATCGGCCAGGCGGAAGTGCGCGAAACTTTCGTAACCGAGAAGCCGCGCGCGCTCGGTGCGCAACCGCACCATTTCGGAAGCAATGGCGCGATTGTCGTTCAACCCGCCGGATTCGCCGCGTTGCGCCCATGCGCGAAACGCCTTTTCCCGCAGATCGCGGCGGGCCGAGAATTGCAGGAAAGGCGCGATGCTGGAACGCGACAAGGTGATGCCATGCTTGCCGGGGAGGCCACGGTCCGCCGCCGTCCGCGCCGCGGTGGAGACGAGCGAGGCGGGAAGCCCGGCGAGATCGTCCCTATCCGCGAGAACCAGCATATAGGCTTTCTCATCGGCGAGAACGTTTTGGCCGAATTTGGTGCCGAGCGTGGCGAGGCGTTCGACGATATGGGCGAGCCTCGTCTTGGTTTCGTTCGGAAGGCCGCCGCCGTCGCGCAAAAAAGCGATATGATAGCGTTCGAGAACCCGCGCCTGTTCGGCGTCGAGCCCCAGTTCGCCGCGCCGCGAATACAACGCATCGACGCGCCGGAACAATGCGCCATTCAAGTAGATCTCGCTGCGATGACGGGCAAGTTTTGGCGCGATCTCGCGTTCGATCGCTTCGAGTTCGTCGTTGGTGTCGGCCCCCACCAGATTGAAGAAAACCGAACAGATACGGGTCAGCTTGCGACCGCTTCTTTCGAGCGCTTCGATCGTGTTTTCGAAGGACGGCGGTTTTGGATCGGCCGCGATTGCTCCGGTCTCGGCTTGCGCAAGCCCAAGCGCGATCTCGAAGGCTTGCCCAAACTGGCTCGGCTTCAGGCGATCGAACGGCGGCGCGCCAAAAGGCCCCGTCCATGGTTCGAGAAGCGGGTTTTTTTCGCGGCCGTTCTCTTCGTCCATGGCGTAGCTTTCCAATTCCTGCAGCGGCTGGTCTTCTATAGCAAACGAGCGGGCTCTATCCAACCGCGCCCGGCGCTTGCTCGCTTCGAAAACGCGCAAGCGTCGCGATCACTTCCGCGTCCGTGACCTGGCGGAAATCGCGGTAGAAAAAGCCGACCGCTTCGAGCCACGCGGGAGATTCAATACAGACGATGCTGTCGGCTTCGTTTCGAAGCTCATCGAGCGTGTCCTTGGCCGCCACCGGCACCGCGAGCACCAGCTCGTCCGGCGCCCGCGCGCGCACCGCGCGAAGGGCCGTGCGCATTGTCGCGCCGGTCGCGATGCCGTCATCGATGACAATGACGGTGTGGCCCGCGACAGCTTCGCGCGCACGGGCGCCAAGATAGCGCCGGCGGCGGCGTTCGATTTCGGCAAGTTCCGTGTCACGGACGGCATTGAATTCCGTTTCCGTGACGCCGGAGCGTTGGATGATTTCCGCATTGCGCACGACGATCGGCGCGACGCCGTCGGCCACCGCGCCCATGGCCAGTTCGGGCTGCGCCGGAACGCCGATTTTCCGGACCAGGATCAGATCGAGCGGCGCGCCGAGAGCCGCCGCGACTTCGGCCGCGACCGGCACGCCTCCGCGCGGAAGCGCCAGGACAACGGGCCGGCGCTCCTTATATCCGGCGAGTGCCGCCGCCAGGCTACGGCCAGCGGCGGAGCGATTCTCGAAGGACATTTGACCGCTCCCTGTGCCGCACCGTCCACGTGCCGCAGTCTCATTCGACATGCGCGGTTATTCGCGTCAAAAAATTTCAACCGGCGATCTTGCGGGCGCGTTTGGCCAGCGTGCGCAGCCGCAAGGCATTGAGCTTGATGAAGCCCGCCGCGTCGCGATGATCGTAGGCGCTAGCCCCTTCCTCGAAGGTCACGAGATCCTGATCGTAGAGGGAATAGCGGCTCGAACGGCCAACGACGAAAGCCGAGCCCTTGAGAAGCTTCAGGCGCACCCCGCCGCTGACGAATTCCTGGCTGCGATCAATCAGGGCTTGCAGCATTTCGCGCTCGGGCGAGAACCAGAAGCCATTGTAGATGAGCTCTGCATATTTCGGCATCAGCTCGTCCTTGAGATGGGCGGCGCCGCGATCGAGCGTGATCTGCTCGATGCCGCGATGCGCGAAATAAAGGATCGTGCCGCCGGGCGTCTCGTACATGCCGCGCGATTTCATTCCGACGAAGCGGTTTTCGACGAGATCGAGGCGTCCTATTCCATGCGCGCGGCCAAGTCCATTCAAATGCGCAAGCAGAGTTGCGGGCGACATCGGCTTTCCGTCAACGGCGACCGCGTCGCCGCGCTCGAAATCGATTTCGACATACTGAGGCTGGTTGGGCGCATCTTCCGGATTGAGGGTGCGAGAATAAACATAATCCGGCACTTCTCGCGCGGGGTCTTCCAGCACCTTGCCTTCGGAGGACACATGAAGAAGATTGGCGTCGACCGAAAACGGCGCTTCGCCGCGCTTGTCCTTGGCGATCGGGATCTGATTCTTTTTCGCGAAGGCGATCAGCGCGCCGCGCGAGGTTAGCTCCCACTCCCGCCAGGGCGCGATGACCTTGATGTCGGGCTCCAGCGCATAATAGGCAAGCTCGAAGCGCACCTGATCGTTGCCTTTGCCGGTCGCGCCATGCGCCACGGCGTCCGCGCCCGTCAGCCTAGCAATCTCGATCTGCTTCTTAGCGATCAACGGCCGCGCGATCGACGTACCAAGGAGATAGAGCCCCTCATACCGCGCATTGGCGCGAAACATCGGGAAAACGTAGTCCCGGACGAATTCCTCGCGCAGATCCTCGATAAAAATATGCTCGGGCTTTATGCCGAGCAGAACCGCCTTTTGGCGTGCCGGTTCCAGTTCCTCGCCTTGGCCGAGATCGGCCGTAAAGGTTACGACCTCGCAGCCATAAGCGGTTTGCAGCCATTTGAGGATGATCGACGTGTCGAGGCCGCCCGAATAGGCGAGCACGACCCTTTTCACGTCCTTTATGTCAGCCGCCATGGAGAACTCGCGGAGGATGAAAGACCGGCGCGACTATAGTGACGACGCCTGCCCGCGCAAGTGCGTCCTGGCGAGCCGCTGAATGGCTCTTCGACGCGCGCCATTTTTTCGAACTTGCGCCAAACTGGCGGCCCCGTCCGTCAAACCGTCATGGTTAAGTGGCATTTAAGAAATACGCTTCAGTCTTCCTTTCACATTGGCTCCGGAAGCAGCGGCCGGGCGCTCGAAAAGGATGACCCTGATGAAATCAAAAGATTTGGCGCGAAACATCGCATTGGCGGCGGCGATGATTGGCGTTCTGCCATTAGCCGGCTTGTGCGCTTTGGCGGAGCCGGCGGCCGGCGCGGATTTCGGGCAGCCGTTCCCCGGTTTCGCCGCCCCCGCACCGCGTGCGGACATGGTTGAGTTCGCCAGCAACTGGTATGTGCGCGGCGATCTTGCCTATGCCCAAGAAACCTTTCCCAATATATCCCCATTTGCGTTTGGCTCCTCCTCGCCGTCCATGCTCAACACATATAGCGCGGGAGCCGGAATGGGGTACAAGGTGAACAATTGGTTCCGGACGGATTTGATTCTCGATTATCGCTCGCAGATCCATGCGGTCGGCAGTGCCGCAACGCCCTGCAGCATCGTGCTGCCCAGCGTCATAACCGGGCTTCCAACGATCACTCCCCAGACATGCACCGGTAATTTCGATAACGGAATTCACCGCTGGGACTTGCTGGCCAACGGCTATCTCGATCTCGGCACCTGGGACGGCTTCACGCCTTACATAGGCGCCGGCGCGGGCGTTACCTGGGCGCGAATCAAGCAATCCGTCACTTTCACATTTGACAATGGTTTGCGTTGCCGGGCAAGCTGCGCAATCGGAGGCAACGTCTTTGCCGATTTTGATCGCAGCGGATCGAACGTGACCTACCGATTCGCCTGGGCGCTGATGGCCGGAGTAGCTTTTGCGATAACAGACCACACGCAGCTTGACGTCGGTTACCGCTTTCTCGATCTTGGCCCTATCACTGGCCTGTCAAGCGTGACTGGGACGTCCGTGACCCAGAGGGTCCGCGCTAACGAGCTGCGCGCCGGCGTCCGCTATATGATTGACTAGACCGCGATCGCCTCAAGCCGAATCGCCCTTGGTATCCCGCGGCTATTTTGCGATCATACCTGAGGGGAGAGGTTTCAGGCGAACAGGTGTTCGCTTCGCCTGAAAACAAGGAAGCGCCGCGCCTTTGCGCGGCGTTTTCAGCCCATCGCCTTCACGATGCCGTCGACCATTTTCTTGGCGTCGCCGAAAAGCATCGTTGTATTGGGCCTGAAAAACAATTCATTATCGACGCCGGCGTAGCCAGTGCCCAGTCCGCGTTTGACGAAGAGCACGTTTTTGGCGTGCTCCACATCGAGGATCGGCATTCCATAGATCGGCGAGGATGAATCGGTTTTGGCGGCCGGATTTGTGACGTCGTTTGCACCGATGACAAACGCGACATCGGCATCGGGAAACTCTGGATTGATGTCGGTGAGTTCGAAAACCTCGTCATAGGGGACGTTGGCCTCGGCGAGCAGCACGTTCATGTGCCCCGGCATGCGCCCGGCGACCGGATGGATCGCGTATTTGACGTCGACGCCCTTGCTTTTCAGGATGTCCGCCATTTCCCCCACCGCATGCTGTGCCTGGGCAACCGCCATCCCGTAGCCCGGCACGACAATTACTCTCTTCGCGGCAAGCAGCATTTTGGCCGCATCCTCCGCCGAGCCCTGCTTCACCGGCCGGGTCTCCGCTTCCAGCGCACCGGCGGGCACGGCGATTTCGCCGCCGAAGCCGCCGAGAATGACCGAGATGAAAGAGCGGTTCATCCCCCTGCACATGACGTAGGAGAGAATCGCGCCGGACGAGCCAACCAGGGCACCGGTGATGATCAAGGCCAGATTGGCGAGGGTGAACCCGACAGCGGCCGCGGCCCATCCCGAATAGGAATTGAGCATCGAAATCACCACCGGCATGTCCGCCCCGCCAATCGGGACAATTAACAGAACGCCGAGCGCGAAGGACACGAGGACGATCAGCCAGAATACCAGATGGGTCTCGGTTGGAATGAAAGCAAAGATGAAGATCGCGAGCAAAATGCCGAGACCGGCATTGATTGCGTGGCGGTTGGCGAGGAGGATGGGGTTGCCCGTCATGCGCCCGTCGAGCTTTAGGAAAGCGATCACCGAGCCGGTGAAAGTCATGGCGCCAATCGCGGCGCCGAGCGACATTTCAAACAGCGTCGTGCCATGGATGCCGCCAGGCACGCCGAGACCGAAGCCTTGCGGCGCATACAGAGCACTCGCCGGGACGAGCACGGCCGCAAGGCCGATGAGGGCGTGGAACAAGGCGACGAGCTGAGGCATCGCCGTCATCTGAATGGTGCGCGCCCGCCAAACACCGATGGAGCCGCCTATTGCTATGGCGAGCAAGACCCACAGAAACGACGAGAACCCCCACGGCAGTTGATAGAGGAAGGTTGTCGCCGCCGCTATCCCCATGCCGATCACGCCGAACCGGTTGCCGTGCCGAGCGGTCTCGGGCGAGGATAGGCCGCGCAACGCGAGGATGAAGAGTATCCCCGAGACGAGGTATAAAAGACCCGCGATATTTCCGTTCAACATCGCTTCAGCCCTTTTTCTTGAACATGGATAGCATCCGCTCGGTGACGAGGAAGCCGCCAAAGATATTGACCGAAGCGAGGGTCAGGGCGAGGAAACCGAACACCCGGGCGGCGCCTGAATCGTTGCCCGAGCTTGGATCGATGCCGGCCGAGAGAAGGGCGCCAACCACGATGACCGAGGAGATCGCGTTGGTGACCGACATCAGCGGCGTGTGCAGGGAAGGGGTCACCGCCCACACGACGTAATAGCCGACGATCACGGCAAGTGCGAAAATCGCCAGCCGGAAAATGAAAGGATCGACCGCACCGCCGCTCGCCGCCGAGGCGCCGGCGGCGATCTGCTCGGCATAGGCCTGCGCGCTGTCGGCGGCATGCCGCGCCGCCTGGGCCGTGGTCCGTATCTTGTCCAGCATTTGTGGATCGACTTCTGCCATCTCATGCCCTCCTGCTTGATTTTTCGTCGATTGAGATCTTGGTTGTTGATGCGATCTCGGGCTCGGCCCCGGCTTGGAAGCTTGGATGCACGAGGCCCCCATCCTTGGTGAGCAAGGTTGCCTTGACGAGTTCATCGTCCCACTTGATCGCGAGCGACTTAGTTTTCGGGTCGATCAGGGTCTCGACGAAAGCCAGAAGGTTTTTTGCATACAGCGCCGCGGCCGTGGCGGGCAGCCGTCCGGCGACATTCAAATGGCCGACGATCTTGACGCCATTTTTTGAAACGACGGTCTCGCCGGGTTTCGCCAATTCGCAGTTTCCGCCACGTTCGACGGCAAGATCGACGACAACCGAGCCGGGACGCATCGATTCGACCATAGGGGCCGTGACAAGGACCGGCGCCGGGCGGCCGGGAATAAGGGCGGTCGTGACGACGATATCCTGCGCGGCGATATGCGAAGCGGTGAGCGCCGCCTGTTTCGCCTGGTAGCCGGCCGACATCTCCTTGGCATATCCAGCCGCCGTCTCGGCCCCTTTGAATTCCTCGTCCTCGACGGCGACGAATTTGGCGCCAAGCGAGACGACTTGCTCTTTCGTCGCCGGCCGGACGTCGGTGGCGGTCACGATGGCGCCGAGCTTGCGCGCGGTGGCGATGGCCTGCAGCCCCGCGACGCCGACGCCCATGATGAAGACTTTCGCGGGTGGAATCATGCCCGCCGCTGTCATCATCATCGGAATCACCCGGCCATATTCGGCGGCGGCATCGATGACGGCCCGATAACCGGCGATGTTGGCTTGGCTCGACAGGACGTCCATCGTCTGCGCCCTTGTGATGCGCGGCATTAATTCCATGGCGAAGGCGCAAACGCCCGCCGCCGCCAAGGAGGTCAGCGCATCGATATGCCCATAAGGATCCATGATCGCGACGACGGCGGCGCCTTGCTTTGCGCCGGCGATGTCCGCCGCGCCAGGCCGCCGGACCCGCAACACAATATCGGCGTCTTTCACCGTGGCTAGAGCGTCGGGCGCGATCGCCGCGCCTGCGAGCGCGTATTCTTGATCGGGAATGCCGGATTTAAGTCCGGCGCCGGTTTGGACCTTGACTTCGGCGCCGAGCCCCACAAATTTTTTAACCGTCTCTGGCGTCGCCGCGACACGGCCCTCGGCGGGATCGTTTTCGGCGGGAATGGCAATCAGCATGAATGGCTCCGGAAGTCCTTGAAGCTTCGACCCAGCCCGATTTTCCTCCTCCGGTCAAGCCGGGGCCGATCGAACGAGCTGGCGGGTCCGGCAACCATCACCCGCAGAAACAAGCCAGCAAGGCGAGGATGAGGGCCGCGCCGGCCGCGGTGTATTTCATGAGCTGGCGAAACATCCAGTAGGTTTTGTCGTGTCCGGCGTAGTCCATGGCGGGAGGGCCCGCAGGTTGAGCATGATTTTCAGCGATTGTGCCCATCTTCGATCGCGCGTTTTGGATCGCCTTAGCTTTCGCAATGATTTTCCCGGCGCGCAAGAGGGAAAAGGGCGGACCTGCCAAGTTTTATGCAGGAAACAAAATTTACCCAGGCGATAAGCGTCATGGGCGCCCGCGCATAATCGGAAATGAATTTGGATTGTTATCGCCATCAAACCGGCGCCGGCAGCC
>JALZAY010000093.1 GCA_030948025.1 Pseudomonadota bacterium
ACGGATCGGTCGGCCGGTGATTGGCGAGAAGCAGGTCGCAATAGCCGATGATCGCGGTCAAGACATTATTGAAATCATGCGCCACTCCGCCGGCAAGCTGTCCGATCGCTTGCATTTTCTGGGATTGCGCGAAGTTGTTTTGCAAAGCCCGCTGTTCGGTGGTGTCGAGCGCGTAAATCGTCGCGCCATTCCCGTCGTGCTCGTCCGCCGCCGCGAAAAACAGTCTTGCCGACCGCTCGCCTTCCCCAGCCAAGGCGGCATCGACCGGCGGGATATCGGGAGTCGACTGGAAGGCGGCGGCAATGGCGGCAGCGACGGCGCCGTGGTCGCGATCGAGGATACCGGCAAAGATCGAGCGCGCGGCGCCGCCGGGATGCTTCAAGGCTTCCGGCATGAGGCGCGCGAAAGCGGCATTCGAACGGGTGATCCGTCCGCTCTTGTCGAGCATGGCGATCGCCATCGGCGTCGCATTGAATACCCGTGCGAAGCGCATTTCCGCCGCGTGCAAATCCTGCGCCGGTTCCTCGCCAGGAGCGCGGCTGAGGACGAGCGTGCGCGACGGCCCTGGTGCGCCGTCCTGACCGAATGCGACGCCGTGGAGCAGACGCACGGGCAGGTTTTGACCATTGCGGCATTTCAGGTCGATATCGAATTGCTCGGTGCGGACCTCGCCCGCGCCTCCGGCGGCCGAAGCGACGAGCGCGCCGCCGCCGCCGGCCACGAAGTCGGTCAGCTTGAGACCTCCGGTGTCGGCCTCCCCCGGGTTGTAACCGAGCCAGGCGGCAAGGGTAGCGTTCATATAAGAAACGTCGCCGCTCCGGCCGCAGGAAAAAAATCCGGCTGGCGCGTGGTCTAAAAAATCGATGGCCTGCTGCAATTCCTGAGAGGCCTTTTCCTGTTTTTCCCGGTCGTGCGTTACATCCGCGACGGACCACAGGCTGGCGCACCTGGCGCTCGCCAATGCAAGCGGCCTGACCTTGATGTTGTACCAGCCAATCCCGCCGGCGCCACCGAGCGGCGGAGACAAGCGCAATTCCTCGGCGGCGTGCTTGCCCTCGCGCGCGGCTTGGGCGAGCCGGTAGATGGCCTTGGAAATCTCCGGGGATCCGGAAAATAGCCGTTCCACCGCGCGCAGGTCCGCGAGGCCGCGTGCCCCCGCCAAGGTCAAATAGGCTTCGTTCGCGTAAATGATCTTGCCGCCGGCGCGGGTCACGATCAGCGCTTCGGTATTCCCGTCGCAAATGAGTTTGGTGACATCGTTCCTCGACGTTTGTCCGGAAAACTGAAGGAGGCCCATTGCAAAGGCGAAGGAAACGCAAATACCGGCAACCGCGAAGAGGGCGAGCAGCAAGATTGCGAGGGTGGTGCCTTCGTCATTGGGCAAGAAGGAAAAAGCCCCGATGGCGCCCGCCAAAAGCAGGGCAAAAGCCAAGATCAAGACTGGGTTGCCAATGCGTCCGGTTTCGCGGACGGCGGCGGGCTGCTCGCTCATAAAGTTTCACCCGGGGCAAGCGAAGTAACTATGTTTGAACCCATGGACAACTTGCCGCCTCCACCCCCCGGGGCTTCCCCCATTGTGTTTGGAAATGTAACAAAGCCACGGCTTCGCTCGACGCGGGCTTTCGCGCATTCGCCGCCAATATGTCCGTCTTAGGCTTGGTGTAATAGCCGGGCCTTGCCAGGTGAACTTCGCCTATTTTGGCGCGTTGATGTTGAGAAAGCAAAATCGCCGTGGCGGTCTCGTCTCGGGCCGCGCCGCCCGGTATGGAGAAGTCAATGAAATCATTCGGCAAGTTCCTCGCCAGCACAACCATCTCGATGTTAGCTTCCGGCGGCGCCATCGCGCAAACCTCTTATTACGAATACGGGCCGCCGCCGCCAAATCCGCCTCCTGGCTGGATCGCGCAAGGCCGCTCTGTCCAGGAATGGGACCGGTTCCGCTATGGTTATTCCGGCACCCGCGGCCGCATGGGTCTCGGCGCCGATCCTGCCCACCCGGAAGGTCCTGGTAATTTTTCCTCGCCAGGACGGTAGCGGGGTAGCTTGCGCGAATCGATATTTTTATAAATTTTGATGAATTTCGTTAACTATTTGCTAGTCTGCACCAGCATGGCGGTTTGGAACATGCTATACTAAACAAACGTCCGCCGCAGTTTTCTTCGAATGAGCCACCAGATGCTGGGCTTGAATGAAAGTTTTTTCGCGAGCAAGAGTCTCACCCTTGCCGCCGTGGCGATCGCATTCCTCGCCGCCGCTGGTCTGTTGTCCATTATGTTCCGCTTCACCTTCCGGCGCCGGCTTCGGTTGCCACGTAATGGAAGGGCCCGGCTACCACGGCTCGGGACCGTCGATGCCTTCGACCTCGACCGGCAGCGCCAGCTCGTTATTGTTCGACGCGACAATGTCGAACATCTGCTGATGATCGGGGGACCCAACGACGTCGTGATCGAATCGGATATTATCCGGGCCGAGAGCCGCGACCCGCGCGACCTTCGCGAGACGAGAATTCGCGACAAGGAGCTGCGCGACGCGACGCCGGTGCCGGCAGGAATTTCTTGGCCTTCTCCCGCGGAAGCGCCACCGCCGAATACGCCGCGGCGCAAAATGCCGTTTCCGCCCGCCGCCGGGTTGGAGTGGGAGACCGAGTTGACGGCCGCTGTCCCCATCGAGGAATCCGGGCGCGATTCCGCGCCACCGATCGTTTTGCCCACGCCAAGGCGACCCGTTTTTCCCCTGCCGCCAAGGCGCATGCCGCCGCCCGTTACGCCGTTTGGCCAAGGAACATCGAATCCCCACGAGCCACTCCACGGCGGCGCCGGTCCGCCGCAAAAACCCGAGTCTGGAACCACTCCCGCCAAAGGATTTCCGCGCGCGCCTGTCGCCACTCCTTTTTTGCGGCCACAGGCGCTGCGCCAGGTGCTAGGGCGCGCCGCCAAACCGGCCCCATCAGGGACATCCGAGACCCCGCCCGCGGATCCGCTTGCCCCAAGCTCGCTTCCCGGCTTTGAGGAGATCCCAACGTCCCCGCCGGGTGACGTGGCACGGCGGACTGAATTTTCCCCCGCGCCCGCGACGCAATCCGCAGAATCAGCTGCTCCGGCTTATGCCGCCAGTCGTTTAATCTTGGAGGTTTCGACGGCCGGTCCGGCGCAAGACGGCGCCGTTTCGCTCGAGGAAGAAATGGCGCGACTGCTTGGACGCGCGCCCGGCTAAGGCAAGCAGCCGCGGCGCGTCAACAAAGGTTAGCCGAAAGCCGGTTTTTGCCGGGAAACCGGCGGCCGCGATGCCGTCGCGATCGTGCGGCGCCAAAATAGCTTTGAGTCAGCTCTCGCGGTGGGTCCGTTCGCGCCGTTCGTGGCGTTCCTGCGCCTCCACCGAAAGAGTTGCGATCGGCCGCGCATCGAGCCGCTTCAGGCCGATAGGCTCGCCGGTTTCTTCGCAATAGCCATAACTGCCATCGTCAAGCCGTTCCAGCGCCGCGTCGATCTTTGCGATCAGCTTGCGTTGGCGGTCGCGCGCCCGCAATTCGATGGACCGGCCGGTTTCGGAAGAGGCGCGATCGGCGAGATCGGGATGGTTCTCACTCTCTCTCTGCAATACTACGAGGGTTTCCTGGCTCTCGCGCAAAATATCTTCTTTCCAGGCAATTAATTTACGCCGGAAATAATCCCTCTGGCGCTCGTTCATAAAGGCTTCGTCTCCGGACGGTTTGTAGCCGCTTTCGACCTCCTCGATAGGCACTTGCGCGACTCCCAAATCCCAAACCGCCGCCCTTATAGCGATTGCCCTCTCCAGATACAATCGTTCCCGCCAACGCCGAGATCGGGGTGACGAATGATACGGCCGCGCAGATTCCGAAGTGGATGGGTTCCCGCCAACGCGCAGCCTGCTCGAATCGAAAGGGGCGCCGACGGCGCCCCTTCCAGCCGCAACCTGATGATCCCGCGGCCGATCAGCAGTGCTTGACGATCCCGACACGCGTGCCCCAGATCGTGCCCAACGAGACCTCACCCTCGAGAATGGCGAACTCGTTGGCCGCGCACGAGCCCACCGGAGCCGGGTACAGCGAAATGTACGAGTAATCGCCGCTGCGGTTTCTTCCGTTGAGGGTTTGGTTGGTGAGCGGCTGCGCGCTCGCCGGGCCCACGGCGATCCCGGCGCCGGTGCCGGCGTTGTCAAAGCTCCCGCCGATCGCACGCAGTTGCAAGTTCAAGTTGTTGGTCGCGTCAACGCTCATCCAGGTCCCGAAGGTCTCGCCGGTCGGCGACGTTCCGGTCGCCCCGACCGCGTTGACGACGATGCTCGGGTGCCAATCCGACGAGGGGCCCGTGGCGAACCATATGCCGCTATTCACCAAGGTGTTGTTGCCGGTGTTGAATTCGTACCACCGTGGCGTTGCAGTGGTGCCGATCTGGATCACATTGACATTCCAGATCCGGTTGCCGATCTGGGCCGACCGGTTCTCGAACCTGCTGTCGCCGGTCTCGAGGCAATAACTGACCCCGGGCTGCGGCGCGCATGGCGGTGTGCCGAAGGCTGCAGTCGGGACCAAAGCCTGCCAATGCGTCAGGCTGACATTGCTGAGGCCCGTGTTGAACATCGGCCCCAGATAGACTTTATTGTCGCCCGGGCAGGCGACCAGCGTGTAGCTCGGGCCGCCGTTGTCCAGCACATAGGGCGGCGCGACCGTGCAGCCGCTGCCGCCGAAGACCGGGACACCAAAGCCGAAGCCGTTATAAAGATAGGCCTTGGCAACTGCAAAGGTCCTCGCGTCGAAGCCGCCGTTGCCCCGGAAGTCGTTGTAGGTGATGATGATCGAATTCAGGTCCATGCCCATTTGCGGGAAGTCGAGAAAGTCGCCCGCGGTCGTACCGGCGTTGAAGCTGTATATAATATAGCCTCCCGTCGGGTTGCTGGTTGAGCTGATAGCCAGCTTCACAAAGCTATTAGTGGCGGGACCACTACAAGGGTTGCAGGCGTCGGCCATCACCACGAACCGTTGCCACACCGGATCGAATATGACCCGCGGATCGAATATGAAGCTGGTTCCGTCGCCGAAGAAGGTGGCCAAATTCACCTGCTTCGCCAGGGCTCCGCTGTTCAGATCGTACATGGTGAGGACGAAGTTGTTCACCTGAACCGTGAACCCCTGACTGGTCGCGATGTCGCCATCCGGAGGAAAACCGCCGCCAGTGTTCTCGTTGACGCTAGCTGCTTGCAAATACAGCGAAAGAGCACTGCCTGGGCCGGCAGGCGCGTTAGGGCGCGATGGCGCCGGCCCTCCCTGAGCGGCGCCTTTCGTCGGCGTCGGCCGGTTGAAATTGAAATTCAAAGGCATCGATACGCTCGGCCGCGCCGGGGCGCTGCGGAGTTCGATCGTGGTGGCCTGTTCGCCGGTGGCTTGCCCGACGACCTGAGCATCCTCCGCGCGCGCGCCATGGATGGACGTCATCGTCATAGCGAACAACACGGCAATGGCGCCAGCGCTCCACCGCCATCTTTTGTCCAAATTGCTCCTAACCATAGTGGGTCTCCCTCGCTTGTGCCCGGCCCGTTTAACCGGCTGCCGCGCTTATGTTGACCTGAAGTTTTACGTCGCCGCTGCGGTTATGTTTACCTGAAATTAATCAAATGACAACAGTAAATTAATCAAATGAAAACTTTCCCACAGCGGGGCTTCGCCGAATTGATTGTCACGAAACCGTTTCTTCCGCGCCCCCCGTTTAGGTTATGCCGGTGTTGCTCATCGTTCGATCTCGACCTTGCCGCGGGCGGCGAGGCGAAGTTAACGGTGATTTTGGCTTGACGGTCTGGTTCGGGCTAGCGGGTTTTTGGGCGACGTGGCCGCGGCACTCGTCGCGCTCATTCTTGCGGGGGAAGGTTGGCTGCGCGCCGCCTGCCGTTACTCCGCCTGATCGGCTGCGTCCCCTACGGCGCCTATATCTCTCATCTGTCGGTGCTGACCGTGCACTCTCTTTTCTGGCCCCCCATGGCGCCGCAGTCTCGCTGCCTTATTCGCTGCGTAAATTCGGCTTCGCCTACCCGGTCGCGTTTCTGTCTTTTCGCTATTTTGAAGAGCCAATCCAGCGGCTGCGCGCGCGCTTTGGCTAAGGCGGCGGCCGGAGCCGGAACAGCCGGGCGGGACTTCTGGCACCTATTCCGTCCGGCTGCGGGATGCGGTCATGAAGATTCGGCGGGCAAACTCTTGGTGGGGGAGGTAGGACTCGAACCTACGAAGGCTTAGCCAGCGGATTTACAG
Organism: Pseudomonadota bacterium; assembly: GCA_030948025.1. Taxonomy (GTDB): domain Bacteria; phylum Pseudomonadota; class Alphaproteobacteria; order Rhizobiales; family Beijerinckiaceae; genus Methylocapsa. Next base: position 6,260 of record JALZAY010000093.1, read on the forward strand.
TCCGCCCCCTTTGCCGCTCGGGACACTCCCCCAAATGCCCGTAGGCATGGGCGCACGCGCTTATGCGAACCGGGCTTGCCGCTGTCAACTCAAAACACCCGCTGGACACTCCGCCGCATCGATGCTTTGCGTTGCGCGCCGAGAGTTGCCGTGACAGAAACTAAGCTCATCCTCCAACGTTCTGGACCCGCGATTTGACGCGCGACAAATCGAAACTTTCCAGGGCGAGGACCGGCGCATCCGGGAAGCATCACAAAGCGCCGGATTCGTCTCCCCGCCGAATCGCCCCCGACAAAACCTGGCGCCCGGAGCTTCGTCCGGCCGGCGCGGGGACCAGCGAGCCAAACCTCGCGCGGGCCAAGGCGCCGATGTTCCGGCGCGCGGCAAGCGGCGTTGCTGTTCTTTATGGCTTTCACGCGGTACGCGAGGCGTTGCGCGGCAAGCGGCGAAAAATCCTCGATATTTATGCCACGGAAGTCGCCGCCCGGCGGCTCGAAGGCGAAATCGCGGATGCTGGCCTTTGCCCCCATATCGTCACGGCCGAGGACCTCGCCCGCCGTCTTGGCACGGGCGCCGTGCATCAAGGCGTCATGCTCGAAGCCCTGCCGCTGGAGTGCCTCGGCCTTTCGGACATCGTATCGCGAAGCGGGATCGTGCTCGTGCTCGATCAGATCACCGATCCGCACAACGCCGGCGCGGTCCTGCGCACCGCGGCGGCTTTCGGCGTCGATGCCGTGGTAGCAACGCACCGCCACGCGCCGGAAATGGCGGGCGTTGTGGCGAAAGCAGCGTCCGGCGGCCTCGAACATGTCGCGATCGTCGGCGTGGTCAACCTCGCCCGCGCGCTCGAACGGTTGGGGGACAGCGGCTATCTGCGCCTAGGCCTCGACTCGGAAGCCGAGCTAAGTTTGGCAAAGCTGCCCTTGCGGCGACCAATTGCCCTCGTGCTCGGCGGCGAAGGCAAGGGGCTGCGGCGCCTCAGCCGGGAAAATTGCGATTTCATCGTGCGCCTCGACATGCCGGGCGCGATCAAGAGCCTCAATGTCTCCATTGCCTGTGCCGTGGCGCTGACCCTCTTGCACGCGGGTTTGGCGGGAAAGGCCTATTCCTCGCCCTGTCCCTCGTGAACCCGCGCGGCATAGGTCCAAGGGCGCCACCACCGCGCATGGCTTGGCAAGGTCTCGGGCACCGGATCGAACCCCTCGGTGCCCCAAGGATGGCAGCGGAGAAGCCGGGCAATGCCCATCGCGCCGCCTGCCCAAAGCCCATGCCGCGCGATCGCCTCGTCCATATAGGCCGAGCAAGTTGGCAAGTGCCGGCAATGGGTCCCGGCGATCGCGGACAGCGTAAGCTGATAGGCGCGTATGGCAAGATGCGCGGCAAAGCGGCCGATTGGAGACGAAGCTTGCATCTGGCTTGCCGACTGGCGGCCTATAATCGTTGCCGACTGTGGCAGATATACACTGGCGAGACTCCAAGCGACAGTTCATAATACCCTCGATTTCGAATGGCTCAACATAGGATGACTATCTTGTCATATGCGCAACGCTTCTCGCTCGCGGGCCTGTTCGCGATCGCCGCTTCGGCCGCCGGCGCGGCCGATCTGACACCTCCAACGCCTGCCCCGGTCGAGGGCTGGACGATCACCTTGGGGCTCGGCCCCGAGGTTTTCACGTCTTTTCCGGGGGCGAGCAGCGTCTCGATTTGGCCGACCGGCTATATTGCCTACCGCCGTCCTGGCGAGCCTGAACCGTTTGTTTCCCCAGACGATGGACTTGGGATCGCGCTTCTAGATCTCCCTTGGATCAAGGCCGGTCCGGTCGCGCGCTTTATCTCCGAGCGCACCCTCAGCGGTGGCTTTGGAAGCATCGGCAACAACAGAAACTTCTTCGGCCTGCATAATATAGGCTTTACGGCCGAACTCGGCGGCTTTCTGGAACTCTGGCCTGCCGACTTCATCCGCGCCCGCTTCGAGGCGCGCCAGGGGGTCAGCGGTGCCCAGGGCTTCGATGCCAACATCGAACTGGATATCGTAGAGAAATATGGCCCTTGGACGTTTTCGGGTGGCCCGCGCTTCCGATTTGGCGATAATCAGTTCACGAGCGCTTATTTCTCGGTCACGCCGGCGGAAGCATTCTTGAATGGCAACGTATTTCCCTATCAAGCCCATGGAGGTCTGACATCGGTTGGCGGGCTCGGCGCGATCAAATATGATTTCACGCCAGCTTGGAGCACGACGGTTTTTGGCGGCGTTAATCGCTACGTCAGCAGCGCGGGGGGAAGTCCGATTCCGAACCGGCTCGGCTCGCTAGATGAGCTTACAGCCGGCGTCGTTGTTGCCTATTCCTTCAGTTGGAATGGGTTCTGATCAAATCATTGTGTAGACCCGGCCGGGGGTGTTCGCTCGCGCGGGCGTTCGCGGCTTCTATCTGGTTGACGCAATCGACCGTCGCGTCGAAGGTGAGCAGGGTCGAGGCATGCCGGGCCTTGAAATCGCGCACCGGCTCGAGGACGGCAATATCGGCCCATTTGCCCTCCGGCGGCGGTCCATTTTCCTTGAGCATGGCGCGCACCTGGTCGCGGAGCGCGCGCAGTTCCGGTCCCGTCGCGCCGATCACGTGGCGGGCCATGATCGAGGCAGCGGCCTGACCTAGCGCGCACGCCTTGACGTCTTGCGCGAAATCAAACACTTGGCCATCCGTCATGACAAGATCAACGACGACCGTCGAACCGCACAGCTTCGAATGGGCCGTTGCCGTGGCGCCGGGCACCGCGAGCCGTCCCTGGCGCGGAATATTACCGGCCAGATCGAGGATCCGGTGGTTATATATATCGAAAAAATTGGCTTCGCTTGACATAGAGGTCCAGGTGACGGCGCCCGACGCATACTATATAGGAAAGCAGGGTTTGGCGAACGAGATCTGGCAAATTTCCAGGCGAAACTCCCCGGACAACCGTCCGTCCGGTGCTCTTTGATCATGGGGAGCAAGGCCAAGGACGCTCATTCGAATTTTGATGGAGGCGCCACATGGATGCCGTGGTTAAGTCCTTGCTTGAACGTCCACAGCCACAACGCAACATTTCGCTCCTCGCGCGCCCGACACGCGAGGAGGCCGAGGCGGCCGTGCGGGTTCTTTTGCGCTGGACCGGCGACGATCCCTCGCGCGAGGGTCTCCGCGACACGCCAAAACGGGTCGTCAAGGCCTATGAAGAGTTCTTTTCCGGATACCAAGAAGACGCGACGAGCGTGCTCGCCCGCGTCTTCGAGGAGGTTCACGGCTACGACGATATGGTTCTCATCCGCGAGATTCCGTTTTCGTCGCACTGCGAGCATCACATGGTGCCCTTTTTCGGCATGGCGCACGTCGCCTATTATCCGTCCGAGGCCGGCGTCGCCGGGCTTTCCAAACTGGCGCGGCTCGTCGATATCTACGCCAAACGCCTGCAAACGCAGGAGGCGTTGACCGCCCAGATCGTCGGCGCGATCGACCGGCATCTGCGCCCGCGCGGCTGCGCCGTCATGCTCGAAGCCCAGCATTTGTGCATGTCCATGCGCGGCGTTCGCAAACACGGCGCGGAAACCGTCACGACGCAATTCACCGGCATCTTTCGCGACGATCCCGCCGAGCAAATCCGGTTCTTGACAATGCTGCGCGGCGGCAAGTGAGCACCACACGTCCTTGCCGGGATAAGCGCTAGATTCCCGGGCCGTGTCCGGCCCGGGAGTTGTTGATAGGGCAGCGTAACACGGCACGGGAAATTCGATTTGACATCCTTGCCCTCTTCATCGCCCGGTCCCGGCGCGAGCCAGACCGGGAGGACCGAATTGGAAGAAGGAATCGCGTTCACACCGCGCTTCGATGCCGACGGGCTGATCGCCTGCGTGACGAAGGACGCGAGCGACGGGCAAATCCTCATGCTGGCTTATATGAACGCGGAAGCCTTGCGACTAACCCTTGAGACCGGCGTGGTGCATTATTGGTCCCGCTCACGCCAAACGCTCTGGCGCAAGGGCGAAACGTCGGGCCAGGTGCAAAAAGTCACGGAAATCCGGACCGATTGCGACCAGGACGCCCTGCTGCTGACGGTCGAACCCGGCGGCAACGGCGGCGCTTGCCACACCGGCCGACGCTCTTGCTTCTACCGCAAGGTCGCACTCGGCGGCGATAAAGCCAAGCTTGTTTTCGACTGAGGCAGTCCGACCATTGCCTAAATCGCGATCTCCCATCACGCGAGCCACCGTGCGGAAGCCGAGTCTCTTCAGCGTCAACGGCTGCTCCCATGGCCAAGTCCAAGTTCTGCCTACAGACATATCGCGTAAAATCGTTGATGCTGCTACAGCACAGACGGATATCCAAGCAGCGGAAGCAAGCGCGCCACGATCGCCCCCAAACAGACCAGCACCACTAGCAGCTTGAGAAGCTGTGCAAGCCGCGCGTCGGGACAGAATTTATCGATGACCCAAAACAAGATCGCCCCGACGACGACGATAATCAGGATTCCAATTACGAGCGTGAGCACCGCGACCTCCCTCATCGTAGCGGCAATGTCCGCAAGCCTATGCCCGTCTGTTGAAGACCCTAGGCCGACATTCCCCAAATAGCCGCCAGTTTCCGCCCCATCCTGCCTCAGCTTGGCTTTCCTGACAAGTGTGAACCTTGCCGTTGGGTCGGGATGCACGGGAGTCCGCACCACCGCACAGCCAAGCACAGGAAATTGCCGATTGCGCCGTCAACTGGACGCACCTCGCCCTTGGGTTTCAGCGGAGGCGTGAACATCGAACGCCAGACGCGGTTGATGCGACCGGCGGCAACGGCGGCGCTTGCCACACGGGCCGACGTTCGTGCTTCTACCGCAAGGTCGCGCTCGGCGCGATAAAGCCAAGCTTGTTTTCGACTCGGGCAATTCCGATCTCATAATTTATGTTGATAAATTCCGGAATTTTGCGTCGAACGCCCGTCTCCTTCAGGCATTTTCAACCAAGAAGTGGAACACTCTGGAGCAAGGTGACATGTTTATGGTGAAAGCCAAGAAACCGTTGGCGGCGCCGCCAAGTCATGACCGTTCGCGCCAAGACGCTCACGCGAGGACCGGACAATTGAACAAGATGTCGTTTTACCGAAAGAACGTTAACGGCGCGGGCGCTAACGAACGCGCCGCGGCCGCCGCCGCGGTCGCTCGCAGGCCAATTATTGGTATCGCGCTTGGCGCGGGCGCCGCGCGCGGTTGGTCGCATATTGGCGTCTTACTCGAACTCAACGCACAGGGGATTTATCCAGATGTGGTCGCCGGCACATCGATTGGTGCCGTGGTTGGGGGAGCCTATGCCGCCGGCAAGCTCAAGGAGATGGAGACATTCGCCCTCGGCCTGACAAAGAAGCGTGTCATAAGCCTCATGGACGTGTCGTTTTCGGGGGTGAGCTTTATCGGGGGCGAAAGGCTGCGGCGCGAGCTCGAACACGAATTCTCCGGCCTAAGCTTCGAGGACGTCGACAAAAAATTCGCCACTGTTGCGACCGAAGTCGGCACGGGACATGAAATCTGGTTGACCAAAGGCGATGTCGGGGATGCCATCCGGGCTTCCTACGCCATGCCCGGGATTTTCGAACCGGTGAAGATCAATGGGCGCTGGCTGTTCGATGGCGCGCTCGTCAATCCCATCCCTGTCACGCTCTGCCGTGCACTTGGCGCCGAGGTTGTCGTCGCCGTCAATCTCGTCAGCGACGCAACCTTTCGCGGATCAACCATCCACGATCCCCTCTCGATAGAGCCGGCGCTCGAAAAATACAACTTCGGCGCGCCGGAAGCGGGACGCACACTGAGGGCGCGCATCTTCGGCGGAATGGGCGGCAATCTGCGCCGGCTTTTCGGCAAACGCGAGGACGGCGCGCCGGGGATTGCAAACGCGATGATGGATGCGTTCAACATCGCGCAAGGCCGGATTTCGCGCTCGCGCCTCGCCGGCGATCCGCCCGACGTTCTCATCAATGCGCGGCTCGGCAAAGTCGGCCTGTTCGATTTTCATCGCGCCGACGAACTTATCGCGATCGGCCGCGAGGCCACGCGCCGGGCAATACCCGACATCGCCAACGACATAGCGATGCCTCCGTTCGAGAGCGCAATCTCGCAGCGGTGAATTTGGCCTTCCTGGCTCACGCGGTCGCAATATATTCGCGCATCGCCTGATATTCGTGTTCGATTTGCTCGAGCCGGGATTTGACCACGTCGCCGATCGACACAATACCGACCAGTTTCTCGTCCACGACGACAGGAAGGTGGCGGCAGCGTCGGACGGTCATTTTTTCCATTGCGACATGAACGCATTCGTCCTCATCCGTTGTCACCACCGGCGCGGTCATATGTTTTGAGACGGCATCGTCGAGCGCGGCCGCGCCGCCCGTGCCAACCGCATGAAGGATGTCGCGTTCCGATAGCATCCCAAGGACGCGGCCTTGCGGGTCGGTGACCACGGCCGCGCCAATGTTCCGCACCGTCAAAAGCGCGGCGGCCTCGGCCAAGGTCCGATGCGGCTGGGTGGTGACGACGTCCCTTCCCTTGGCCGCGAGAATGCGTGCAACTGTCATCCTTGCCTCCCTGAAATTTTCCTGATTGTTTATTAGTCGTCCACGGTGCGTCCCTTCAGATCGCAACGCTTGGACACCAATCCCCTTGAGCGCGTCCCGATCAGATGGAACCATTTGATCGATAAGGACGCAGCTCGAAATCAAAGAGTTGGAGCACGTCGGAACCGAAAGAGTCGAGCTACTTCTTCTGGACATGCTCTAGCGTAGCGGCAAATTGGTTTGGTAGAATGCACCCGTTCTGCGGCCCGCGCAACATCGCCGTGCGGCCTTTTTGTTAGTCTCGCCCGGCCTCACGCCACGTCGCCCTGAGAGAGCCGAACGCGGCGGGGAGCCTGCAATGATTGTAAGCCTCGTCGAGGAAGCGGGGAAGGTCGGCGGTTACGTTTTCGAATGTTTCGTAGTCCCTCAAATATCTTACTCGGCCTTCAATGTCTTCATGAAGCTTTCCGCCTTGGCGTTATCGTAAGGATTGCCGCGGCGGCTCATGGAGCCAACGAGGCCATGTGCGGTGAGGAGCTTCCGGTAATCGGCCGGCGCATATTGCGAACCGCGATCCGAATGCAGCCCTTCGGCGGATCGCCGGCTTAAGCGCCGCGATCGCGCCGCTGATCGCATCGGCAGGTTGGCCTCCGTCAAGCGGCATTGAAGCAGCTTGAATGAAGCCGTCCGTGGCGGCGGGGGATCATTGCGGATTTTGATAGCGGCCGCCTGGCCCGCGTCAGGCCCGCAAAAGTTTTCTTCGCTTCAATCCGAGTCAAATGTTTCGTCGGGCGCGTCATCGTGATCGTCGCGCCGCTCGCCTTGACCCCTTTTGATCTCTCCCGCCGGTACCGGATAACCCCTTGAAGAGCATACGGTTTCGGCTCGATGTCCCGCATCCTGATGAGCACGGTCAAATGAGCGTCCCCCAGCTTGAACAATTGGATAGACTCGATCACCTTGATGAATTTCGCAGCAGGGCGATTCTCCAAGCCGCGATCACGGAAGCCTTTGCCTTGCTCAATGCTGGGGCGCGGCAAGAGGCGATCGCGCAAATCAAGCAATATGCGGATCTTGCCGCGCGGAGCAATGCCGGATGCTATATCTTCGGCCTGATCTATTTCAATGCCGGCGATTTGCGCCATGCCCTCACATGGTTCGATCGCGCGCT
>JALZAY010000094.1 GCA_030948025.1 Pseudomonadota bacterium
GTCTCGGGCGAGGATAGGCCGCGCAACGCGAGGATGAAGAGTATCCCCGAGACGAGGTATAAAAGACCCGCGATATTTCCGTTCAACATCGCTTCAGCCCTTTTTCTTGAACATGGACAGCATCCGCTCGGTGACGAGGAAGCCGCCGAAGATATTGACCGAAGCAAGGGTCAGGGCGAGGAAACCGAACACGCGGGCGGCGTCTGAACCGTCGCCCGAGCTCGGATCGATGCCGGCCGAGAGAAGGGCGCCAACCACGATGACCGAGGAGATCGCGTTGGTGACCGACATCAGCGGCGTATGCAGGGAAGGGGTCACCGCCCAGACGACGTAATAGCCGACGATCACGGCAAGCGCGAAAATCGCCAGCCGGAAAATAAAAGGATCGATCGCCCCGCCGCTCGCTGCCGAGGCGCCGGTGGCGATCTGCTCGGCATAGGCCTGCGCGCTGTCGGCGGCATGCCGCGCCGCCTGGGCCGCGGTCCGTATCTTGTCCAGCAATTGCGGATCGATTTCGGTTGCCATCTCATTTCCTCCTGCTTGATTCGGTGTCGATTGAAATGTTCCATTGTTGATGCGATCTGGGACTCAGCCCGCAGCGTGGAAGCTTGGATGCACGAGAACCCCATCCTGGGTGAGCAAGGTTGACCTGACGAGTTCATCGTCCCACTTGATCGCGAGCGACTTGGTTTTCGGATCGATCAGGGTCTCGACGAAAGCCAGAAGGTTTTTCGCATAGAGCGCCGAGGCCGTGGCGGGCAACCGGCCGGCGACATTCACATGGCCGACGATCTTGACGCCATTTTTTGAAACGACGGTTTCGCCGGGTTTCGCCAATTCGCAGTTTCCACCACGCTCCACCGCAAGATCGACGACAACCGAGCCGGGACGCATCGATTCGACCATGGCGGCCGTGACAAGGACCGGCGCCGGGCGGCCGGGAATAAGGGCCGTCGTGACGACAATATCCTGCGCGGCGATATGCGAAGTGGTGAGCGCCGCCTGTTTCGCCTTGTAGCCGGCCGACATCTCCTTGGCATATCCGGCCGCTGTCTCGGCCCCTTTGAATTCCTCGTCCTCGACGGCGATGAATTTGGCGCCAAGCGAGACGACTTGCTCTTTCGTCGCCGGCCGGACGTCGGTCGCGGTGACGATGGCGCCGAGCTTGCGCGCGGTGGCGATTGCCTGCAGCCCCGCGACGCCGACGCCCATGATGAAGATTTTCGCGGGTGGAATCATGCCCGCCGCCGTCATCATCATCGGAATGACCCGGTCATATTCGGCGGCGGCATCGATGACGGCGCGATAGCCGGCGATATTGGCCTGGCTCGACAGGACGTCCATCGTCTGCGCCCTTGTGATGCGCGGTATTAATTCCATTGCGAAGACGCAAACGCCAGCCGCCGCCAAGGACGTCAGCGCATCGATATGCCCATAAGGATCCATGATCGCGACGATGGCGGCACCTTGCTTGGCGCCGGCGATGTCCGCCGCGCCAGGCCGCCGGACCCGCAACACAATATCCGCGTCTTTCACCGTGGCTAGAGTGTCGGGCGCGATCGCGGCGCCTGCGAGCGCGTACTCTTGATCCGGAATGCCGGATTTAAGTCCGGCGCCGGTTTGGACCTTGACCTCGGCGCCAAGGCCCACAAGTTTTTTAACCGTCTCGGGCGTCGCCGCGACACGGCCCTCGGCGGGATCGTTTTCGGCGGAAATAGCGATCAGCATAAAGGGCTCCGGGAATCCTTGAAGTTTTGACCCAGCCCGATTTTCCTCCTCCGGTCAAGCCGCGGCTGATCGAACGCGCTGGGGTCCGGCAACCGTCACTCGTGGAAACAAGCCCGCAAGGCGAGGATGAGGGCCGCGCCGGCCACAGTGTATTTCATGACCTGGATAGACATACGGTTTTCGTGTCCGGCGTAGTCCATGGCGGGAGGGCCCGCGGGTTGAGCGTGATTTTCAGCCATTTTGTCCATCTTTGATCGCGCGTTTTGGATCGCCTTAAGCTTTCGCAATGATTTTCCCCGCGCGCAAGAGGCAAAAGGGCGCAACCCGCCAAATGTTTGTGCAGGAAACAAAATTCGCCCAGGCGATAAGCGTCGTTGGCGCGCGCGCATAATCGGAAATGAATTTGGATCGGTATCGCCATCAAACTGGCGCCGGCAGCCCCGCCTTGGCGAGCGCGCCTGCTTGCCGCTCGTTCAGGGCGGCGGCCGAAAATTTGCCCATCGTCTCATGGAACAATTGGTAGAAATTCAGCCTCGCGTCGAGATGCAAAAAGGCGCTTCCAAGACCGATCGCGGCGCGATCCATGAACACGAACTCGCGCGGCACCAGCACCGGACCCTCTTTCTTCAAAGCCTGGTGGAGGCTAAACGTTTCCTTGCGACCGTATTTTGCCGGCGCGACGCCATCGGCGACGCTGCGCACCCGGTCGTCGAGCAAGGGAGCGTAAATGAACCGCGCCCAGATGTTCAGGGTTTCGACGAGATCCTTGGTGAGACCGCGAAAACCCCAGGTTTCATAGGCATGCACGGTGCGGGCGAAATCCTTGTGCAGCAATCCCTCGTAGAGATCGACGACGCCGCCGACGAATTTGGCGGTGAAAATCCGGATGCACCCGTAATCGAGGAGGTTGATGCCGCGCACCTCTTGGTCTTCGGCCATGCCGAACACCGTATAATTGCCAAGGTGCGCATCACCGTGGATGACGCCAAACCGGATGAACGGAAGCCACCAGGCCTTGAACATCGCCTTGGCGATGCGGTTGCGCGCGGATTCGCTTGCTTGTTTGAAGCCGAGCAGTTTGCCGCCTTCGAGCCACTCCATCGTCAACAGCCGCCCGGTTGACAGTTCCGGCCGCACGGCGGGCACCCGAACCTCCTCGACATGGCCAAGAATATCGCGATAGAGCGCGGCATGTTTGGCCTCGCGGCGATAATCGAGTTCCTCGCGGACGCGGTCGCCGATTTCCTTCGCCATTTCGCTTGTGTCGATGACCGGATTGAGGCGCCGGTGCAGCGCGAACACAATTTTGAGCTGGCGCAAATCGGCTTCGACGATCGATGCCATGTCGGGATATTGCAGTTTGCACGCAAGTGCTGCGCCATCCTTGGCGGCCGCCCGGTGAACCTGGCCGAGCGAAGCCGCCGCCGAGGGACGAGTATCGAACGCGGCGAACAGCGATTGCCAATCCGTCCCGAGCTCCGCCCGCATCCGCCGCTTGACAAACGCCGCGCCCATCGGCGGCGCGTCGCTCTGCAGCTTCTGTAATTCCTCGGCATAGTCTTGCGGTAGGAGACCGGGGACGCTCGCCATCATCTGGGCGGCCTTCATCACCGGCCCCTTGAGGCCGCCGAGCGCTCGCCCCAAGGGCGCAGCACGGCTGCCCGAGGCACCGCCTCCACCGAGAAGACGGGCGCCGGCAATCCTGGCCGCGATCCCGCTGGCATTGGCGCCGACCCGGGCATAGCGCGCCGCGCGGGCGGAAAAGCGATTGGCTTCCTCGTCTTCCATGCACTGGACTCAGATCTTATGGAATGGCGCCCCGCGACTGCGCCGGCACCATGACTTTATTTTCCTTTAAACCGGAGCAAGCGGCGCGGACAGCAAAATCCATACATTCACAGAGACTTGTAGCCGGTACTGCCGGCGAGCCGCGCCAGCGCGACAGTCCCATAAAAGGCCAATGCGGCGGGGCGCGGTTCCACGCCTATGCGGCAATCGATGTGATCGATTGCGCGGGCGGATTCTACCACCGCGATACCGGCTGGCGGCCATTTGGGCGCGATCCGGCCCAATTGAACCGGATCACGCTTCGCCGATGGTGAGGTCCTTTGTAACCAGCACCATGCGGAACCGTGCTTTGCCTTGTATCATGCGAGCGTAAGCATCGGCAGCCTGTTCGAGAGGAACTGTCTCGATCATCGGGCGGATATTCTCCAGGACGCTAAAGGCAAGGGTGTCCTCGGTATCAATCGGCGTGCCGGTCAGGCTCCCGTAAATCGAGCGCCCTCCAAAGACGAGCGGGAAAGCACTCAATTGCATCTGGTCCTCCGGTACACCCACCACGATGAGCTTGCCGCGGACTGCAAGACCGGACACAAGTGGCCCCATAGCACCGCCACTGGGAGCTGTTGCGAGAATCGCTCTGGCTCCGCCCATACGCTGCAGTACTGCTGCGGCATCGTCGACGGCGGTATCGATGTAGACGTGCGCGCCCAAATCTTTCGCAAGCTTTTCCTTCTCGCGTCCACGCCCGATTGCGACAGTATGGAATCCCATGTGCCGCGCAAACTGGATACCAAGATGCCCAAGGCCACCAATGCCCTGCACAGCGACCAAATCTCCGCCGCGCAAGTCGGCGTTGCGAAGAGCGTTGTAGGTCGTGATACCCGCGCAGAGGAGAGGAGCGGCTTCTACGGATGTGAGCTCATCAGGAATGGAAGCGATGCCGCGCGCTTCAGCGATCACCACTTCCGCATATCCTCCATCCGCGGTTACTCCCAATACCACAGGGTTCTGACAATTCACGATGTCTCCGCGTCGGCAAGGTTCGCACACCCCATCTTCTCCGGCAATGAGGCCGACACCAACCCGTTGACCGATTTTCCATCTGGACACTCCGCTACCGATGGCTTCAATGCGACCAACCACTTCATGTCCAGGAACACGCGGCAGAGTCAGACCGGGGTAGATTCCCGTCACCGTGGCGGCATCGGTGTGGCAAATTCCACATGCTTCCACCCGAATCCGAACCTGACCCGCTCCAGGCTCAGAGACTGGCCGTTCCACTACTCGAAGCGATCCGGGTGCGGAGACTTCCACTGCTTTGTATGTGCCTGTCATTTGTATGTGCCTGTCATTTGTATTTTATTCTGGATTATTATTATAATCCATTATGGGAATTCAGTTCATGTAATCGCGATAAAAAGCGAAGGGGGCGTGCGGCGGCGGCGAAATGATGCCCACCGCCACGACCGTGGCCGCCACCGTAGGGTACGCCCGCCTACGGCGGAACAATGCCCACTCCAACGGGGTTGCTCCCCACCGGGACCGTGGCCGCCACCGTGTTGCTGGCGGTGTCGATCACCGAAACATTGTTGGAGGCCAAATTCGTGACATAGGCGTGTTTCCCGTCCGGCGCGACGGCGACCAAAGAGGGGCTATCTCCCACCAGGATCGGGGTCCCCACCACCGTGTTGGTGGACGTGTCGATCACCGAGACATTGTCGGAGATAACATTCGCGACGTAGGCATGTTTCCCATCCGGGGTGACGGCGACCCCTCTGGGGCTACTCCCCACCGGGATCGTGGCACCCTCCACCGTGTTGGTGGCCGTGTCGATCACCGAGACAGTGTTGGAGCCCCCATTCGTGACATAGGCGTGTTTCCCATCCGGCGTGACGGCGGCCCCCCTGGGGCTATTCCCCACCGGGACCGTGGCCGCCACCGTGTTCCTGGCCATGTCAATCACCGAACATTGTTGGAGGTAAAATTCGTGACATAGGCGTGTTTTCCGTCCGGGGTGACGGCGACCCTAATTGGGCTATTCCCCACCAGGATCGGGGTCCCCACCACCGTGTTGGTGGACGTGTCGATTACCGAAACGTTGTTGGAGCCTGCATTCGCGACATAGGCGCGGCTTCCATCCGGGGTGACCGCGACGTTGAAAGGAACATTCCCCACCGCGACCGTGGCCACGATCATGTTCGTGGCCGTGTCGATCACTGAAACGTTGTGGGAGCCCCGATTCGCGACATAGGCATGTTTCCCATCCGGGGTGACGGCGACCCCAAACGGCTCCCTCCCCACCGGGATCGGGGTCCCCACCACCGTGTTCGTGGCCGTGTCAATCACCGAAACGGTGCCGTCGCCGCCATTCACGACATAGGCGAAGGGCGCCGCCGCCGCCGGCGGGGCCATCGTGCTTATCGCCATCGCCAGCATGATGGCGAAGAGGGCCATAAACCCCCGCGTCCATGCGGCGCGGCTTCCGGTGCTGTTTTTGCTATGCATAAGTCATATCCTCCCAATTATTCCAGCATTCTCAAGATAGCCAGTTTCCGCCTCGTCGTACTTGCTTTACACACGCCTAGCAAGGCGAAGCCGGTACGCTTGGAAGCGGACCCGCCAGATTTCGAGCATCGTCCCCGTCCTGTGTTGAAAGACGCTGGTCTTGCCTTCATCTGAGCCATTGCGCCGACGCCTCAGCGCGATCGAGGGCGGGTCACGCTTTTCCGCGCATTCCCACGGGTCTCGGACCGCCGGAGGTACGAGGCCATGCGTATTTCCGCCCCGCCAATCGTACCAAAATGTTTCACGTGAAACATTTTGGTACGATTGCGCGAGAATATCGGACAAAAAACCCGATCTAGCTGCCTCGGCCTTGCTCTTGCCAGGACCGGCCCGGCAGGCGAAAAGCCCGCATGCTCCATATCAACGACATCACTCTCAGGTTCGGGCCGCGGGTTCTTTTCGACAAAGCGACTGCCGCGCTTCCCGGCAACGCACGCGCGGGCTTCGTCGGCCGCAACGGCGCCGGAAAGACGACGCTGTTCAAAATGATCGCGGGCGAACTTGCGCCGGACGCGGGTGCCATATCGCTCCCCCGTGCAACGCGTCTCGGCCGGGTCGAGCAGGAGGCCCCGGGCGGGCCTCAAAACTTGATCGATTTTGTCCTTGCCGCCGATCTCGAACGCGCGCGTCTGATGGCCGAAGCCGAGACCGCTGCCGATCCGGCGCGCATCGGCGAGATTCAAACGCGCCTCGTCGATATTTCGGCGCATGCGGCGCCGTCGCGGGGAGCGCGCATTTTGGCCGGTCTTGGCTTCGATGAAACGGCGCAGCAACGGCCGCTCGACGAATTTTCCGGCGGCTGGCGGATGCGCGTCGCGCTCGCCGCCGTTTTGTTTTCGAGCCCCGATCTTTTGCTTCTCGACGAGCCGACCAATTACCTCGATCTCGAAGGCACGCTCTGGCTGATCGATTATCTTCAACGCTATCCGACAACGGTCCTTGTCATCAGCCACGACCGCGATTTGCTCGACGCCGTTTGCGATCATATCCTGCATCTCGACCAAGCCAAACTGACCCTCTGGCGCGGCAATTATTCGCGTTTTGAGTGGCAGCGGCGTGAACGGCAAGCGCTCGCGCTCAAACAGAAGAAGAAACAAGACGACCAGCGCAAGCACCTCCAGTCTTTCGTCGATCGCTTCCGCGCCAAGGCGACAAAAGCGGCGCAGGCCCAGTCGCGCCTGAAAATGCTCGCCAAGATGGAACCCGTGATGGCCATCGTCGACGGACAAGTCCTGCCTTTCCATTTGCCCTCGCCGCGAAGGCCTTTGAGTCCGCCGCTTGTCGCGATGGAGGATGCGAGCACGGGCTACGGCGAGGAGCCGGTCTTGCGGCGGCTTTCCCTCACGATTTCAGACGACGACCGGATCGGCCTTCTCGGCGCCAACGGCAATGGCAAATCGACGTTCGCGAAGCTTGTCTCCGGAAGGCTGAAAGCTACAGCCGGCAATATCCGGCGCTCGTCGAAACTGGAGGTGGGATTCTTTGCCCAGCATCAAATCGACGATCTCGATCCGAAGGCAACCCCCTATCAATGCGTCGCCTTGCTCATGCGCGAGGCGACGGAGGCAAGGATTCGCACAAAATGCGCGCAGCTCGGCTTTCCGAATGTGAAGGCGGACACGACAGCCGCGCAATTGTCCGGGGGCGAAAAAGCCCGACTTCTCTTGGGGCTGGCAAGCTTCAACGGACCTCACCTGTTAATTCTCGACGAGCCGGCTAATCATCTCGACATAGATAGCCGCGCCGCCTTGATCGAGGCGATCAATGACTATCGGGGCGCGGTCATTCTGGTGTCGCACGACAAATATCTCCTCGACGCCTGCGCCGACCGCCTCTGGCTAGTGGAAGCAGGCACGGTCAAACCGTTTGACGGCGACATCGACGATTACAACGCATATGTCCTCGAACGAGCCGGCGGCGGCAATGGCAGGCCTTTGATAAAAGTCCGGGGCGAGGCCAGGCAAGCGGCTCCGGACCGCGATCAGAACCCGCACGCCGCAAAAAACGCGGCCCAGTTAGACAAGCGCATGTCGGCGATCGAGGAAAAGATGCGCAAGTTTCACGATCTCGTTTCGCGCATCGACAAGGCGCTCGCGGAGCCGGAGGTCTACATCGAGGATCCGGCCAAGGTGGCGCTTTTATCCTCCCAGCGCGGCGAACTTGAGCGAATTCTCGTTGCCGCCGAAGAAGAATGGCTACGGCTTGCCGGCGAACTCGACGCGGCATGCGACGGCAACCAACGCGGGGCGGCCAACGAAATTTAGTGCCACCACAGTTCGAGGATTTTCCAGAGCCCCAATGCAAACAGAAGCAACAGCGACAGCAAAACCAGAAACGCGAGAATCCTGGTTTTTGCCGGAAATGTCCGCATTTGCGGGCGCGCAGCCTCGCCTTCGCTCGCTGGCGGCGACGTCGGCCAGTCAAGCCTGCCTAGCCAGAGACAGACCGCCACCGCTATCGTGCCGGTATCGCCGATCGCTAACAGGCAGCCGGGATAGGCCGGCCTGCCTTCAGCATCGAAGCCGAGTTCGACGCTTCGCGGCCCATCCGGCGAGTCGTTCGCCGCACCCGATTTAATGATGGCGCGCTTGGCCGCGAGGAGACCTTGAAAGGCCGCCTTTACCGCGGGCTGCCTGATACAATAGGCAATCTCCGATGGCGCGAAATTGGCGCGGTAGAATTCGTGGAGCGAATAATCCTCGGCATCTGGCAGAGCAGCAATATTTTCAATTTCGAGGCCCAATCCTTTCGACACTTGGAACCCGGCGCCAGCGTTCCCGGGCGGACTCCCATCGGCCGCGACAGGCGTGATTTGCACGACCGCGCTCTTTCCCTCCAAGAGACTGGCGATCGTGAAGCGGGCCTGATTCGTCATGGGGTCCCCAAATGCTTGTCGCCGGACCAGCCCTAGTGGCGTGCCTCCAAGCATTAGCGCATGGCACAGGGGAAGGCAAAGCCCCGCGCCAGGCCATCCCTATCCAGAGAGTCCGCACCCTTTGGGCATCTGTTAAAAAGTCACCTTCACGCCGCCATAGAAGGAGATCGGCTGTAGGGGCGTGACCGTGCGCGGATTGTTAGTAAAAACGATTGGCGTCGCATTCTGTGCATCGGTGCCCGTACTAAAGAAAGTGCCAAAGGTCGCGTTTCTGTTGTTGAAGATATTGTTGATGAGCCCGAAGAACTGAACGTGCTCGTCCAGCTGATAGGAGGCGTGAAGGTTTGCAGCCCAATAGAGCGGCAGTTTCGGGTTTTGGTTGGCGCCGTCGCCAACAAAATATTGGGCGCCGGCGACGAGCACATCGGCGCCGAGCTTGAATTTGGGCGTCACCGCAATGTCGCCGCCGAACTTCACCTGGTGACGCGGAATGCCCGGGATGTGATCACCCGGCGTTACGAATATGTTTCCATTGGCGTCGGCGAAAGGATTGTTCGGAGACGCCAAGGTTGCGGAGAACTGGT
The DNA here is from genome assembly GCA_030948025.1 of Pseudomonadota bacterium. Lineage (GTDB taxonomy): Bacteria > Pseudomonadota > Alphaproteobacteria > Rhizobiales > Beijerinckiaceae > Methylocapsa. Next base: position 9,538 of record JALZAY010000094.1, read on the forward strand.
AGGTCGCGTCGATGAATGCGTAGTTCACGTACGCCGATAGATTGCCATAGTGGAAGTTTGCCTCGGCCTCGGCGCCCTGGCGCAGGGTTGACGGCACATTGGTGAAAAAGCCGCGCCCAGTGATTGTGCTAGCGAGCGAGATGATGTCGTTGGTGCTATCCGTGCGGAAGAAGCCAGCCTTCCAATCGACTTGGCCCGTATCGAATATGGCCTGTACCCCACGCAGTCCCGCTTCGTAGGTATGCGCCACCACTTGCTTCAGAGGCGGATCGGAGCCAAGAAACTGTTCCACAATGCAAGGCCGCGTTTGGCTCGCGCAATCGAGTTCGAGCGGCGTCGGCGCGCGGTTCGCCTCGGAGTAGCCCCCGTAGACGGTGACGGTGGGCAGGATTTTATAGGTCAGGCCGGCCACCGGATTGATCCGCGAGAAAGTGTCGTTGATGTTGAGCTCGGGCGCCTGGTTCGTGGCATCCTCGGAGACGATCTGAGCGATGTTGAGACGTGCGCCCGCGGTCAGGGCGAGCTCCGGCGTAATGTTAAAGGTGTCAAGTGTGTAGACGCCATAATAAGTTGTGGTGCCGGTGACGAAGGTTGGCACATAGCCTATTCTTCCCAACGTGGCGATGATCGAGCTCGATCCCGGAAAGTCTCCATTGCCGACGACCAAATCGGGGAAGATGGTGCCAAGCTGGCTGGTGGCGCTGAAACTGAACAGGCTGCGGTCCACGCTGGCGCCAAATGTGAAATAATTCTGGTGCTCGAAGAATGTGTCGTTATCGGTTGCTTGCAGCGCCGTGCCGAAGGTTGTGGCATGGATGGAGGTGCGATCGGTGGTCCCGTAAATCGCGCTCGGCGAAAGCGGGATCGGACTGCGGTTGCGATCCAAGATGACGAAGGCATTTCCGTCCTTTACGCTAAGAAAATTGTTGCTGTTAAGGCAAAGAGAGTCAGGAGGAATAGAAGGATCGATGAGTAAACCATTGTCCGAGCACTTTTGAAGATCCGCGTCATTGCCGTCGGTATGGCGCTGCTCGAAAGTACGTATGTAGAAATTGCTCGCGATCGACCATTGCGGATTGATGTCGAATTTGCCGGTGAAGGCGACCGTGCCCGCTTCGTTCAGCGTCGTTTGCGGATGGGTGAACACGGCGCTCTCGTTTTGGTCGAGAAGGAGGACTGGCGTAGGGCCGATAACGCCGAGCGAATTGCGGGCGCCCAAGGCGGTGAAATGAAGTTCGTTGCCGGGCGTCCGGTAGCCTAGATCGCCATAGAGCCGGAACAGGTTCGAAGGCGAGAACAAGCGCCAGCCGCCGTCGCGCGTCGCGTCGCCCGTGACGTAAAGGCTGTAATCGCCGATTTGCTTGCCATATTCGAACAGCCCGCTGACGCGGCCGAAGGAGCCACCCAGGACTTGGGTCTCTAGGCCTTGCCAGAGAAAACCGTTTTTCATTTGCAGGCTGACCGCACCGCCGAGTGCGTTGAGACCGAAGGTTGGGTTGTTCGTGAATATGTCGGCGCGGTAGATCGCTTGTGGAGGAATCAGATCCCAATTGACGGTGTCGCCGAAAACCTCGTTGACGCGCATGCCGTTCTGATAGACCGCGAGGCCCTGCGGGGTGCCCTGCCTCGGCGAGGCGTGGAAACCGCGATAGAACAAATCCTGTGAGAAGGGATTGCCGTTGACGTCGATCGACACGGCGCCCGGAATTTGTTGCTGCAATGTGTCGGTCACGCTTGGCGAATTGGTGCGGGCGAAATCCTCGGCGGGCACGCTTTGGACCATCGCCGGGATGTTGTCGCGATTTTCGCCGCCGCTAGGCAAGGGCGAGGTCGCGACCACCTCCACCTCCGGCAGCTCAATCGCCGCACCGAGCGAGGCGGCCTGCGCGAAGCCCCGCGCCATTGCCGCCAGCCAAAGCGCCGCGCCAAGCCACGAAATTTTAGAAAAACCATATGCCCGCCGCATGATGTCTCGCCCATAATCCAGATAACTCTTGGTCTGCCAAACATGACCAAAGACTAGATTTCCGGTATTCGACCGGCAAGAGGCTTTTTAAATACGTGTGCAAAATGGTTCGTGACTGTTGCACGGATGCACTTGAATGAATCCCGTCACGTCTGGAATAGTCCAACTTCGAATATCGAAAAGTTCATTACCAAGCTCGTGTCAAAAGCCTCGCCCTCATCCTGTGCGGCTATTTTTTTGTCAAGGATTGATGCGAGGCTTTGCGGGTCGGTTGGCGCTTCGACGGCTTCAAGGCCGCCTATCGCTTGCCGGCCGACGTTCCATCGCCGCCTTTCTTCGGCCAGACTTGCGCGGTCATAAAGCCTGCCTCGAGGCAGGGGTCCACCGCGAGTGATTGCTTCGCGAAATGAGCCGACGAAGGGCTCTGCATGCTCAGGCGTTTGTGTTCGGGGTTTATCCTGACCGCCGTTTTCGTGGCCGGTCTCGCCCAAAACGCGGCGGCGCACCCGCACGTGTGGGTATCGGCGCGCGCGCAGGTGATTTTCGACGCAAAAGGTGAGATCGAGGCCATCCGCCACGCCTGGACATTTGACGAGATGTATTCGGCTTTCGTGACGGAGGGGCAGGGAAAGGATGGCCAGCTCATGACCAAGGAAGAGCTGGCGCCGCTCGCCAAGACCAATGTTGAATCCCTGGCCGAATTCGACTTTTTCACTTATGCCAAAGTGGCCAACGCAAAGATCGAATTTGGGACGCCCATCGACTATTCGTTGGAACAGCGGGAGGACAAACTCGTGGTTCTCCGGTTTACGCTTCCGTTGAAAACCCCCGCCAGCGCAGCGAAAGCCTTCTCCTTTCAAGTCTATGATCCAACCTATTTCGTGGCTTTCGAGATGGAAAAGCAAGATCCGGTCGGCATGGCCGGCGCGCCAAAAGGATGTTCGGTCAATCTGCTCGGATCGAAGCCCTTGGCGGCCGATGACACCAAGAAACTTTCGGAATCCTTTTTCAGCGGTCTTTCGCCGGGCTATGATTTCGGAATCAAACTCGCGAGCCGGATTATTGTCGCTTGTCCGTGAGGCCCTGTTGAACTCAATCCAGTTTTCCTTCGCGGCGGTTTGGCGGCGCGTGCGGCGAGGCCTTGCCGCCGCCCGGCCGGTCTTGCCCCCTGCGTTGCTCTGCATGGTCGTCTTGGCTTCGTCCCAATCCCTGGGGCAGGGCGTGCATCACCCATTCGCGGTCGGCGCCAATGAGGGCTCTGCTGGCAGCGCGCTAGGTGTGAGCGGCTGGATCTTGGCCCAGGAGGCGGGCTTTTATCGCCTGCTAAGCGGGGCCATCCGTGCCGCCAAACAAAGCGGCGCGGCAGCCTGGGGTCTGGCGGGTTTAAGCCTCGCTTACGGTATTTTTCATGCCGCGGGCCCTGGCCACGGTAAGATGGTGATTGCTTCCTATATGCTCGCTAATGAGCGCGCCTTGCGGCGGGGTCTCGTGATTGCCTTTGGCGCGGCGCTCCTGCAAGGCTTTAGCGCTGTGGCGATCGTCGGCATCGGCGCCATGGTCTTCAAGGCGACGGCCAAGCACATGACGGCGGCCTCGAACGCGGTCGAGATCGCGAGCTATGCCGGCATAGTGGTTCTCGGTGGCGCTTTGGTTTACGTAAAAGGCACGGCCCTTCTTTCCGCTTGGCGCGCCGCGCCCGCCGTCGCCGTTGCGGCGGAGGGGACGGCCCGCGCCTTTCTCGTCGACGATTGCTCTCAAGACCATGTTCACGGCCCAGGTTGCGCCCATTTCCATGCGCCCGATCCGCGCACGCTCGGGGCCGGATTTTCTTGGAAAAGCGTTCTGTTGACGATGATGGCGGCAGGATCGCGGCCTTGTTCTGGTGCAATTCTCGTTCTTGTCTTCGCCTTGGCGCAAGGGATTTTTTCAACCGGCGTTTTTGCCGTTATAGCGATGTCGCTTGGCACCGCGATCACCACTGCGGCGCTCGCCAGCGCGGCTGTCCTCGCCAAAACCGCGGCGCTCAAATATTCCAAAGCCGGTTCCGGACGGGCCCTGATTGCCGGACGCCTGTTCGAAGCCGGCGCCGCGCTCGCGGTTTTGGGATTGGGGCTAGTTTTGCTGCTCGCGGCCTTCGCGGGCGGCAACGCGGCCAATTGAGCTCCGCGGGGGCGCCGACCCCCAATGTCTTTACGCCGGTTCATCTGTCTCGCGCGCATCCCCTCGAAGACTTGGAATGCGCCCGACGAATCCACTGCGTTGGCCTCTCGCGGGACAAAAAGCAGGATGAATGACGAAGCCCTATTCGGAAGATCTTCGGACCCGCGTGGTGGCGGCTGTTGTGACGGGCGCAAGCTGCCGGGATGCGGCCAAACGGTTCGGCATCGGCGTGAGCAGTGTTGTGCGGTG
>JALZAY010000095.1 GCA_030948025.1 Pseudomonadota bacterium
TCGAGCGCGGCTTTGGCCTAACCCTCGGCAATTCGCTGCGCCGCGTTCTATTGTCGTCGCTGCAAGGCGCGGCGATTACCTCGGTCCATATCGACGGTGTCTTGCACGAGTTCTCGTCGATCCCCGGCGTGCGCGAGGACGTGACCGACATCGTGCTCAATATCAAGGACATCGCCCTCAGGATGCCGGGCGATGGCCCGAAGCGCATGGTTTTGAAGAAGCAGGGTCCCGGCAAGGTCACCGCCGCCGACATCGGCACGACCGGCGATATTTCGATCCTCAATCCGGAGCTTGTCATTTGTACGCTCGACGAAGCGGCCGAAATCCGCATGGAATTCACGGTCAACACCGGCAAGGGCTATGTCGTGGCCGACCGCAACCGGACGGAAGACGCGCCGATCGGCTTGATCCCGGTCGATAGTCTCTACTCGCCGGTCAAGAAAGTAAGCTACCGGATCGAGAATACGCGGGAAGGGCAAATCCTCGATTACGACAAGCTTACCATGCAAGTGGAAACCAACGGATCGCTGTCGCCCGAAGATGCGATCGCTTTCTCGGCGCGTATCCTTCAGGACCAGCTCAATGTCTTCGTCAACTTCGAGGAGCCGCGCCGGGTCGAGACGACGCCGTCGATTCCCGAACTCGCCTTCAACCCGGCGCTCCTCAAGAAGGTCGATGAGCTCGAACTCTCGGTGCGCTCGGCGAATTGCCTGAAGAACGACAATATTGTCTATATCGGGGATCTCATTCAAAAGAGCGAAGCGGAAATGCTCCGCACGCCGAATTTCGGGCGCAAATCGCTGAACGAGATCAAGGAAGTGCTGGCCCAGATGGGCCTCCACCTCGGGATGGACGTCACCGGCTGGCCGCCGGACAATATCGATGAACTCGCCAAACGGTTCGAGGAACATTACTGATCGGAATATCGCTTCGCTCTCGTCCAAAGCGAGCGGGATGCAACGGGTGCGGTCGTACCTTGGCACGGCGGCCGCGAAAATAACGGAGAACGCCATGTATCACGGACATGCCAAGCGCCGCTTCGGCCGCACGCATGAACATCGCAAGGCGATGTTTTCCAATATGTGCCAAGCGCTGATCAAGCACGAGCAGATCGTCACCACGCTGCCGAAGGCAAAGGATTTGCGCCCGATCGTCGAGAAGCTGGTCACGCTCGGCAAGCGCGGCGATCTGCATGCGCGGCGCCAAGCCATCGCTCAAATCAAGGATGCCATTCTCGTCGGCAAGCTTTTCGCCGTTCTCGCGCCGCGCTACAAGGACCGGCATGGCGGCTACACGCGGGTGTTGAAGGCTGGCTTTCGCCATGGCGATGATGCCGCCATGGCGGTCATCGAATTCGTCGACCGCGATGTCGATGCCAAGGGAATGGATTCGGGTCAGGTATCAGGCGCCGAGGAAGAGGCGGCGGCTTAGGGATCGTTCGGTGCATTGCCTTGAAGCGAACCGGTTCTCGCTTAAATCCGATGCAGGGTCAGGTCCGCTGGTTTGGAGCGATCCATGAACACGCCCTCGCTTGGATTGCTCCCGGCCTTGACCGCTTTGCATCTGGGACTGGTTCTCTTTGCCGTTTCCGCGAGTGCCGAGCCGCCGCGCCAGACGCCTCAGACGCAAAGCGACATTTTCTTGTCCTTCGCGCCAGTCGTCAAAAAGGCGCAACCCGCGGTCGTCAATGTCTATGCCTCCCGGACGGATAAGCGGCCGCGCAATCCCCTCTTCGACGATCCGATTTTTCGCTATTTCTTCGGCGAGGGCGGCAATTCCAGGCCAGGCGGCCCGACCGCGCGCTCCCTCGGCTCCGGCGTCCTCGTCGATGCGTCGGGCCTCGTCGTCACAAATTATCACGTCATCGAAGGCATGACGGATGTGAAAATCGCGCTCGCCGATAAGCGGGAATTCGAGGCCGTGATTGTCCTGCGCGATCAGCGAACCGATCTCGTGGTCTTGCGCTTGAAGGAGGGCGAGAACTTTCCGGTGATGCAATTGGGCGATTCCGACGCGCTCGAAGTCGGCGACATCGTGTTGGCCATTGGCAATCCGTTCGGGGTCGGGCAGACGGTGACCCAGGGAATCGTCTCGGCGCTGGCGCGCACCCAGGTTGGAATATCCGATTACGGATTTTTTATTCAAACCGACGCCGCGATCAATCCGGGCAATTCGGGCGGCGCCCTCGTCGATATGCGGGCAAAGCTCGTCGGCATCAATTCCGCGATCTTTTCGCAAACCGGAAGTTCGATCGGGATCGGTTTCGCAATCCCGGTTAATATGGTGAAAATCGTGATCGCCGCCGCCAAGGGCGGAGGACACGCGGTGCGGCGCCCCTGGCTCGGCGCGAGCCTGCAGGCCGTGTCGAGGGAAATCGCCGATTCGCTCGGCCTCGACCGGTCGTCGGGCGCGCTTGTCGCCGATCTCTCCGTCGGCGGTCCGGCCGCCGAGGCGGGTTTACGACGCGGCGATCTCATCACCGCCATCGACGGTCAGAGCGTCGACGATCCCGAGGGTCTCGGCTACCGGATGGCCACGAAACCGCTCGGCGGCGCCGCGTCCCTTACCCTGCTTCGTAACGGCAAACAGAGCACGGCCTCGGTCAAACTGATTCCGGCCCCGGAAATTCCGGCCCGCGACCCTGTCAAGCTCAACGGCTCCTCCCCCTTCTCCGGCATGACCGTGATCAATCTGTCGCCGGCGGTTTTGGAAGAATTATCCCTCCATGGCGTGAGCGGGGGCGTCGTCGTCAGCAACGTCGAGGACGGCTCGCGGGCGGCGATGGTCAATTTTCAAAAAGGCGATGTCATCATGTCCATCAACGACAGGCCAATCGGCACCACGCGGGAACTCGAAGCGGCGGTGAGCGAGCAGCGCAACTATTGGAAATTGACAATCGCGCGCGGCGGCGATGTCATTACCACCATGATCGGCGGGTGAACGAGGGGGCCGCGCTCCACATATGGACCTTGTCCTTGATCGGTTTTCCTTTCGAAAGCGCGGTCAACGGTCAACGAGCCGCGCGATGGCAAAGGCGGCAGCGGCGGCAAGAGAACCGACGATCGCCGTCTGCGAGGCGCTACGGAACGGCGCGACGCCGGTCAATTGGCCCTTGACGCCGCCAAAGATCAGGAGGGCAGCAAGAGTCAGCGCGATCGAGACCGGAAGCGCGCGGGAAACCGTGTCCAGCAGGAAATAAGGCGCCAGCGGAATAAGACCGCCGACGACATACGCGCCGCCGATCGTGAAAGCGCTTTTGAGTGCCCGGCCCGCCGCCGGCTCTTCCAAGCCAAGCTCGAAACGCATCATGAAATCGACCCAACGGTCCGGGTCGCGGGTGAGGGCGGCGGTTACCGTTTCGGTCAGGACGGGATCGAGGCCCTGTTCGCGCAGAATTTGCCGGACTTCGGCGCGCTCGGTTTCCGGCACTTGCTTGATTTCGGCTTTCTCACGTTGCAGTTCGGAGTGGTAATGTTCAAGATCTGTTTGCGCCGCGAGATAACCGCCAAGACCCATCGCGATCGCGCCTGCCGCGACCTCGGCAAGACCGGCCATTATAATGATAGCGGTCGAGGACACGGCCCCGGAAAGGCCCGCCGCAAGCGCGAAAGGAACGGTCAGCCCATCCGCCATTCCGATTACAACGTCGCGGACAAGGGCGGAGGCGAGAAAGTGCTTTTCGATGTGCGGCGTCGCCGGCATGGGGCACCAGAGGTTGAGCTCCCGTCGCGGGAGCTGCCGGGCTGGTTCGCACGGCCGGAAGCATTTCCAAAAGTCTAATTACCGCCAGGCGCCATGCGCCGCAAGCGCCGTCATGCCATAGATAATAATGGGTCGGGACTAAATCCCCGGTTTGTGCAGCAACTACAACGCCGCGAGCTGTCTCAGCCTTTCAATTGCGATCTTATCGTCCGTCTGCAAAGAAATCTGATTTACAAACTTTCCGGCGCGGTCCATCAAATAGATCGCCGTTGTGTGGTCCATTGTGTAGGCGCCTTCTTTGAGCGGGACGCCCTTGTAGTAAAGCACGCGGTATTCCTTTGCGACGGCGGCAATGTGCTCGCCGGTTCCGGTGAGTCCGCGTATGCGCGGGTCGAAGGACGAGAGATACTCCTTCAGGTGCGCCGAAGTGTCCCGCTCCGGATCGATCGAAATGAACAAGACGTTGAGCTTGTCGGCATCGGGGCCGAGCGCGTTGAGCCAGGTGGACAGGCTGGAGAGGGTCGTGGGGCAGGCATACGGACACGATGTGTAACCGAAAAAGATCAAGCTGGGCTTGCCGGCAAAAGTTTTGTCCGTCACTTTTGTCCCGTCGTGATCGACCAATTCAAAAGGACCGCCGATCGGCACGCTTTCGGCCTGTTGCTTCGTCGGCGGCGGTAACAGAGAGAATACAATAACGGCCGTCACAAGGGCCGCTATTGATGTGACCACCGCTACCTGAATGATTCGCAACGCGCTCATTGCGGCATTCCTTCTCGCTCGCTGAACTAATCAAAAATGCCATCTCCGCAGCAAGAGCGCGGCGCATGGATGTGCCGCGCTCCTCTGCGATCACAGATACTAGGCAGCCTTACGGCATTCCTCGGCGCAGGCCTTGCATGCGTCGCCGCAAGCCTTGCATTCGGTAACCTTGGGGAACTTGTCGCATTCTTTCTTGCAATCGTTGCAGACCATCTCGACCACCTTGGCAAGATGGCCGGTATGCTCAGAATTGACCGCGGCAAGCGCCGCCAGCGCGCCGCAGGCGGCGACGAGTTGGAAGGCAGCATCGGCGCAAGCGGCCATGCTCGTGTCCTTCATCTTATACATGCCGAAACAATGCCTGAGGCAATCATTGCCGGTGGCGACGCATTCAACGGTGGCTTTCTCGAGAGCCTTGTATTGCGGCGGATGCATATCTGGCTCTTCAGCAGCCATTTGTGCAAAGGCCTGTGACGTCGAAGTTACCGCGGCGACAGTTCCGGCGGCGGCAATGAATTCACGACGATCCATGGGTGTTCCTCCCAATAGGGTTCGAGAAATGGGGTTCGAACCGTCCCCCTTCGCAAACGTAGAACATCGCTCTACGTTGCAAACTCGATAAACCGAACCAGGCGCCGCAGGTTCGCCGAGCTCTATTGCGGCGGCATTGTGATGCCGAGGATAGCCGATGCGCCGAGAACAAGCGCGCCGAGTACGACGTCGAAGGCAACGCTATACCGAAGCCAGGTGATTTGCCTCATTCCCTTCGAGGAAGCGGCGCGCAACCTTGGCGTCGCGATGAAGCGGTTGAAATAGGCCACGGCAAGCATAGCCGCGACGACAGCTAACTTCTTAAGCAGCACATCGCCGTAAGCCGAACCGAAAAGCTTGCCGAACGATCCGGCGACACGAAAGCCCGCGTTGGCGATGCCGCTTGCGACAACCAAGGTGACCGCGATCATCGCCATCAAGGAGAAGCGGCTGCAAACGTTGAGAGTACGGTCGCGGGCTTCATAGGGGCCGAAGCGCCGCTGCTCGACGAGCGCGAAAAGGAGCGCCGGAAGCCCGCCCGCCCAGGCCGCCGCGGTAATCGTGTGGACAGCATAGACCGCGATCATACTGGCGCGATAAAGCCCGGCGCCTTCGGCGGAATGGCCAAACCAGGCTTGGGTGATCAAAAGCAGGGCGCCAACCGGCACGAGTGCGGCGAACCGCCAGCGACCGTGCCAAGGCAGGAAGGCGATCACGACGCCAATCGTAAGGAGCGCGAGGCGCACGATGGACATCGTGCCAAAGGGCGTTTCAAAAAAGAACAGCCGTAAATCCTCTGGATCGGCGACGCTGCCAAAGTCCCTCGCCATATTGATCAAAACGCACGCGAGCCAGGCGACGCCGGAAATCGCCGCCACGGGAGCAGCGATGCGCAGCAAGATGGTTGTCGCGCGAAGGGCTCCAGGCAATCCGCCAGGGCCGGCCGAGAATCGCTCGGTTCCCATGTAGAGCCAAAAGAAGGAAGACCCGAACAACACGAACACCGATGCGAAGTGAATCCATCGTGCGATGACAAGGGGCAGGTAAACCATCAGCATTGCCGGCAATCCTCGTTAGCTGCCAATGATGGTTCAGGCTGTGTGGAAACCGAACACAGCGGCCATGCTTCCAACACTCGTTTGCGGGGCGGATGCCCGGCCGCTGGTTGCTCGACGAAGCCAGACACCCGCCTCGGTTCTAAGAGACCGTGAACGTGAACGTCCCCTGGGTGACATGGGTGTCCACCGAGGTTACCTGCCAGCTCAGCGAGTAGGTGCCGGGTCCCAGCGCACGCCCGAGACGGACGATTACAGTCTGCTGGTCGGAAGGATCGTTGACGAGTTTCCCGGTTGGGATCACAGCCCCGGCGGCACTCGCGACATGCACATGGGAGAACGCCGTGACCACGCCTTGGGTATAATAGAGCCTGATTTCGCGCACCGGGCCGCTCACGCTCAATCCGACGCCCGGAACCGCGTGATCGAGGAACGCATGGGCAAAGGCGGCCGGCACGGCAAGCGGAGCAGCCAACGCCGTCGCAAGAAGTAGCTTCACGAAACGTTGCATGGCGGCCTCCTCAATAGAGCCCAGCGGCGCGGGGTTCGCGAGCGCCGAAGAGCGGTTTTCCAAGCGAATCGGGAAACATGTCATCGAGGAAGAAATCCAAAATGGCCACCGCACCGGCATGTTTGCCGCTCGCGCGATTAATTGGAATGAGCGCCTCGGCGCCGAGCTCAAACGACACGCCCCCGAGTCTGCCGATATAAAAAACCCCGGGCTGCACCGTGCCGGTGGTTTGGTGCGTTCCGGGGACCGCTCCGATAACCGAAGGGCCAATATTCGATACCGGCATCGAGAAAACGGCTTCGACCGTGGGAATGAGCTGCCTGAAGAACTCCGGCACCTCGTGCACATTAGCGTTCATGTAGAGCAAGCTATATTGCAGAGTCGCGCCATAGGTCAGACGGGTGGGCCTGTGGTCGATCAAGACCAAGCCGGTGTCAGGGTCAACGCCCGTGACGTCGATCGGGTGGGTTGACCATGTGTAGTCGATTTCGCCGGTGACCGCGAAGGGACGCAGCCAGTCGCACGGCACATCGCCAAAGCCCTTGCCGAAGAAGCCTTTCGCCGTGAGCGACGAGAAACGATCGGCGCCAATGCTACCGTTGCCGGTGTGGCCCCATTCGACGCTGCCAGCGGCCGCAATGATGAACTCATGCTCGGCGTTTTGGTAGGGAACGTACTTCAACTGCGTTCTGAGATTATTCCATCCGTTGATCGTGCCGATGGTCCCATCCGGCTTCAAAGCGTTGGTGAGATGGGTGAACGTGTCTGCGATCGAAAACGACAGATCGTACGTGATCGTCTTTTGGTAAGCGATGTTAAAGTTGTACGCGTTCGAGTCATCCGGATTTGGAATATAGGCGAACATGGGAAGACCCAGTTCATCGTTGACGCCGGGATCGTCGATTGCGAGCGTGGCGGGGAACACCCGGTTGCCGACGATCGTGTGGGAGAACACCGGGCTGATGCCGGCGAGTGTGGCTACAGAGGCGAAGGCGCCGGCGCAAGCCAGGGAAGCTTTATGAGACATGATGATTCCTCGATCTGAAAGTGAGAGATAGCCGCGGTCAGCCGCAAGATGGCGGTGCCGGGTGGTTGCTCGTCGATCAGATCAGGATTGGAGGCGCGCGGGGCTGCCCGGCAAAAACCGCAAACCGTGTACGCGAGCCGAGAAGCGCGGGCGGCGCGACAGTTGCGGAAAGCGGCGGCGCATAGGCGGCCCGCGCCGTCTCCTGCGGCAGAATGCCCATCGCGGCGTGGACGTGCGAGCAGCAGCAGCGGCATGGGCAGAAGGGGCAATCGTCGTGGTGGCAAGGCGCGGAGCCGTCGCCGCCGTTGGGGCTGGCACGAATGCCGTGAACCGCGCAGCGAACGCTTGATTGACCCGCATCGAAGCTCGCGGGCGTAAGGCCCAGGCCCGTGGCGGCAGAGTCGAAGACCATGGAATGCGCGGCAATACCCGGCGCGTGCCGGTGTTGCGCGGGCATCCATAATTGGGCAATGCAAGCAAGGAGGACTAGGCAACAGCGAGCGGCTCGCGTCCAGCCTCCCGCGGGGCTTCGCGAAAAACGCTTAGAGGGTCGGAGACCGGCCGCTCGCACTGGGTACGCCTTTGGAACGACAGGAACAAGTATATTAGCGAAAGTGCGAGCGGTTCCGGCATGGAGTCAAGCAATAATTGTTAATGGTTCAGGTTACGGCTAGCGAAACGCTGCGATTGTTGCGAACTGTAACTTTCATGCAACAAGGCAAAGGCGGCGAGCCCTCATTGGTCTCGCGCGTGTCGCAAACCGCACGCAAAGGCGCTCACCGGGACGCCTCGACTTCGCCGCAAGCGGCTGCATGATGCAAGCAGCTAGAGAAACCGATTGTGTTGCTTGTTGCGATCGAGACGGGGGCGAAGATGAATTTGCCGGACGGCCCGGAATTTTCCAGCCAGCGCTTGGGCGACTCGGTGACGCTCAACCTTGGCGGGCATTGGACGGTGGATGCGTCGGCCGCGATCGAGGCCCGGGCGGACGCTCTTCTCGTGGAGAGCGACGGAGCACGGCAGGTGGTTCTCGATCTTGGCCGGGTCGCGCGGCTCGATACGGCGGGGGCTTGGCTCATCGACCGGGCGCGCCAGACGCTCGATGCGAAGGGCGTCGATGCAAAGCTTGAATCGGTCCGGCCGGAATATGAAATCCTGTTCCGCGAAGCCCGGTACCGTGCGCTTGCCGCGCCCCAGCCGCCAAGCGGGTCTTATCTGATCGCGCTCCTCGCCGATATTGGCGAGAGCGTGGTTTCCGCGGGAGCCGACCTTTACAAGGGGGTAGGCTTTCTCGGCGAGGTCGTGGCGGCGATTGGGAAAGGCCTCTTGAGCCCGTCGCGTTTTCGCGGAACCTCGCTGATTGCCCATATGGAAAGCATTGCCTTTCGCGGCGTTCCGATCATTGCGCTTATTAATTTTTTGGCTGGCGCGATCATCGCGCAACAGGGTCTTTTCCAATTGCGGCGTTTTGGCGCGACGATTTTTGTCGTCAATCTCATCGGCATTTTGATTTTGCGCGATCTCGGCGTCCTATTGACCGCGATCATGACCGCCGGGCGCTCCGGCTCGGCGATCACCGCCGAACTCGGCTCGATGAAGCTTCAAGAGGAAATCGACGCGCTGACCGTGATGGGGCTGCGGCCGGTCGACATATTGATCGTTCCGCGAGTCCTCGCGCTCGTGATCAGCCTTCCGCTATTGACATTCCTTGCCGACGTGGCCGGGCTATTCGGCGGTCTGCTGGCGAGTTGGGCCTACGAGGGGATCACCCCGGCGACGTTTATGACGGGGTTGCAGTCGGCGATCAGCCTCCACACATTCCTGAGCGGGCTCATCAAGGCGCCTTTCATGGCGCTGATCATTGGGCTTATTTCCTGCGTGGAAGGTTTGGCGGTCGCGGGTTCGGCCGAATCGCTGGGGCGGCAGGTCACCGCGTCGGTGGTCAAGTCAATTTTCATGGTTGTCGTGGTCGATGGGCTGTTTGCGATGTTTTTCGCGGGGATAGGATATTGAGCGACGGGCAGGCCTTGGAAAACGCCAGCTCCGGGCCATCGCCGGAGCAAGACCGGCGCGCGCCGCCGGAGACCGCCATAAAGGTGCGCGATCTCGTCGTTGGCTTTGGCGACAAGCTCCTCATGCAAGGCCTCGATCTCGACGTTTACCGGGGCGAGGTGTCGGGATTCGTGGGCGGGTCGGGCACCGGCAAATCGGTCCTCACCCGGACGATCTTGGGGCTCGTCCGCAAACGCAGCGGGCTGATCGAGATTTTCGGCACCGATCTCGATTCCCTCTCGCCGAGCGAACATGCCGCGATCGAGCGGCGCATCGGCGTGATGTTTCAGCAAGGCGCGCTGTTTTCGGGACTAACCGTCAAGCAGAACGTCGAGGTGCCGATGCGCGAGCATTTGCGACTGTCGCCGCGCCTTTCGGAGGAACTCGCGATGCTCAAACTCGAGCTCACCGGCCTCGACCTCGATGCCGCCAACAAGTACCCATCGGAATTATCCGGCGGCATGACCAAGCGGGCCGCCTTGGCCAGGGCTCTGGCGCTCGATCCGGAATTGCTGTTTCTCGACGAGCCGACGTCCGGTCTCGATCCGATCGGCGCGGCGGAATTCGACGAATTGATCGCCACTTTGCAGCGCACGCTCGGGCTTACCGTCTTCATGGTGACCCACGACCTCGACAGTCTTTATTCGATCTGCGACAGGATCGCCGCGTTGGCCGACGGCAAAGTGATCGCCGAGGGGCCAATGTCGACGATGCTTGCCTCGCAACATCCCTGGCTGCGCGCCTATTTTCATGGCAAAAGGGCGCGTCTCGCCAGTTCCGCGCTTGCCGGGCGCTCCGGGGCGGGCGGCGAGGCGGCGGAGAAAAAGCCGGGGGATCACGCGAACGGCTTCCCTGGCCAAACGTGATGCGGCTTTCGAGAATTGGAACAGGAGGCGATGTTAGATGGAAACCCGTGCGAATTATGCCTTGATCGGCGTGTTTACCTTGGCGGTCATCGCCGCGGCGTTCGGCTTTGTGCTTTGGTTTTCGGTGGCTGAAAAACCCGGCGGCCGCGCGACTTACAAAATCATTTTTACCGGCTCGATTGCAGGCCTCTCCGAGGGCGGCATCGTTCTCTTTAATGGCGTGCGGGTCGGCGCGGTCACCAAAATCGATCTCCCGCAAGACCCGTCCCGCGTCGATGCGCTGATCGACGTCGATGCGAAGGCGCCGGTGCGCGCCGATACCAAGGCGCGGCTGGAATATACCGGCTTTACCGGGGTCGCCTCAGTCGCTCTGACCGGCGGTTCCCTCGATGCGCCGCCGCTTCCCACCAGCCCGCAAAAGCCGGCCGTCATCGTCGCCGATCGCTCGGATTACCAGGATTTGGTGGAGACCGCGCGGCGGGTCGCGACTCAGGCCTCCGATTTTTTCACCAAGACCAACCGTCTGATCGACGACAATTCGGCCTCCATCACGGCTACCATGAAGAATGCCGAAAAATTCTCCGATGCGCTTGCCGCCAATTCAGGCGGCCTTAAGGATTTCTTGGCGGCCATCGCCGATGTCGGCAAATCCATCAAGCCTTTGACCGCAAAGCTCGACGCCCTCGCGGGCGACGCCGACAATGTGGTGAAGGGCGAAGTTGCCGCCGCCGCCAAATCGATCAAGAAGGCCGCCGACGATCTCGATTCCCGGATGAAGGAAATCGCCGCCAACATCAACCGCTTCAGTGGCAGCGGATTGCGCCAGTACGAGGCCTTGGCGGTGGACGGCCGCAAGACGCTAGAGCAATTCAATCAGGCGGTTCGCTCGCTCGAGAACAATCCCCAGCAATTCCTGTTCGGCAAGTCGCCGCAAATTCCCGAATACTCCGGCGCTCGTTAACGTGGCTGGCAACGCGGACCGGCAATGCTAGCGCTTACCTTGAGGCAAGCATCCGGTGCTATAAGCGGAAGCCGGGCGCCGGGCTGGTCTTGTGCCCCGTCTATGGGAATGGATTTTGAGATGGGGTATATTGCCCTTGTCCGTGCCTTGATCTTGGACCGGTTCCGCCTCGCGCGCCGCCGCCGCTTTTTCCCAGTCTTGCTCGCCGGATTATCGTTTCCATTGCTCGCCGCTTGCTCATCCGCGCCAGTGGCCACTTACGATCTCACCCCGGCGGAGGGTTTTGCCGCGCGCGCCGGCCGCGGCCAGCTCGCCGTTCTTTTGCCGGACGCGACTCTGCCGGCCGACTCGGACCGGATTGTCGTGCGCACCAATCCGCAATCCGTCGCCTATCTCTCCGGCGCGCAATGGGCCGATAAATTGCCGTCGCTGATTCAAAGCCGGCTCATCGAGAGCTTTCAGAACGGCCATCTTCTGCGCGCGGTTGGCCGACCCGGCATGCTCGCGGATTTCAGTCTCCAAACCAGCATACGCCGTTTCGAACTCGATGCGGCGCGGAGCGAGGCAATCGTCGAAATCTCTGCCCAAATCATAGGTCCGAGCGGACGCATCGTTGGCGGCCGGATATTTGCCACCAAAGTTCCGGCGCTGCCAAGCGATCCGGCGGGGATCGCCGCGGCACTCGATGCGGCGCTTGCCGAAGTCATGCGCGAGATCGTCATTTGGACAGCGCCGAAAATTTGACGAGTGCCGCGGCGACCCCCGAAAGCCTGGCGTAAAAGGAAGCCGCCCATTGAGCCCCGGACCCATCCCGCGCGCGGTCTTCACCGAGGGCTCGACCATGCGCCACGTCATCGTTATGACGGTTGCGAGCTCGGTTGGGCTCATGGCGATTTTCGCCGTCGATCTATTGTCGCTTCTTTGGGTATCGCGGCTCGGCGACCCTAAGCTCACCGCCGCCGTCGGATTCGCGACGCAGGTTTTGTTTTTTTCAATTTCGATCAGCATCGGCCTTTCGATCGCGATCGGCGCCGTTGTTTCGCGCGCGCTCGGCGCGGGCGATCGGGCCGCCGCTAGGCGGCTTGCGGCATCGGGTCTCGTTCATGTGTTTCTGATCGCGGCCGCAGCCAGCTGTGCCGCCTGGCCATTCCGGCGCGAGATTCTCACCCTCTTCGGCGCCCGCGACATGACCCTCGATGTCGCCTCGGCCTATCTCGCGATCACGCTGCCCGCCATGGTTCTGCTCGGTCTCGGCATGGCGCTCGCAAGCATATTGCGCGCGGCTGGCGACGCAAGGCGCGCGATGTATGTGACGCTCGCGGGCGCCATCGTCACCGCCATTCTCGATCCGGTGTTTATTTTCGGCCTCGGCCTAGGCGTCACTGGCGCGGCCATTGTCACCATGATTTCACGGTTCGTTGTCGTGGCTGTTGGTATAAATGGCGCCATTCGCAAACATGATCTTGTCGCGCGGCCGAACTGCGAGGCGGCGAGATTGGATCTCGCGCCGATGATGGCAATCGCCGTTCCGGCCGTCCTGACCAATCTGGCGACGCCGGTTGCCAATGCCTACACGATGCGGATATTTTCGCATTTCGGCGAAGCGGCCGTCGCGGCCTTTGCCATCGTTGACCGGCTCAATCCCATGGCCTTCGGCGTTCTTTTCGCCTTGTCTGGATCGGTCGGTCCGATCATGGGGCAGAACCTCGGCGCCAAGCTGATTGCGCGGGTGCGCCAAGTGCTGACCGACTGCTTCATCTTTGCCGCGATGTATGTCCTCGTGGTGTCGGTTTTTCTGCGCTTGGCCGCGCCTTTCATCGTCGAACTTTTTCACGCCCAAGGCGAGACGGCCGGGCTGATAACTTTCGTTTGCGCCTATGGCGGGGTGCTCTGGTTTTTCCTGGGCGCCATTTTCGTCGCCAACGCCGCCTTCAACAATCTCGGGTTCCCGGTTGTCTCGACGCTCCTCAATTGGGGGCGTGCCACGCTCGGCACGCTGCCCTTCGTGACCATCGGCGCCGCGCACTTTGGACCCGAGGGCGGCTATCTTGGCCTGATCGCCGGTTCGGCTCTCTTCGGTATCGGGGCCGTGATCGCCGCCTATATCGTTACGGGACGGCTCGCAAAACGTCCCAAGGTCTTGTAGCATCGTACGGTTTCTTGCTGGACATTGTTCCGTCCGCAAGCATCGCGCGGCAATCTTTGGAGGACTGCCAATGTTCAATCTTTACGAGATTATACGAAATGCCCATGGCGGCCATGCGCTCGATAATCTGGCAACCCAATTCGGCATCACGGCCGA
>JALZAY010000096.1 GCA_030948025.1 Pseudomonadota bacterium
CGCTCGATACGCTCGGCGCCGGATTCGAACTTGCGAGCCATGATCTCGATATTCGCGGCGCCGGAAATCTGCTCGGCGACGAACAGTCGGGTCATATCAGGGAAGTCGGCTACGAACTCTATCAAGAAATGCTGCGCGAGGCGGTCGAAGCCTTGCGGGCGGGTATCGAGGAACCCGCCGAGGAGACATGGTCGCCTTCGATCGCGCTTGGCACGCCGGTGACAATCCCCGAGGATTATGTCCCCGATCTGCATCTGCGTCTTAGCCTCTACCGCCGCCTCGCGACGCTCACATCGGATGCTGACATCGAGAGTTTTGCCGCGGAAATGATCGACCGTTTTGGGCCGCTGCCTGGCGAAGCCGAGGAATTGATGCAATTGGTCGCGATCAAGGTTTTGTGCCGTCAGGCGCATGTCGAAAAGGTCGAAGCGGGTCCCAAAGGGGTCATCGTTGCGTTTCGCGACAACTCCTTCGCCAACCCGCAAGGCCTTGTGCGCTATGTCGCGAAACAAGGCCCGCAAGCCAAGGTGCGGCCGGACATGAAAATCGTGTTCGTCAGAGATTTCGAGACGAAAGTCGCAAGGTTGGAGGGCACGCGGCAGATTTTACGCACGCTCGCCGCCATCGCCCTGAAGAAAGCCGCATGACGTGGCGACCCGGAAAGCGAGCGCCTTTCCAGACACGGAATCAAAAGATCGAAAAGCAATCTCTCAGCTTTAAACGTTCAGCCCGGATGAGAGGTTGCCGGCCACATCCTGGGAGAGCCCAGAGATGCTGGACATTTGCGCCCCGCCGCACGCCCCTCGAGTGTCGCCGGAAATCAAGCGCGAGCGGCGATGAGGCGCCTGCCTTACAGGTGCGCGGCCTCTAAGGTTGGCTTGGCCGACTCAGCGGCCGCAGTTTCGCGGCGGAAAATGCAATCGAACTCAATAAGCGTCACCCTCTCCTCGCTATCGAAGTTCGTTGGCCGCACCTGCCCGAGAACGAAACCTCTCTTGCTCATATAGTCAAGCGCCTCGGGCAACGACCAAACGCCCCAATATAAGTGCACGATGGGAAGTTCGGCCTGAATGCAGAAAATCTCCTTGAGCGACTCTTGTGCCCCTTCGAGAATTTCACGCTCGAACCCTTGGGTGTCAATTTTCAAAAAAACACGACGCCCTTCGAATCGTGAAAAGATATCGTCAAGTCTTTGCACTTCCACGATCTCTTCACGTAGAACTTTCGAAGATCCGTTGAAACGCTGCGCTTCTGGCGTCTGCACAAGCAGCGAGCTGAAGACGGTACTTTCGCTGACCTTGATTGGCATTCGCGCTGGAGCACACCCTAGGGCAAAATTGTGGGCCTCCCAGGCGCCATCGCTGTCCGCTACGCTCTTCAACGTTTCGAACACGCTTTTGACGGGCTCAAAAGAGGCAATGAGTCCGCGATACCCCTGGTCTCTCAAATCTCGGCCGAATTGCCCGATGTTGGCCCCCACATCGAGAACGACGTCTATTTTTCGCGACTCCAGAAATTTTCCGAGATGGGGGCTGATCCGAATCTCCAGGCCCCTTCGCCAAAAGTACTTTTTTACCTGCCGTTTCACGAATTTTGACCCGATTCCACGCATGATCGGCCTCCCTCCAACGCCTAGCCCACATTATCTGACATCCGCCGGACCTTGGCGGATCCGAGATGGCCGCTTTTGACGGATTTTGGCAATGCCAGTTCCGCGACACGTGCTTTTGGCGGCAAAAGCCGAAGCTATTCGAAAGACCCTCAACAATCGGCTCTTCCATGCTATATAAGGCTCATCGAACCGTGGTGCAGACATTTTGGAGGCGTTTATGGCCAGCCCGCAATTCGCAGTCCTATCTCTGACCGAAGCCGCCGCGGCGCGTGCGCGCCGCCTTATAGAGGCAGCCGGGCGTCCGGTCGCGGGGTTACGGGTCGGGGTCCGGAATGGCGGCTGCGCCGGCATGGCTTACACGATGAACCTGGTCGACGAAATTCAGGCGGCCGATGAAGTCATCGAGGACCAGGGTGTGAAAATCCTCATCGCGCCGAAGGATTTGATGTTCCTGCTCGGCACCAGGTTGGATTTCGAGGCCGGTACATTGCAGGCGAGTTTCACCTTTCAGAACCCGAACCAGACGGGTGCGTGCGGCTGCGGGGAATCGGTTTCGATCATGCCGGCGAGCGATGCTCCGGGTAAGGCCGTTTATTAAATACGCATCGGCCGCGTTTCGACCTGCAACTTGTCAGGGGCATCAACGGTAAAGGAGAAGCGACTTAAGCTTCACGGCAGAGTTCGTGAAGGATTTCCAAAGGACGCGAAGAAACGTAGTCCGGGGTGCTTACGCATTTTCCTGATGGAATGGCCAGACTCGACCAATTGACGGGGACTTGAAAAAGTGAGCACGGATGATCGCAAAATGAGCGTGGACGAGTTCCTTCGGCTCGAGCGGCAAGCTATCGAAGCGCTCGCCCGCGATCTGGGGCGCGAGGTGGTCGATAAACTGGATCGTGTGCTTGTCCGCGATATCCTGTACGAGCGCAAGAGTACAGAACCCCCCGCCAGGCACAAGGTACTGATCACGCTTCGATCGGAGCGGCGCGATGCTGCCTCACTCATTCGTCCGACGTCGCTCGATCGGGCGCGTTGCGTCCGGGATATGCAGCGCGGGACCGAGCGTACGATGCAAGGACTCGTTGAGGATCTCGAGCGACGCGGCGCCCAAGTTCGCGAGCGCTTCTGGATCACCCCGACGGTTGCTGCGGAGGCGCCGACCGAGGCGCTCGTGGCCATCGCCGCGCGTGGCGATGTCGCACATGTAGCCACAATCAGAATTCAATGGACGACTCGTTCTGGGGAGAGCGGAACAGGCTCAGCGCTAACCACGCGAATCCCGGGCTACGACGGGACCGGTGTGCGTGTGGGAATCCTGGACACGGGCGTGGCAAAGGATCACCCCGCGCTCGATGGCCGCGTCGAATTGCAGCAGGATTTCACCGGGGACGGCATCGGCGACCAGCATGGCCACGGTTCGCAGAGCGCTGGCCTAGTCGCGAGTCGGGACGACACCTACCCCGGGATCGCGCCCGGTGCAACCCTGGTCGACCTGAAGATGATTGATTACTACGGCTCGTCGGATCCGCAGATGGCGCTGGCCGGCCTACAGGGCGCGGTCGCCGCCGGTGTGGATGTAGCGTGTTGCGCATGGGGTTTCAGTCACCTGGCCATGCACTGGTCGGATCCGCCCGCAGTCGGAGCGCCCGACGGCGCCTGCGTCCTGTGCTCCGCCGTCGACAACGCAGTCGCTGCCGGAGTTGTGGTCGTGGCGGCCGCCGGCAACGATGGCTCCGATCCCGCCTCGACGTATGACACGCATGTGAACTGCCCGGGCCTCGCCGCCGGCGCCATCACTGTGGGCGCGAGCAAAGGCCATGAAGCAATGTTTTCGATTTCGAGCGTTGGGCCGACCCCGGGCGGCCGTAGCAAACCTGACCTAGTCGCGCCGGGCGTCGGCATTGTAACGTGCCGTCCCCCGGGAACGGGCCTTGGCCGCCCGCTCAACGCGGATTTCACCGTTGTCGACGGGACGAGCTCGGCAACCGCCTACGTCGTGGGCGTCGTCGCGCTCATGTTGCAAAAGAATCCCCAGCTGACCAGTGGCCAGGTCAAGAGAATCCTGATGGATTTCGCGATCGATCTTGGGGCGGCAACCGTTGAAATGGGAGCCGGCTGCGTGGACGCGGTTGCGGCGCTGCAAGCAACCCCTCTTCCGCAAAGAGGCGTTACATGACGCAGCTGAATGTACCAGACCTGCCGGAACGTCCGGTCGATCGCGCGCTGGCTCAGCTCAGCGGGAAGGCCATCGAGATCCTTCGAAGCGAGCAGCCCGCGCTGTTTCAGGAGGTTGTGATGGCATTCAACGGGAAACGATTTGACGTGGCCTTGTTCGGGGAGGGCAAGTTCCACGTCGCCGTCGATAGTGGCGAAATCCAGGTTCTGCCTTTCGTGATGGGCAGCGCGGTAGCGTATCGCGTGGGAGGTTATCCCTCCGCCATCGCCGATATCGCGGAGGGCAGGCTGACGCCGCTGGAAGGATTCTTCCGTGCTGCCATCGTCGCATTCGGCAGCGCCAAGGACTTGAGCGTGGGCCACGCCTACATCCTCAAGCTGACCAAATTCGCTCAATCGTCGCGGGCCATGCAGAATCTGGTCGCGGAATTCAAGACGCTGTGCAAGCTCTGACCGCGCTCATCGAGTGGAGTGACGCATTCTAAGGATTTCCGAATGGGGTGACTTGGTTCATGCTCGGGGTATGAGAGCAGGCGTCATCATCCATCCGCCGGTGCATGCGATTTTAAGCCTTTCGTAATTTACCCCATTCGCGTGTTCATACTCGGATCGGGTCGCTAGGCCAGGTCGCATGGAGATCGGAACATGGTGAGTGAACGACTGCTTCGGCTGAAAACGGGAGCCATCGACGAAACAAGAGAACTATTCGGGATATTTATCTATCTTTGGGTTCTGTTGAGTTTGTTCTCCCTTCATAAAGCGCTCGTTTTGAATGAAGAGAGCCTGATTTACCATCAAGGGTTTGCTCTTATCAATGCATTGGCCTTGGCAAAGGTCGTGCTGGTCGGAGAGTTTTTTCATGTCGGAGACAATTTAAAAAATAGGCCGCTCATCTATCCAATCATGTTCAAGTCTGCCGTTTTTGCCGTGATACTGCTTTGCTTCCATATGATCGAAGAAACGCTTTTAGGAATATTGCATGGCAAGCCGCTTTCTCAAAGCATTCCCAATATCGGCGGCGGAACACTGCAGGGAATACTCATGGTCGGAATCATCATGTTCGTCGTGTTGACACCGTTCTTTGCCTTCAGGGAACTCGGCCGGGCTATCGGGACCGAACAATTACGCTCCCTCTTATTCGGAGGCGAAATCAAGGCCGGCGCAGCTCCGCCAATTATACCGGGATCAGCGATCGCGGAAAACGACAAAAACGATCAGCATAATTTACAACGTTTTGTTGACGCCCAAAGCCCTGTGTTCGAGGAAGTATGCTTGGAACTACAGGAAGGCCGCAAAAAAGGACATTGGATGTGGTTTATCTTCCCGCAGATTGAAGGTCTAGGCTACGGTCGGCTAGCGCGAAAATTCGCGATTTCTTCTCGTGAGGAAGCCGAGGCGTATTTAAATCACCCTCTTCTTGGGCCAAGACTGCGACACTGTACACGTCTCATCACCCTCGTAGAGGGACGTTCGATTGACCAGATTTTTGGCGACCCCGACGATCTCAAATTTCATTCTTCTATGACATTGTTTGCCAATGCCACATCCGATAATCAGGTGTTTAGGGATGCCTTGCAAAAGTATTTTGGAGGCGAACTGGACCGCTTGACGTTTGAGCGACTGTGATCGTTGCATGTCCGAGTCGGGTCGCTACCGTTGAAAAACTCCTCGCGGGCGAGCGGGGCGGCTTCGTTGCGATCGTGCTCGTCCCGAGCAATGCGGGTATTTGGTTTAAGCTTTTCGCAATTTACCCCATTCGGGTGTTCTTACCCGGATCGTCGTTTTCCTCGGGCGCTTTGGCCGGTTTGACCTTGGCAGGCCGGAGCAGAAACATCGGCACATGGTCCCCCATGCCAACAACCGGTGAATCGGCGTCGTTATGGCGCCGCCGCTCGGGTGCGCTGGACGCCACGGCGGACGGTTTCGGCCCAGCCTCGCCGAGGGGACGATCGTCGTCCCGCCGCCGCGAACCGCTTGGCTTGGGGGTGGCGGGTCCACTAATAGTTTGTTGCCGGTAAGAACTCCCCCGCGCGGCGTTGCCGGGCGGCGAAGCTCGCCGCGATCTCGCGCCTCGTGGCGCGCGCTGGCCGGTTTCGCTGTCCTCGGGAAGATTGGCGAGGCTTTCGCCCGCGAGCCAATCGATTTTCCGGGCGATCAGCCGCTCGATTTCGAGAATGTATTTTTGATCGGCGGCGGTAACGAGCGAGAGTGCGATGCCGGTTTTGCCCGCGCGTCCGGTGCGGCCGATGCGATGGACATAATCCTCGGCATGGGTTGGGACATCGAAATTGAACACATGGCTTACGTCTGGAATGTCGAGGCCACGCGCCGCGACGTCCGAGCAGACGATAAGGTCGACGCCGCCGGTCTTGAAAGCATCGAGGGAAACCATGCGGGCGCGCTGATCCATGTCGCCGTGCAAGACGCCGGCATTGAACCCATGTTTTTGCAGGGATTTATGGAGGATCGCCACGTCCCGCTTGCGATTGCAAAAAATGATCGCGTTCTTGAAATCGGCGGCGCCGCGGATCAAGCGGCGCAAGGTTTCGCGCTTGGCCGGGCCGCTTGCCGAAGCAACCAGGCCTTGCGATGTGGTGATTAACGTGGAGGCGGCGCGGGTCACCTCGATGCGCACCGGATTATGGAGAAAAGCCTTGGTGAGTCTTGTGATCTCCGGCGGCATGGTCGCCGAAAAGAACAAGGTCTGGCGTGTGAATGGCACCAGCTTGCAGATGCGTTCAATGTCCGGGATGAAACCCATGTCGAGCATCCGGTCGGCTTCGTCGATGACGAGAATTTCAATTCCCGTCAGAAGCAGCTTGCCGCGCTCGGAGAAATCCAGCAGCCGGCCAGGCGTCGCGATCAGAACGTCGGCGCCCCGCATGATCTTGGTTTCCTGATCGCCGAAGGAAACGCCGCCGATCAAAAGCGCGACATTGAGCTTATGGTTGACGCCGTACCGGACGAAACTTTCCTCGACCTGCGCGGCGAGCTCGCGGGTCGGTTCGAGGATCAGCGTGCGTGGCATTCGGGCCCGGGCGCGGCCTTTTTCCAGCCGCGACAACATTGGAAGCGTAAAGGCCGCTGTCTTGCCGGTGCCTGTCTGGGCAATGCCGAGCATGTCGCGTCCGGCGAGCACGTGCGGAATTGCTTCCGCTTGAATGGGAGTCGGTGTGAGGTACCCCGAGGCCTCGACGGCTTGGAGAACCTTTTCGCTGAGACCGAGTTTGCTGAATGTCATAATGTCATTCTGTTCCCAAAAACGGGCTGTGATCGAACCGGCACGGCATTGAACCAGTCACGTGAGGATCGCCGCGCTTGAACGCGCGAGCATTCGCCTTGTCATTGGAACGCCCGTCCAAGTTCGCGGAATTTTCCGCGCGACGAACGCGGCGGCACGTACCTTGAATGCCCCGTTTAACTGGTTCTTAAACGCGGACAGCTGAAGAACTCAGCCGACGATTCAGGCGATGACCCATCTCACTATCGCTTATCTCGTCCAAACGCAATGAACTTCCAAGCTTCACAGGCGAGGGCGGCGGCAAAAACAACGATTCCACGTGCGCTGAATTGCCGCGCCTCGTGCCCGATTTGAATTCGATGCACGCTTGTCTTATTCCTCGTTGTCAATTGGTGGCGAGCTTGCGGGTTTGCCCCGCTGGCGGCGCCAACAGCTTCATGACACCGAAGATTGTTCCGAGCGTCGCGAGATAGACCACAACCTGAAGCTCGGTAGGTTTTCCAGTATAACCCAGAAGTGTGTGAAGGACGCGGCCCGCGATGCTGTTATCGGCCAGCACCGAGGATGTGTTCCACACGACATCGCTCAGTCCGGTTGCAATATCTGCTTGTTCAAGAAAAGCAACGCATTGCGCCGCCATGCCCGCCGCCATGAAGCCAATCAGAACGCTGGTCACCCTAAAGAGATGCCGCGGTGGGATGACCGCGAGGCCCTGATAGGTGAGGGCGCTGATCCCGGCGCCGAGCAAAAGTCCGAGCAAACCGCCGAGCACGAGGCTAAGCCCCGATTCGCCGCTAGAAATAACCACACCATCTAGAAACAGAACAACTTCCGAGCCTTCGCGGAGCACCGCCACGGCGACGACAATGGCGAGCGCCGTCAGGGATCGCGAACCGGTCAGGACGTCGCGCCCAAGTCGGCGCATATCCTCGCCGATCTGGCGCCCGTGCCGCACCATCCAGATATTGTGCCAGCCAAGCATGATGACCGCGATGCCGAGAATGGCGGCGTTGAAGACTTCCTGGCCGGCGCCCGCGAGCGCATTGGACAGGGCGCCCGCGAAAGCAGCGACCAACGCCGCGCCCAGAAGCCCGGCGAGAATGCCCGCCGCGACATAGAGCCCGCGCGATGGCAAGGTCCGGGTCGCGGCCAGCACAATGCCGACGATCAATCCAGCTTCGATGACCTCGCGCAGGACAATGATAAGGGCGCCGACCATGCGAATACCTCCATCTCCCCGGGCTTGGCAGACATCGAAGCTTGGCCGATGCTTGCTTCAAGGCACCGGCGGCAGTGCCGCGGTGCCGTGGCGGATAGTTGAACTCAATTGTTCGAGGCATTATACCCTGATCATTTACATATCAACGAAATTACTTTTGATTGGAATCATTAAAAACTATAATCGCGGCGGCTTCAGTTTGGCCGTTATTTCCATTGTGCCAGCTTCGATACATATTGTATCGCGTGGTCTGCCAATACGCAAGGAAGAAGTCCTCCAGGCTTTCGGAGAAGATCGCGAAGCGTGGAGCTTCCCGATCACAGGGAATCATTTGATCGGCAAGGAATCGCTCCGTATCCCAATAGACGGCGAGGGTGAAAGGCGGCCTCGGGCCGGTCAGCTCGACAATAGCCTTCTTGTTCGCCGCAAGGAACGGTTGCGGCCGTTTGGCACCATCCCCATTTGAGAGCGAGAAACCCTTAGCTTGTGACTATATGACCATGATCGACCGGCGCTTCCCACCAGACGAAGAGCATCGTTCCGAGCCAGAGATTATTCCCCCAGGCCGCGCTGACGGCAGCGCGCCGGAAAGCACATTCTGGGTGCGGGACGTTGAGCGCGGCAGCCACCGCATCTATGTGACCAAGATCGGACGGTTTGGCCTCCTGCCATTCTTCTTGCTGGGGGGTATTATTTTGATCGCGCTGCTCATTTTTGTGTTGGGCGCTTTTTTAATTTTGCTTCCGGTGGCAGGCGTTGTCCTCGCCGCCGCCATAATCGCCGGTTTGCTGCGCGGATATCCGCGGTGGCCGCGCTGATCTCCCCACCTATGTTCGAGCCGGTTTAATCCGCTTGATCGCGCTGATCGGCTGCGAGGTCTTGGCGAGGGTTCTGTCGCGCGCGATGCGCAAAGGCTCGCTTGCAACCAGCATATGATGGGCGTTGGCGTGCAGCAGCGTGGTTTCGTCGCGCATGATGCCGACGTGCCCGCGCCAAAACACGAGGTCACCGCGCTGCAAGCCCGCAAGGTCGGTGCCGACGGCGATTGGCAATCCAAGCGCTTGTTCCTGCAAATCACTGTCGCGCGGCGCGTCAATCCCTGCCGCGTCGAGCGAAATCTGCACGAGGCCGGAACAATCAACGCCAAGACTCGTTTTGCCGCCCCAGAGATAGGGCGCATGCAAAAGCCGCTCGGCCACGGCGACGAAGTCTTTTTGGTTCTCGTCGCTCGGCAATAGATGATCCGAGTAGACGAAAGCGGCATCGTCGATTTGGGCGAACCCGCCTCTTGTCGCACGGACGCGAACAGCAGCACCCAGAGGTAAAGCGTCGCGCGCGGAAAATTTCAGGTCAGGCCCAGGATAGACGAAGCTCCGGTTGACTGTTACCCGGTGGGTCGGCTTTATCTGTCCCTCCGCGAGCGCGGCCATGGGCATATAGCCGACGTAACCGTCGCGCACGAGCTGGACCCAGCCCCAGCCTTCGTGATCCTCGTAAAGCATCACTTCTTCGCCAAACAGCGCCTGCGTGTCGACGGGCGCATCGGGGGCTGGCGCATGGCGCAGATCGGCGGTGCCGGCGCAGACATGCAACGCGCGGCCCTCGACAAAAGCATCGGCGGCGATTTTACCACGCAAATAGGCGGCCGCGAGATCGGGCCGGGCCGGTGTCAGCCGCGGGTCGAAGTGGGTCATTATCCGTCGTTGGTCAGTTCTGATTTTGGCTGCGGCAGGGCGACATTCTAAAGGCGCATTGCAGGTGTATTATATCTTCATTAAGCCCAGCTTCTTCAAGAAAACCTCGTTTCTCAACTCTGCATCCCGAAACATCTTTTTGAACGAAATGACATGGTGACCCTCCCTCGAAATGGTGGACACCTCTGATAAACTCCCTCGGGAGCAGGAAGGTGTTTGATGGGGTCGGCGCGGCGTCAGTGGGGCTGCCGGTGCGCCGCGGCCGGCCGTTGCGCCAGATTGCCGAGGAGCCCGTTGGGCCGATCAATCCGGCTTCTAGCCGTAACTCGAAGCCACCGCCTTTAGGCGGTGGAGTGTTCACATCCAAAGAACGGACAACCAAGGGGCGATGCCAAATTACGCCGGACGATCTCGAAGCGGCCTTCCGGTTTCAAGCTCGCGCGCGGAATCGACCGCCAACGCCTTGGTCAACCGGCGCTTGAAAAAACTTCGCCAAATGCGCGGGTCTCCGAGAGGAGCACAGCGTGTACTCCAAGCCAGGGTCGCGGTCTCGGTCAGACGTTTGCGAGATGGAAACCCGAAGCTGACCGCATGACCCCCAAATTTCTTCCACTCTCGTGATGCGATGACGATAACCTCGAGAATTGGGTCACCCGCCGAAGCGCCTTCACTACGATTTCAGCGCGCCGATGGTAGGCTTGTCCTTGATGTTGTTTGGAAATCAGGTGGCATAAGACTGAACGCGTTGCGCCAGAACTCACCCTGTCGTATATGTTTCCGCGCGTGTCCGGCGCCCATCATGGAAGCGATCTTTGTAAATACTGGCGGCGGTCTGGTCGAGGGCGATCGTATTTGAACAACGGTAACCGTAGGCAGGGCGCAGGGTTGCACGTTACTACTCAAGCAGCGGAGAAGATCTATCGCTCCCTTACGGAGATTTGCGTCGTGGCGAACGCTCTGCGCATCGCTGGAGACGGGCTTTTGCTCTGGTTGCCTCAAGAGACCATTTTGTTCGACGGCGCGCGCCTGTCCCGTCACCAAGTGGTTTGGCTTTCCGCCATGATCCGGCCTCGATCGCGTCCCAATCGAGGCGATTATCACCGGCAAGTGCGCAACGTGTCAGCCCGGTGCGTGGTACGTTTGCGCCAAAATACCACACCATTGGCTCAAAAAGCACGGACTGAAGGCCGCCAGCCCGCGCAGGGCCGCCTGATGAAAGGTATGCGCTTTTGTGTCGTTTAAACTCACCCAAGGTTCTTTATCCAAGCCGCACGCAGCAACGTCGGTTTCAAAGTTCCGCCCATGCCTGCGCTTCGGGTTCACCGAAACCGAAACCTCACATCCTATGTGTCATCCCCAGCCTCGTTCCACTTTCTGCGATTAATGTTGGCCGGAACGGGATCGCTCAATCGTCTCGAGATAGAAATTCTCCTGACGACGGGCTATGTTATCCCAGCGATAGTCCTGGACCCGATGGCGACATGCCATACCACGGTGGACCATTTCCGCATCCGAAGCGTTCGAGAAGCGTTCGATCGCCCTTGCATAATCTTGGATATTGAACGGTTCTATGGCTAGGCAGCCCGCCCCGTTCGCCACTTCGTTCATCGGCGCCACATCGAAATGGATGACTGGTTTCGCCGCCGCGCACGCCTCCGTGATGACCATGCCAAACGTTTCTTCCCGTGACGGGAAGCACACGAAGCGGCAATTCTCCAAGAGCCTCGCGCGCTCTGCAGTGTCGACGCGGCCAACGAAGCGGATGTCGCCGCCCACGTCGAGTTCCCGTGCGAGCGCCTCGACGCCATCCCAATCACAGCTAAAACCGGCTAGTACGAGCGGGAGACGCTTTTCTCTGGATAGGGTCGCATAAGCGCGCAAGAGCATCGCCACCCCTTTTTGGCCTAGATCGACCCGCCCGAGAAAGAGAATGAAGTCACCTACGCGTGCGGGAACGCGAAAGAGATCTTCGTCAATGCCGTTCGGATTGACGATGATACGTGCGTTACGAAGCCGAGACCTTATTTTATTTTGCATGGAATTCACGAGCACAATGAAATTACGGTAAATTCGGATCCCGTATTTTTCTCCCCAATAGAAGGGCATCCCGTAATGCTTCGACAAGGCCGCGGCGAAGAACCACTGCACGGATGCAATTACTGGCTTGCGCGTGAACCACGAATTGAAAGTAATCGACATCGGCGGCATTAAGTCTTCCACCATCAGATCGTGTGGATGCCGCAGGACGGCATGCGGCAGTGCGAAAAAAAAAGTAATGTGATGGGATGAGCCGTGATTTCCAATCCGCCGCCCCAGCCGCAGATAGCGAACGCCATTGCGAACCGTCTCTTGGGTCGAACCCACAAAGCTTGGGGTCAAGACCGTGATCTCGTGCCGCGATGCGAGCCGGCGGCAGATTTCATATGTCCGCCGAGGGCCGCCGCCGCTCAGAGGATTGTCGATGTCGTCGGGATCGATGTGCAGGATCCGCATCTTTGCGGTCAAACCTAAGAAAATTAACTTGTCCGTTTGGGACGGAGGTCGCTCCGTGAAAGACTCGGGCGGATATTGTGGGAGTAAATGCGCAATGACGGTTTCGAGTTCGACGCAGATTAGGCGGGAGCTATCGCCGGATTTTGGCGACGCGCTGTTGGGTCAGGCGGCGTCTTTTAGCATCAGTCGCGCTCACCTTCATTCCCTCTTTGAAGCTTACATCGGCGACGAATTTTGGCAACAGGTTTTGTCCGTCGAGACGTCGCCAGGTTGTCTTCGGGCCATCGACGAGCGTGACACCTCGGCAAGGGCGGTCTTATTCGACAACCAACCTTTCGAGCGGATCGTTCGATGACGCACGGTCGAGACCATCGTTTCGCCCGGAACCCGTCCGTTCCTCCAAGAAAACCGCATGATCTGGGCGATAAAGCCCAACCTTCGCTCTTAAAAATGTCCGTGCAACAACGCCACACTGGACACTCTCGCGACGAATAGCCTCGATCGAGTTATAGCCCATGCAAACGCGCCCACACCGCTTGCCGCCGCCGGTCTCCACGCTGCAACCTATTAATTTTGATGTGCCCTTATGTCCCTGGCATATAATGTCTCCGCGTGGAACCGCAGAAGGAAGTGGAATCTCTTTAATGGAGAGATATCACCAACGGCCGGAATGTGTGTCCTCGACGTCGGATTCAGTGAAGAAGAATATAGCGATACTGATAACTTCATTGAGAAATACTATCCACATCCGGAGATGCTTACAGCGTTACTGTCTGTCCGCAAACATCTTGAATCTTTTGAATCGTTTGTGATTCAAGAGGGGTGACTTGATTCGAAGAGGTCACCGATGTGGACGGCGAAGAACCGCAGGCAGTACGACCGCGGCAAATTGCGATACCCCTGTGACCTGACCGACGATGAATGGGCGTATGTCGGTCCGTTGATCCCGCCAGCCAAGCGCGGCGGCAACAAGCGTCGCGTCGATGTGCGCGAAGTGATGAACGGGCGAAGCAAGCTTTGCAAGCAAAGATTGCGGAGGGTCATGTATATTGAGCATGGGATGCCAGTGGCGATGCTCTTTTGCAAACGCTTCTCGACAAGACGCCGTTGCCGCTGCCGCTCGGCTGCATCGATTCGCATGGCTATGATGCAGGCAACCCTTCGATGAACTCAGGAGATCAAGGGCAAGAAGCGCCATCTTCTCGTAGATACGCTGGGTTTGCTGCGCCATGCCATCGTTCATCCCGCCGACATCCAGGATCGCGACGGCGGCATCCTGCTTCTTGCGACCCTGTTCGGGATGTAT
>JALZAY010000276.1 GCA_030948025.1 Pseudomonadota bacterium
CTCGTCCTTGGGCGAGGTCGCGCGGCGTGTCGTTCACAAAATCGTGCGGCAGCGTTTTTCCAACTGCACCGGCTATTCGATCCTCGGTGTCGGCTACGCGACGCCCTATCTCGAGGTTTTCCGCGAGGAAGCCGTGCGCGTGCTCGCCTTCATGCCGGCCGAGCAAGGCGTCATGAATTGGCCGTCCTCGGGTTTGTCCTCTTCCGCGCTTGTCGAAATAACCGCGTTGCCATTGCCGAACGCCTGCATCGACCGGGCACTCATTGTCCATGCTCTCGAAATCACCGAACATCCGCACGCGCTTCTTTCCGAAATCTGGCGCATCTTGACCCCCGGTGGCCGGGTCATCGTCGTCGTGCCGTGTCGCGCCGGTCTCTGGGCGCGGCTCGACCGGACACCTTTCGGGCATGGCCGGCCTTATTCGCGCGGCCAATTGGGCGAACTACTGCGCGAAACTTTGTTTTCGCCGGCTTATTGGGCGGAAGCGCTTTACATTCCGCCGTTTCAGCGCCGGACGTGGTTGCATGCGGCCGGCTTTGTCGAAGAGATCGGCGGAAGCCTTTCGTTGCCGTGGGGCGGAGTTTTGATCGTCGAGGCAACCAAACTGCTGTATCGGCCGGTCGGCGCGCGCCGATCAATGGCCGATGCCACACCGCGCCAGCCTGTCCTTGTGCCCGAACCCGCTGGCGTGTCATCGGCGTTGCGGCTTGCCCCGTGAACGCTGGCCAGCGCCGTCAATCGAGAAGTCGGACCCGCCCTCTCATAGCCGCGTCACGGCGCCGGGACCTTGCTTTAGACCGAAGCATTTGGCCAAAAAGAGGCCGCCATGCACGAGGCCTTCGCCGTCGATCCCGTGTCCGAGACCAATCGAAAGATGCCACTGACAGGGAATTTTGGCCTCCGCCAATTCCGCGGCCGCAAGGAATAGCGCTTCGGCCGGAATAAGGTCGTCCTCGCTGCCATGGATCAGGAGAATTGGCGGCGGTTTGCCGGCGGGCGCGCGCGCGACGACCTGATCTCGATGCTCCGGCGGCGCGACAAGCTCGCCGGAATAGCCGAGGATGCCCGCCGGCGCCCGCGCACGCCGCAGCCCGGCATGAAGAGCGAGCATGGTCCCTTGGCTGAATCCGACCAAGGCCAGCTTGCTGTCGTCCAGTCCGTGACGATCGAGTTCGGCATCGAGAAACGTGTCGAGAACCAGGCGCGCCTTGCTGACGCCGGTCCAGCGTTCGTTCGGGGCGCGCATGGTCAGACGGAACCACTGGCGGCCGCCTGGGGCCTCGGCGCAAGGCTCGGGCGCGTTCGGCGCGACAAATGCCGCGCCGGGCATCAGATCCCGCCACTGCTTGCCGATCGCGATCAGATCGTTGCCGTTGGCGCCATATCCGTGCAGAAAGACGACAAGCTGTTCCGGCGCCGTTGATTTTGCCGCGACGCGTGGTCCATCGAGCGTAACCGCCATATTATTATTGTCCGCTGGTTCGGGGTTTGGTTTTGTTGAGGAATCTTGTTTTCGCGCGAAGGTCAAGGCCGTGGAGCACCAGGATCGTCAACCCCCTGGCGGAATTCGTTTGCAAGTCCCGGGCTCGCGGCGCGTTTCCGCTCACGCGTTTCGCCATCGAAGGGAATCATTCAATCGAAAAGGAATCACTCAAAATCAAAGAGTTGGAGCACGTCCTCGGCGAAAAAGTCTGTCACCTTTTTTAAGGAGATGCTCTAAGCGCGGTTCGCAACGGCGGCCCGGCGTTGCCGTCGCTCGCGCGGCCGGTCATTCCACCCTGGAGCTTAAGCCATGACCCGGTCCTTTACCAACCGCGTTTTCCGTTTCGCGCCGTCGTCCAACGGCTACCTTCACCTCGGCCATGCCTATTCCGCCTTGCTAAATTTCGACATGGCGCGCGCGGCGGGGGGCCGCTTTTTGCTGCGAATCGAGGATATCGACATCGAGCGGTGCCAGTCCGAATTCGAACAGGCGATCTATGAGGATCTCGGCTGGCTCGGGCTCGCATGGGAAATTCCGGTCCGCCGCCAATTCGAGCATTTTTCCGAATATGCAAACGCACTCACAAAACTTTCCGCGCAAGGCCTGACCTATCCTTGCTTTTGCTCGCGCGGCGAAATCATGCATACGGTGGCCGGGCGGACCGGCTGGCCGCGGGACCCGGACGGTTCGCCGCTCTATCCCGGGATATGCAAGCATCTTTCGCGAGAGGAAAAACAACGGCGGATATCGGCCGGCCGGCCGGCGGCGCTGCGGATCGACATGGAAGCGGCCATCGCGAAAGCCGGCCGCGGGCTCGCCTGGCGCGAAATGGGCCACTCCGCGCAAACACGTGAAGTGGCCGCCGAACCCTCTCTTTGGGGGGATACCACGCTGTCACGCAAGGATATACCGGCAAGCTATCACATCGCCGTCGTTGTCGACGATGCCCTACAGGGCGTGACCGATGTGGTCCGGGGCGAAGATCTCTTCCTGGCGACGAGCCTGCATCGTTTGTTGCAGGCCCTGCTCGATCTTCCCGCTCCGGCCTATCGCCATCACGCCCTTTTGCGCGATGCTTCGGGCCAGAAATTGTCAAAAAGTTCAAGGGCCAAATCGCTCCGGGCTTTGCGTCAGGACGGAGTTTCCCCCGCCGCGATACAAGAACGGCTTTCGTCCGATCCGATCCTCGCCGGTGGACCGTGATATATAGCGCGAATGCGATCCCACGCGCGCGGGGATGGCTCCAATTCCAATGGGTAAAAACACTTTTGCCTCCCCGGACGAATCTGGCTCATCGAATAATCCGAAAATTGGAGCATGGGACAAAGGGCAATCGGCCGAAGGCTTGGCCAAGCTTGGCCTTGTGGAGCGCGCCGCGATCTGCGAAATATGTGCAAAGCATCGTATTTGCTCATTTCCCCCGAATGCAAACACGCAAGGTGCGGTTCCGCCTAAATGAGTCCCAAACTCTCCTTGAGGTGGCCCTATTCGGTTATCCTGATCGCTCTGGGTCTCATTGCGCTGATGGAGGCGGGCCGTCCTTTCCCGTCTTTCCGGCTGGCCACTTTCATCCTCGCCTTCTTGGCTTTGGCCGGCATGGCTTCGCTGCTGCGCGGCAAGTTGCGCGACGGCCTGGTCGTTTTGGCCTCGTTTGCCCTCGGCCTATCCATTATCGAAGCCACGGCCACTATTTTAGAGACCAAGGAGTTGTACGTGGAAACGAATGGCTTAAAGGTTCGCCAGCCTGTCGTCGGCTGGGGACCCGAGCATCCAGGGCGCTTTCATGCCGAGAAAACGGATCCGAAATCCGGCGTCCCGATTTACAGCGCGGATTACACAATCGATTCGAATCTTTTACGTGAGACGCGCTCGGTCGAGACCGGCCCAACGATCGCTTTTTTCGGCGATTCCTGGACCTTTGGAGTAGGTCTGAACGATGCCGCCACGCTGCCGCAAGCCTTCGCGGATATGCTAGGACGGAAGCAAAGAGTGCTCAATCTTGGCTTTGGCGGCTATGGACCGCCGCAATTTTTGGCGGAATTGCGGACGGGCCGTTTCGACGGCGTGATCGGCGCGCAGCCGCGGCTTTTCATTTTCCTGACGGTGTCTTGGCAAGTCACGCGAACCGCTTGCAAACCCTTTTGGACGGCCTGGGCGCCCCGATATGCGCTGGAGAACGGCCAGCTCGTGTTCAAGGGCAACTGCAACGAACGACCGAGACGGTGGTTGCGGGATTGGCTCGAGAACATGGCTTCCTATCGTTTGTTCATTGAGCCTTATCTTCAGAAGGCTACTCACGAAGACGTGGAACTCTATATCAGGATCGTGCTCGCCGCCGTGAATCTCGCCAAGGAGAAATACGGCGTCGCGACTCTTAT
>JALZAY010000097.1 GCA_030948025.1 Pseudomonadota bacterium
GTAATGTTGTGGACCGTGAAATAGTGCAAGGCTTCGAGCCCTTCGGCAAGCTCAGGACTTGCGGTCGTCCCGCCCTTGTCCCCACGCCGCGAGCGGCAGGCATCGAACACCGCGAGCACAAGCACCCAATCTTCTCTTCGGTCATCTTCGTCAGCATGGCCGGCCCTCCAAAAGCCAGCCACCCCATGTTCCGAGTGGATCGCCGGGGTACGCGCGGGCCATCAATCCGCGTGTAGCAGACTCGCGATCGCGGCCAATGAAATTTCATGGTCTCACGCTCCCCATGAGCGTTGCCGGGGCGCCGCCTGCCAATCAATCCCGCCGATCGTCTTTTAGTCGCTATCCTGTGTGTTCGTTCCAAGCGCGCGCGACGCTTGTTCCGCCGGACGCCTTACCTCGCTTTGATCCTTCGGGCTGGCAATCCGCACCGTATCGCCCGGCGCGATAGTTTCCTGAGGGCTGTCGATAAGCCGGTCCGAAAGGGACACTCCGGATGAGACCTCGACATAATTGCCAAGATTGCGGCCAAGCTGAACTTTGCGCAACACGACCTTGTCTTCCTCGTCAACCTTGACCACCTCCATTCCATGCCGGCCGAAGATCAACGCGGTGGCGGGAATGCGCAGGACATTTGGATCAGACGGAATGTGAAAATGCACCGTCGTAAAAGCGCCCGGCCATAGCTTGCCGTCCGGATTGTCGGCCAGCAATTGGACAAGTGTGGTACGTGATTGTTGCGAAACCGAGTTGGAGGTGGTGAGCAAACGCGCCTGGAACGTTTCGGCCATGCCCGGAAGCTGCAAGGTTGCTTTGAGATTTTCTTTCATTTCACCAAGGAACGCCTGGGGTACGTCCACATAGATCCGCATCATGTGGACATCGGACACCACGAACAAGGCTTTGCCGGTCTTGCCGCCCGCGTCGACGAGGTCGCCTATGTCAACGGAGCGTGCGGTCACGATCCCGTCGAACGGCGCCGTCAGGTTCTTGAACGAAGCCAGCGCCTCGAGCCGCGCGACATTGGCCTGCGCCGCCTGCACGGCCGCGGTCTTCGCACTCGCATCCCCGAATTTTTCGTCTTTTGCTTGCTGTGAAACGATGTTTTGCTTGGAAAGGGTCCTCCAGCGCTCATAGGTCACTTGCGCCAGCTGTTCATTGGCCTGCGCTCTTATGAGGTCCGCGCGCGCCTGGGCAAGCTGCTGATCGAGATCGGGAGAATCGATGACCGCCAGCACCTGACCCTTTTTCACGTGGGCGCCAATGTCGTCGTGCCAATCCTTCACATAGCCGCTGACCCGCCCGTAGATGCTGCCGGCATAAAAGGCGCTCACATTGCCCGGAAGGACAAGTTCTCCTTCGCTTGGTCCTTGTTGCGGTTGCACCAAGGTGACGGTGGGAATGGCCTGCTCATTCGTCCAAATCTGGACCTCTTGCTTGCTTTTTGCGCGATCGGCAATGCCGTAGACGGCAAGACCGATCGCGGCGGCGGCGGCAATGATGCCGATTAACCGTAGCCGCCGAGGCGCGACGGCGGGAATGGATTTGGGGGTCATGCTCGCTCCATTTTAGGCCGGGGAAACGCTGGAAAGCGGCGGCGCCGTTATTTTTTCGGGACGCTCACGGCCATGCACGATGCTGAAAAGTACCGGCACGATAATCAAGGTCGCACAGGTGGCAAACATGAGCCCCCCGATGACGGCGCGGCCAAGCGGCGCGTTCTGTCCCGGCTCGATCGCCATGGGCAACATGCCAATGATCATCGCGAACGCGGTCATCAGCACCGGCCGGAACCGCGTGGCCCCCGCCTCCAAAGCGGCGCTCGCCGCATCCTTCCCCTCAGCTAGCTGTTCACGCGCGAGGCTAATCACCAGGATGCTGTTGGCGGTTGCGACGCCCATGCTCATGATCGCTCCCGTAAGGGCCGGAACCGACAGACTCGTATGGGTCAAAAACAACATCCACACGATGCCGGCCAGTGCGGTTGGCAGCGCCAATACGATAATAAATGGGTCGAGCCACGATTGAAAGTTAACGACGATCAAAAGATAGATCAGCACGATCGCAAAACCAAGGCCAAAGAAAAGTTGACCATAAGCGCTCTCCATTGTGACGATTTGGCCGCGCGTTGTCACAGTCGCTCCTCTTGGCAGTTCCGCTTTCGTTTCCTCGATGAGTTTTTCGATGTCCGCGGCGACGGCGCCGAGATCTCGGCCCTGCGTGGTTGCATAGATGTCGACCGTGGGGCGAATGTTGTAATGGGAGACAAGCGCGTTAACCGGCTCCGGCACGATCGTCGCGAGGCCGCCGAGAAGCTGTGTCGATTGGCTCGCCGACAGCGGCAGGTTCTTCAAGGATCCCAAGGTATCCATGCGATACTGCGGAGTCTGAATTGAAACCGGATAGGATACTCCGTTTTTGGGGTTCAACCAAAAAGTCGGTGCGGTCTGGGTGCTGCCTGAAAGCGTCGTTTCAACGCTTTGCGCCGCGTCGTGTTCGGTCAACCCGACGAGGCCCGCGAGAGTGCGATTGAAATCTATTCTCAGGGCAGGCGCTCGAAAGGCTTGCTGAATGCGTGGATCGGCCACCCCCGGCACATGCTTGATTTTGGCAAGCAACTTATCCGCGTAAACCCTGGTGGCGTTCAAATCATTACCCGTGATCTGAACGTCGAGAGGTGCCGGCGAGCCGAAGTTCAGGATCTGGCTCACGATATCCGCCGGAAGAAAAGAAAATGTAGTGCCGGGAAAAGCACGCGGCAACCTCTCGCGCAGGATCTTGACGTATTCGGCCGTCGAGGTCGCTCCCTCGTTCAGCGAAATAAGAATATCGGCGTCGAACACGCCGATGGTTCCGGAGTTTCCATAAGAAAGATTGATGCCGCTGACCGGCATGCCGATGTTATCGACGATGCTTTCAAGCTGCGCCGGCGGAATGATGGTGCGGATCGTCTGTTCGATACGGTCGGTCAAAGCGGTCGTTTCCTCGATCCTGGTTCCGGGCTGCGCGCGCACATGAAGCTTGATCGCGCCGGCATCCAGTTCGGGAAAAAAGTTCTGACCGAGAAAAGGCGCGAGGCAAAGGGAAAGCGCGGTCACGCCGAGGAACCCGGCGGCGAGCTGGATTGGGTGCGCAAGCGCGAGGTTCAATAGACCGCGATATGAATTGCGTACCCGCTCGAAATGACGCTCGAAGGCTTGTTGAAACCGTACCAGCACATTGCCTTTCGCCGTGGCCGGGGTGACTGCCGGATCTTCGCCGTGCGTCTGACTGTGGTGAGGCTTTAAAAGATATTTCGCCATGACCGGCACCAAAGTGCGGGACAAGACGTAGGACGCGATCATCGCGAAGACGACGGCTTCCGCGAGCGGCCGGAAAAGATAGCCGGACACGCCGCCAAGTCCAAACATCGGAACGAAGGCGACACAGATGCAAAGCAGCGAGACGGTAGCGGGGACCACGATTTGCCGCGAGCCGTCGAGAATGGCGGGTTCGACCGGTTTGCCCTGCTCGAGGTGAAAATTGATGTTTTCGAGCGTGACGGTCGCGTCGTCGACGAGAATGCCGACCGCGACCGCTAGGCCGCCGAGCGTCATGATATTGAGCGTCTGGCCGAGAGCCGAAAGCGCGGTCAGCGAGGCCAGGATCGCCAGCGGGATCGACACCGTGATGATGAGCGTCGAGCGCCAGCTTCCAAGAAAAAGGAGGATCATGAGCCCGGTCAACGCGGCCGCAAGCAAGCCTTCCTCGATGACAGTGCCGACGGCCGACTTGACGAAGGCGGACTGATCGCTGACGAGTTTTACCTCCAGGCCTTCCGGCAGAGACTTCGCGATGACCGGCAGGAGATTCTTGACACCCGCAATAATATCGAGAGTCGAGACGGAGCCCGCCTTCAACACCGTCATGAGCACGCCCTTCTTGCCTTCGAGCTGAACCACGTTGGTTTGCGGCGGAGCGCTATCGTGCACATAGGCAACGTCGCGCATGTAGACCACGGTGCCGTTGACGACCTTGACCGGCAGATCGTTGAATTCTTCTATCCGTTTCGGAGAATCGTTGAGATTGATCGTATATTCGAACTTGCCGATCTTCTGGGTGCCGACGGGCGTGATCTGATTTTGGGCGGCGAGGGCAATGCCGACATCGTCCGCGGAAAGACCATAGGAATGCAGGGCGCGCTGATCGAGATCGACCTGGACTTGGCGGACCACGCCGCCGTAAGGCGACGGCAGCGCCGCGCCGGCGACAGTGGCAAGCTGCGGCCGGATAAAATTCAGTCCGAGATCGTTAAGTCTGGCCTGCGATAATTTATAACTGGAAAGCGCTACCTGGATGATCGGGACGCTCGACGCATTGTAACTTAAAACGAGCGGCGGTGTAACACCGGGCGGGAGCAGTTTTAAGACAGTCTGCGATACGGCGGTTACCTGTGCTTGCGCGGCATTTATGTTCACCGTGGGCTGAAAGTATATTTTGACAATGCCAAAACCGGCAACCGACTGCGACTCGATATGTTCGATATCGTTGACCGTTGTGGTCAGGGAGCGTTCATAGAAATAGACGATGCGGCCCGACATGTCGTCGGCGGGCAAACCGGTGAAGCTCCAAATTACGCTAATGACCGGGGTGCCGATATTCGGGAAAATATCGACTGGCGTCCGGATCGCGGCTAGGGTGCCGTAGATCGTAATCAGGATCGCCATAACCACAAATGTATAGGGGCGCCGAAGCGCCAATCGCACGATCGCGAGCATGGGGTTGGCCTTGAATAGCGCGGCTTGCGCCAGCCGTGATCGCGGTTAGCGACTTTTTCTCGCCGCCCGCAACCATCGGATACACCGCTTTCCCGCCACGGTTTATTATAAAATAATTTATTCTTGGCCTCTTGCATTCGCCGGTTCACCAATTCTACCCAAGTTTTCGATTAAACGGTTAGTTCGCCTGACGGGCAGAAATTTCGAAGATGGCGCCCGGCCGGTTATCTTCCATGCGAAGATCGAACCCGTGAAGCTCGGCGATCGCCGCCACCATGCTTAGGCCAAGGCCAGAACCCGGAATGTGACGGGTTTTGCCTGAGCGGTAGAACCGTTTGAAAATATGGTTTCGTTCGCCCGCCGGAATTCCCGGGCCGTTGTCCGTCACGCGCACGGCTGGCCGATCCCCTATCGTCTTCGCGACGATGGCGACCGCGCCGCCTTCGGGCGTGAATTTGATCGCATTATCGACGAGGTTCGCGACCGCCTCGACCAAAAGTTCGAAATCGCCGGGGACCGGCAGCGGCGCCGGTGCGTCCAGCGTGAACGCAACCGGTTTGGCTTCGGCCAAAGGCTCGTAGAGTTCGAACACGTTGGTGCAGACCTGCGCCAAGTCCACGCGCGTAAAACCGCTCCGCCGCCGCCCGGACTCGATCTCGGCGATTCGAAGAAGGGCGGTGAGGGTGGCGAGCGCTTGATCGAGGTCGCCGAGAGCGCCTTCCGCCACGGCACGCAACTCCTGGCCGGAACCGGCCGCAAGGCCGCGTTCGAGCTTGGTCCGCATCGCCGCGAGCGGGAAGCGCAGATCGTGCGCGATATTGTCGCCGACGCTCTTGATTTGCTGAAGAAGCCGGACGATCTCGTCGAGCATGAGGTTAACCGCGCTCGCCACATAGTTCAGATCGTCCATTTTGCCACGTGCCGGCAACCGCTCCTGCAGATCGCCGTGCATGATGCGCAGAGTTGTCTCGTGAATCGTTTTGAGCCGCCGGGTCATGCGCAAACTGAAGATTATCCCGCTCGCGAGCGCCAGCAGAACGGCGGGCACGACCCCGATCATGAGCGCCTCGAAAACCACCCGCCGGAGGGCATTAACTTCGTAGAGACTCCGGCCGAGCAGCACGGTGCCACCGTCCCGCCGGCGGCCGGCGACGAAGACAGCAGGTTCGGTTCCGGGATCCGTACTTTGAAGCGACCGCGCCTCGACGATGTGCGCCGCGCCATCGATGGGGAGGTCCTTCGGTATCGCCGCGACGTTGCCGTACTGAAGCTTGCCGGCGTTGTCGAACAGCGCCGCATAGTCGAGCCGGCGAAGATCACTTGTGAATCGTAACTCAAGTTCACGCTTAAGACGGTCTTCCGGCTGGGTCACGGCCCTTGCGACTTCTCCCACCAGGATGGCGTCCAGGCGTTTGACGTCGAAAGTCGCCACCTGCCAGTAGATGAACGCGAAGACGACCGCGGTCGAAACCGATACGGCGAGCGCAAAGAAGATGGCCAGACGGAAAGTCGCCGTCCTGAAAAGCTCACTCGCCCGCATGAAGCATAAAGCCGGCACGGCGAACGGAACGAATGAGCGGCGGATCGCCCGGCAAGTCGAGCTTACGCCGCAGCTTGCCGATATGGACATCGACCAGGTTCGTCCGCGGCATAAAGCGATAATGCCAAACGTCCTCCAACAACATCGTGCGGGTCACCGTTTGGCCGGAATGCCGCATGAGATATTCCAACAGCTTGAATTCGGCCGGCAGTAGATCGAGAGCCCGTTCGCCGCGTGAGGCGGAGCGTGCGATCAAATCCAGCTTAAGCGGTCCCACCTGAAGCGTCGTGGCGCGGGTGTCGCTCGCCCGGCGCAAGAGGGCTTCGA
Organism: Pseudomonadota bacterium; assembly: GCA_030948025.1. Taxonomy (GTDB): domain Bacteria; phylum Pseudomonadota; class Alphaproteobacteria; order Rhizobiales; family Beijerinckiaceae; genus Methylocapsa. The sequence goes on from JALZAY010000097.1 coordinate 6,622, forward strand.
CGCGCGCCGCGAGTTCATCCATCGCAAACGGCTTTATGAGGTAGTCGTCTCCGCCCGCCTTCAGCCCCCGGATCCGCTCATCGACGGAGGCGAGCGCGCTCACCACCAGAACCGGACTCCTCATACCTTCCTTTCGCAGGGTCTCGATCATCGACAGGCTGTCTATCCCGTTGAGCATGCGATCGACGATCAAGAGCGCGGCGCGGTCGCGGCGGGCCGCTTCGAGCCCCGCCGCGCCGGTTTCCGCGATCCACGCCAGATAGCCAAGACTAGTCAATTGCGCCGCGATTTCCCGTGCCATGTCCGGTTCGTCTTCGACGACAAGGATAGGCACCTGGTCAAGCGAGCCGTTCGCCGGCATGTGGAGTTTCCGGATCGCCGCTTTGCCGTTGCATTGGATCGCCGAGGACGAAACCGGCTAATATTTAGAGGACTAGCAGGACAACGCTTTCGCCGGGCCGCCGCGATCTGCCGCCCACATCGCAAATTGGCGCGATTGCAAGACAAGAGCAAGCTCAGTCGGTCCAAAAATTGCCGCCGCTAGAGGGATTGGCGCCCCATTACGGCTCACCGCCAGATCGAAACTGGAGGTCGAAAAAGGCCTGGCGGAATAGAGCGCGGAGTTTTTGGACAAGGGGCAGGCTTTATGTACCCAATGAAAGACTTAGCGAGCTTGTCAACCTCACTCGCGACCATAGACGGGGCTTTTCGGCGGCAACAGGTACAGAAGCGTCAACCCTACGCAGATGGCGAGCCCCCATCTGAAATCGATCAGCGAGACCACAACGGCGCCTGAATAAAGGACGACCGAACCGAGGTATTGCAAGGTCAGGCGGCGCAAAAAGCCGGCGTCGAGGCGGCGATCGACGAGCCTATGCTCGCGGGTAGCATAAAGCCACATCAGCAGCCAGGTGGCTGCCGGAAGCAGCAAACCAGCGGCATAGAGGGTGGCGGCCGTCGTCTGGTTAGCTTTGTCGAGCATGTACTCGCCCAGTACCTCGGTTGGCAGGGGGAGAAAGGCTATGAATAGAAGAAACAGAAGGTTCAGCAGATTCAACGCGTGATTGGTCTTCTCGTAGAGCTTGAAGACATAGTGGTGGTTCGCCCAATAAATGCCAATCATGACAAAGCTCAGGACGTAGGCGAAATAGGATGGCCAGAGGCTGAGCAGGATGCCGAGCAAGTCGGAGCCCTCGATGCGCGGAACCTTAATTTCGAGGATGAGCAGGGTGATGGCGATGGCGAAGACACCGTCGCTGAAGGCCTCGATCCGTTCGGTGCCACGCTCCGTGCCGCCAGGCTGCGGTTGGCTCATACACTCCCCGCTCTTTAGTCGTCCCCGCGTCGGCAAACCGAGGATAGCCTACGGCATCGGCTTTCCGAAGCCCTCCTGCGCCACGGCGAAAGGGGCGGGGCGCGCTCCACTCGATTTTCGGATCAGGGCACCACGCGTTCCAAGCCGGCCCGCGCCCAATATCCGAGGTTCGCGGCGGCTTCGTAGGTGCTCTGCAGGAAGTCGAGGAGGGTCTCCTCCGGGGAGGCCGCCTGCCTGACATCGTCGTAAGGCAGGATGAATTCCCCCAGCTCGTGGCTGAAGAACGCCGCGCCGGGGCGAACCGCCGCTTTTGGAAAGCCTGACGGCTGCGGATAAGCGTAGGAATAAAAAATGGGTTTCTCCATCCCGGGACCGCCCGGCCAGAACCCGCAACTGCTCACCTCATCGCAGTAGGCTTCCCGCGTCACCTTGTCGGCCACGTTGGGCGCCCCCGGATGCGGCGGTGCGATGCGTCCGGAGAAACGGGTGACCGCAAAATCGAAACTGCCCCAAAAGAAATGGACTGGGCTCGCCTTGCCTGCGAAACGCGCGCGGAACGCCGTGAAGATCCGATCGGCCTGCACGAGTATGCGCCAAAATCGGCGCACATAGTCCGGATCATAAGCGTGATGCGCGTGGTCCTGCTCGAAGGGAACGGGATCGGGAAACTCAACCGGCGTAGTCCAGATTCGGACGTTGAGCCCGAGCGAGCGCAGGCGGCCCATGACCTCAGCGTAGAATTCGGCGACGCTACGCGGTTGTAGTGGAAACGACTCCGTCGCACCGTCGCTGGTTTGGATCGCCAAGCAATGATCGATAAAGTCAAAATCGATTTGGAAGGTGCGCGCACCATAGGGGATCGGCGAGGTTGTCAGCCCGCGGCAGGTGACGTAGAGCGGCACCTGCCACCAGTGGTTGACAGGCGGCGCCTGGGCGAGCCGGATCTTGCCGACCACCTGCGTCCACAGATGGAGGGTGGTATAGGTGGAGTGCCACTCTCCGAACGGCAAGCTCGGCCAGGCTTCGGCCGAGGCCGCCCTATTGCTGTCCTTGGTCTCGGTCATGACCGCCTCCCAGGCTAACGCGCCAGGGGAGCGCGTTCCCCCAACGCAGCCGGCGAACACTTGGTTCACAACTTACCGCGAAAGGCATCCCTCGGCAACTGGTGCTCCGGAATGCCGGCCTAAGAGGAGGATCAAATCATATACTGCCCACCATTGACGGTTAGCGTCGAGCCGGTAATGAAGCCGGACTCTTCGGACACCAGAAAAACCACGCAGCGGGCGACTTCTTCCGGTTCGCCGAGGCGGCGCACGGGAATGTGCGGCAGGACGGATTTCTCCAAAACCTCGGCCGGAACCGCCTTGACCATGGCGGTCGCGATATAGCCGGGACAAACGGTGTTGACCGTGATCCCCTTGCCCGCGTTTTCCTGGGCGAGGGATTTCGTGAAGCCTATGTCGCCCGATTTCGAGGCGGTGTAATTGGTCTGGCCTATGTGGCCCTTTTGGCCGTTGATCGAGGAGATATTGACGATCCGGCCGAAACCGCGTTGGCGCATGCCCTCGATCACCGGGCGGGTCATATTGAAAAGCGAATTCAAATTGGTGTTGATGACCTCGTACCATTGCTCCGGCGTCATTTTGTGGAACATGGTGTCGCGGGTGATCCCCGCATTATTGACGAGGATATCGACCGGCCCGATTTCGTGACCGACTTTAGTGAGTCCTTCGGCGCAGGCCTTGTAGTTCGACACATCCCATTTGTAGACCGCGATTCCCGTCTCCGCCTTGAATTTCGCCGCCGCTTCGTCGTTGCCTGCATAATTGGCGGCGACCGCGTAACCCGCCGTCTGCAAGGACTTGCCGATGGCGGCACCAATCCCCCGCGTGCCACCGCTGACCACCGCTACCCGAGCCATGAGTTTTATCCCTTTGGTTTTTGATTTAGCGCAGTTTCTTGTCGTCGATTTGTGCCACGCTAAAAAAGACTGCCGATCACCGCGCGACGGTCAGCGCGATGCCCATGCCGCCGCCGATGCAAAGTGTGGCGAGGCCCTTTTTTGCGCCGCGGCGCTGCATTTCGTGCAGAAGCGTGGCGAGGACCCGGGCACCGGACGCGCCGATCGGATGACCGATCGCGATCGCCCCGCCATTGACATTCACGATCGCCGGATCCCAGCCCATGTCCTTGTTGACCGCCAGCGCCTGCGCCGCGAATGCTTCGTTGGCCTCGACGAGATCGAGGTCCTTGACCTTCCAGCCGGCCTTTTCGAGGGCCTTGCGCGAAGCCGGGATGGGACCGGTGCCCATGATTGCCGGATCGACGCCGGCGGTGGCCCAGGAGGCGATGCGGGCGAGGGGTGTCAGCCCCCGCGCGACGGCGTCCTTGGCGCTCATCAGAACGAGCGCCGCGCCGCCGTCGTTAATGCCGGAGGCGTTGCCGGCGGTCACCGTGCCGTCCTTCGCAAAGGCCGGCTTCAACTTCGCGAGCGCGTCGAGCGTCGTGCCCGGCCGGATATATTCGTCCACATCGACCACGACGTCGCCCTTCCGGCCGCTGATGGTGAAGGGGACAATCTCTTCCTTGAACCGGCCCGCCTTTTGCGCCGCCTCGGCCTTGTTTTGCGAAGCCAGCGCGAATTGGTCCTGCTCATGGCGGCTCAACTGCCATTTCGCCGCGACATTCTCGGCCGTCTGGCCCATGTGGTAGCCGTTGAACACATCCATGAGGCCATCGCGGATCATCGTATCGACGAATTTGAGATCGCCCATCTTGGTGCCGGCCCGCAAATGAGCGCCGTGCTGCGATAGCGACATGCTCTCCTGGCCGCCGGCGACGACGATTTTGGCGTCGCCGCTCGCGATCTGTTGCATGCCGAGCGCGACCGCGCGCAGGCCCGAGCCGCACACTTGGTTTAGTCCGAAGGCGGTCTTGTCCTGCGGAACGCCCGCCTTGATCGCCGCCTGACGGGCCGGGTTCTGGCCCTGGTTCGCGGTCAGGACCTGGCCAAGGATAACTTCGTCCACCTCGCCCGCATCGACCTCGGCGCGGGCGAGCGCCGCCTTGATCACGGCGGCGCCAAGCTCATGCGCGGGCGTGGCGGCAAAGGCGCCGTTGAAAGACCCCACGGCGGTGCGCGCCGCGCTCACGATAACAATTTCACCTGGCATTGGGTTCCCCCTGGAGATTGACACGGCATTCGCGTCACGAGCTTTTCTGTTATTCTAACACTGGCAGGAACCGCTTGCGAGCCACGGGCCCGGCTTTGGGATGGCAATGGATGCAATTTTTCGCGAGGCGAATTGCAACGGTTTTTGGCTGCGGCATTATGCTTATATCCTTATACTGATGCAAATGGCCCCGCGGGCTCGCAACGGTCAAACGAGGTTTGTCCCCGTCAAAACCCTTGGCGCGATCAAGACAAACCTGCTTAGGTTCTACAATGACTTCCATGCAGCAGGGATCGGTCATGGCCAAGGAAAATAAACCCATCACGATCAAAAAATACGCGAACCGGCGGCTCTACAATACCGGCACGAGCGCCTATATCACGCTCGAGGACCTCGCCGCCATGGTCAAGAAAGGCGATGATTTTGTGGTCTTCGACGCCAAGAGCGGGGATGATATTACGCGCCCGGTGCTGACCCAAATCATTTTCGAACAGGAAGGAAAGAACGGACAAAGCCTTATGCCGATTAACTTCTTGCGCCAACTCATCCGGTTTTATGGCGACAGCATGCAAATGCTGGTGCCGAGCTATCTCGAATTCACCATCGGCAAGTTGACCAGCGAGCAAGCGAAGTTCCGCGATAAGGTCGCCAAGAATTTTGGCGGTCCCTTGACCGCGCCGATTTTTGGTTCCATCGAGGAGCAGACTCGCAAGAACATGGCTCTATTCGAGCAGGCGCTGGCAATGTTCAACCCGTTTGGAAATCCGCTCCAGACGCCGTCCGGAAAGCCCGCCGGTAACCCCACGGACGAACCTTCGGAAGAGCTTGCCGGGCAAAATTCCAACAGCGATATCGAGGAAATGAAGCGCCAGCTCGATCAGCTGCAGAAGCGGATCGAAACGCTTGCATCCAAGGAGTGAAAGCAAGGCTCGCCTATGGCTCTTATTATTTCCCGCCCGGGCTCTCGTCGCACGAACTGCGCGGCCAGCCCGGCGGCGCGAGTTCGAAGCCGGAGAGTTCGAAGCCCGGCGCGACGCCGCAGCCAACCAGCGTCCACGCTCCAAGGCTCTTAGCTGTCTGCCAGCAATGCGCCGGAACGGCGAACTGCGGGCGCTCCCCCGCAAAGAGATCAGGACCGAGACGATGCACGCTTGTCTCGCTGCCGGTTTGCGAAATCCTTATTTCCAAGGGCGCCCCGGCGTAGAAATGCCAGACCTCCGTGGCATCGACCTTGTGCCAGCGCGAAACCTGGCCGGCGTCGAGAAGAAAATAAATCAACGTCGAGACGGCCCGGCCCCGCGCATCCCGCGCCGGATCGCGAAAGGTCTCACGGAAAAAGCCGCCCTCCGGATGCGGATGCAAATCGAGCAGGCGGATGATTTCGGCGGCGCTTCGGCCAGGGATGGGATCAACCGGCATTTCGTTTCGACTGTGTGGCTTCTCTGAAGTCGAACGCGCGATCACATGTTGTTCTTGCGTTCGCGCAATTCGGTGAACACCGCGACGGGATCGGCTCCAGCCATGCCGAGCCCGGCCTGGATATCAGGATCGTCGGCGCGAAGAAACGGATTCGTCGCAAGTTCGATTGCGATCGTGGTTGGAAGGGTGAATTCGCCGGCCTCGCGCTGACGGGCGGCCGCCCCGGCGCGCTCCTTCAAGATCGCGTTCGAGGGATCGACGGTTAGGGCAAAACGGGCATTCGCCAAGGTATATTCGTGGCCGCAATAGACCTGCGTTTCGCCCGGTAGCGCGGCAAGTTTCATCAGCGAATGAAACAGCACTGCGGGGCGCTCCTCGAAACTGCGGCCGCAACCCATCGCAAACAGCGTGTCGCCGGCAAAAAGGATGTCTTCGTCCTCGAACCAATAAGCGACGTGGCCCGAGGTGTGCCCCGGAACCTCGATGACTCTTGCTTCGAGCCCGCCGGTTACGACCACGTCACCCTCGCCTATCGCGAGGTCGAGGCCGCCGATCTTGGTGGCCTCCTTGGCTGGGCCGATGACGCGCGCGCGGGGAAATTTCGCCTTCAGTCCGGCGATGCCCTGAATATGATCGACATGATGATGAGTGATCAAAATATCGGTCAGCTCCCATTCCCTCGCCGCGAGCGCGGCCAGGATCGGGCCCGCCTCGGGTGCATCAATTGACGCCGTCGCTCTCGCGCGCGGATCGTGGACGAGCACCCCGAAATTATCCTTGAGGCACGGGAATTGGTGAATATGGGCTGCCACCGCTTCGTTCGTCCTTGAAAGTCGATTCCGGGCAAAGGCCCGGTGAGCGTCGCACCCGGCTCCGCCCCGGCGCCATTCACTTTTCGCCGCCTCCGTCTTGACCATGAATCAAGGCTTTATTTTTGCGCGCGGGAAGCGGATTATCCGGCCCTGCGGAACCCCCATGCCAATCGACGTCATCGACCTTCGTTCCTTCTACAGCTCGTCCTTGGGCGAGGTCGCGCGGCGTGTCGTTCACAAAATCGTGCGGCAGCGTTTTTCCAACTGCACCGGCTATTCGATCCTCGGTGTCGGCTACGCGACGCCCTATCTCGAGGTTTTCCGCGAG
>JALZAY010000098.1 GCA_030948025.1 Pseudomonadota bacterium
CGGGGAACCACGCTGAGCTACGGGCTTTTCTGCCCCTGGATGAGCCGGTCTTCCGCCCGCCACCGCTGGCCTACTACTATCACCAATGGCGTCCGCCAAGTTACAAGGATGAGGGCTTTGGGGTTTGCCCGCAACGGGCATCACGCCACCCCTACCCGGAGAATTTCCCACTCCAGAGCTATCCCGCTTGTTTCGAGCACGCGGGCGCGGACCAGTTCGCCAAGACTTTCCAAATCCACCCCACGCGCGGCGCCGCGATTGATCAAGAAATTGCAATGAAGCTTTGACACCTGCGCATCGCCCAGCGCAAGGCCACGGCAGCCGGCTTTGTCGATCAGCTCCCAGGCCTTGTGCCCTGGCGGGTTTCTGAAGGTCGAGCCGCCGGTGCGGGTGTTGACGGGCTGCGTTTCCGCGCGGGCCCTGGTGATCTCCGCCATCTCCGAAAGGATCGCTTGGCTGTCGCCGGGGCTGCCTGTAAAAACCGCGCTCGTGAAGATCACATCATCCGCCACGCCGCAATGGCGGTAGGAAAATCCCATGTCCGCGTTGGAAAGCTCGACAATCTTACCCTCGCGGTCGACGCCACGGCAGGAGACGAGGACATTCTTGGTCTCGGAGCCATAGGCTCCGGCGTTCATCCGAAGCGCGCCGCCAATGGTGCCGGGGATGCCGCGAAAAAAAGAAAGGCCCGCGATGCCTGCCTTGGCGGCGGCGGAAGCAAGCTTTACATCAAGGCAGCCCGCCCCCGCGCGCAAAAAAAGACCCTCGATCGTGACCTCTTGAAAACCTTTGCCGAGGCGGATCACGACGCCTTCAATGCCGCCGTCGCGCGCCAGAATGTTGGAGCCAGCGCCAAGCACCAGAACCGGAATCGCGGGATCGAGCCGGGCAAGAAAATAAGCAAGATCGCTTTCGTCGGCCGGCTCGAAAAACACCTGCGCCGGACCTCCAGTCCTGAACCATGACAAGCCGGCCATCGGCGCATGGCTCGCGAGAGATCCGCGTAGGCCGGGCATTCGCGCGCCGAGTCTTGGCACGATGTCAGGAAGGATCGCGGGGCTTTCCTTACGCGGGGACAGCGGCATCGAGCATCGTTTCCGCCGCGAGCTGGCCCGGCAGCGCGTGTGCCCATTGGGTGATATTGCCCGCGCCAAGGAAGACAATGTAATCGCCGGGCTTGGCGAGCGCGCGAATAAGCGCGGGCAAATCCTCGGGCCGTTTCAGGCCGAGCGCGTGGCGGTGTCCGCGCACCTTCAAGGCGGCGACGAGGGAATCGCGATCGGCGCCTGCGATGGGCGCTTCGCCCGCTGAATAAACATCGGCGACGATCACAGTATCGGCATCGTCGAACGCGCCCGTAAAACCGTCGAAGAGCGAATGGAGGCGCGTGTAGCGATGCGGCTGCACAATGGCGATGACATGGGCTTTGGTGGACGCGCGAGCAGCACGCAGAACAGCGGCGATTTCGACCGGATGGTGGCCATAATCGTCGAAAATGGCCGCGCCGTTCCATTCGCCGGTGCGGGTAAAGCGGCGCTTGACGCCGCCGAACGCGGCGAGCGCCTTCCTGATCGTTTCCGCGCTCATGCCGAGCCGATGCGCGACGGCGAGCGCGGCCGTCGCGTTCAGCGCGTTGTGATGACCGGGCATCGGCATGACGATGTTTTCAAGCACGGTCTCGGTGCCGCTCTCGCGGTCGCGAATAATCGCTATAAAGCGCGAAACGCCATTGCTGAGATCGAGACCAGCGAGCCTGACATCGGCGTCCGGATCTTCCCCATAGGTGATGACCCGCCGGTCCTCGATCTTGGACGCAAGCTCTCGCACGACCGGATGGTCGAGGCACATGACCGCGAAACCGTAGAAGGGAATATTTTCGACGAAAGCGCGAAAAGCCGCCTTGATCGCCTCGAAAGTTCCGAAATTATCGAGGTGTTCGGGATCGATATTGGTGACGACCGCTATATCGGCGGGAAGTTTGAGGAAAGTGCCATCGCTTTCGTCGGCCTCGACAACCATCCAATCGCCGCTGCCTAGCCGCGCATTGGTCCCGTAGGCGTTGACGATGCCGCCATTGATAACGGTCGGATCGAATTTTCCGGCTTCCAGCAAGGTCGCGACGAGGGACGTTGTGGTTGTCTTGCCGTGTGTCCCGGCGATGGCGACGCAGTGCTTGAGGCGCATAAGTTCGGCGAGCATTTCCGCGCGGCGAACGACGGGTATGCGTTTTTGTCGCGCGGCCACGAGCTCAGGGTTCTCTCGCTTGATGGCCGTCGAGACCACGACGACTTGCGCCGCGCCGAGGTGTTCCGCGCAATGACCGATATGGATGAGCGCGCCTTTGCCGCGCAACCGCAACACATTGGCGCTCTCGGACGCGTCCGAGCCTTGGACCGGGTAGCCGAGGTTGAGCAAAACCTCGGCTATGCCGGACATGCCAATGCCGCCAATTCCGAGAAAATGAATGGGGCCTAGTTTATCCGGCAATTTCATGGATTTTTGTCCTTGTCGCTCATGAGACTCTGCACCAAGTCGGCGAGCCGTTCCGCGGCATCGGGGATGCCGGCCCGTTTCGCCGCGGCGGCGCGGCGCGCAAGAGAGGCCGCGTCGCCCTGCGCCTCGACAAGAGCAGTCACCAGCCATTGCGGCGAAAATGCGCTCTGCGCGACGACAATGGCGGCCCCAGTCGCCGCGAACTGCTTCGCATTGGCGGCTTGATCCTGATCGAGCGCATGCGGAAGCGGAACAAGGATGGCGGGGCGCCCAATCACGGCGAGTTCCGACACGGTCGAGGCCCCAGCGCGGGCAATGACGAGATGGGCTTGCGCGATCCGCCCCGGCAAGTCGGAAAAGAAAGCCTTGACCTCGGCATCGACGCCAAGGCGCCGGTAGCTTTCGCGCACCCTTTCCTCGTCCTCGCCGCGCGCCTGCTGAACAATGGTGAGGTTCTGCCGGACGGCTTCGGGCATGAGTTCGATCGCGGCGGGCACGATGTCCGAAAAAATCGCGGCGCCCTGCGAACCGCCGGTAACGAGGACCCGCAGTTGACCGCGGGACCAATCCGGGAAGGGCACCCGCGCGGCCTCGATCACCATCGGACGAACCGGATTTCCGGTCAGGTGCGTCTTTGCCGCCAAAGTCCCGGGGAGGCCGCCAAGCACCTCGAAACCTTGGGCGATCGCGTCGACTTTCCCAGCAAGAAACCGGTTGGCGCGGCCGATGACAGCATTGCCTTCATGCAGAAGTGTCGGCACGCGAAGCCGCGTTGCCGCGAGCACCGGAGGAACGGTTGGGAAGCCGCCAAAGCCAATCAGCGCGCGCGGACGGATCCGATTGACAAGCTGGCGCGCGGCAACAGTTCCCCGAATTAGCGTGAAAATCGCCGTCGCGCGGGAATATAAGCTGCCGCCGCTTGGAGTTGCCGCGGCGACCTTGTGAATGGCATGCGCGGGAAAATCGCCGCCATATTTCGCCGCCCGTTCGTCGGTGATGAGATGAACTTCCATGCCGCGCGCGGCAAGCGCATGGCTCAGGGCCGCCGCCGGAAATAAATGGCCGCCGGTGCCACCCGCCGCGACTACAACCGGACAGCGGCCGCTCATGGAAAAGCTTCGGCCCTGGCGTCCGCAAGGATCGCCGCGCCCGGCCGTTTTCGGATGACCGCGATCAACAAGCCTATCGCGAGCCCCAGCGAAATAAGCGAGGACCCGCCACAGGAGATAAATGGCAAGGTCATGCCCTTGGCCGGTATGAGATGAACATTGACCGCCATGTTGACCGCGCTTTGGAGGCCGAAAAGGATCACCAGTCCAGCCGCGGCGAAGCGGCAAAACGGGTCCTCGTTGCGGGCCGCCATGAACAAGCCGCGGAACACGATGGAGGCGAAAATCGCAGCGATCAGGAGGCAGGCGAGAACACCGAATTCCTCTCCCGTAACGGCGAAGATGAAATCTGTATGGGCGTCTGGAAGAATGCGCTTGATTGTCCCTTCGCCCGGACCCTTGCCGAACCAGCCGCCGGACAGGAAGCTGTCGAGCGCGGTGTCCACCTGAAACGTATCGGCCACGCCGCCGCCCGCGCCTGGATCGATGAATTTGAGGACACGGGCGCGTACATGCGGCACGAATTTATAGGCCAGCAGCGCGCCGCCCAGACCTGCTCCGCCAATGCCCGCCACCCAGAACCAATGCAGCCCGGCCATGACGAAGAGCGCCGCCCAGACCAGCGAGACAAGCATCGTCTGGCCGAAATCGGGTTGCAGAATCAAAGGAACGGTGGCCACCAACAGCAATAGGACGGCGAGAAGGTTGGCGGGAACGTCACGCCGCTTACCGGCTTCCGAAAAGGCCCACGCCACGAGAACGACAAAGGCCGGCTTCAAGAACTCCGAAGGCTGGACGCCAAAAATCCAGCGCCGCGATCCCTTGATTTCATGGCCATCGAGCAGCGCCACGATGATCAGGGCCATCGACACCAAAAACACGAAAAGCGCGATCCGGCGCACTTGCCGCGGGGAGAGAAAGGAAGCCGCGACGAGGACCGCGACCGAAGGGATCAGGAAAAGAACCTGACGGTGCACGAAGTGGAACGTCGAAAGGCCGAGCCGCTCCGCGACCGGCGGGCTTCCGGCCATCGTCAACACGAGCCCGGACACCATCAGCGCGGCCACCGCCGCAAGGATCCAGCGGTCGATTGTCCACCACCAGTTCGCCAGGGCCGAACGTTCCGCGCGCGATACCATTGTTTCCCCCTTCAGCCCGATTTTTTCCCGGCCAGCAAAGCCTCGACGAGCGCGCGAAAACGATCGCCGCGCTTCTCGAAATCCGGAAATTGATCGAACGACGCGCAGGCCGGTGAAAGAAGCACGACTGGTTCCGCGAGCTGGCTCGCAAGTGCATCGCGCGCAGCTACCGGAACCGCTCCTTCGAGCGTACCGCAGCTCTCGTAGGGAAAGGAATCCCCAATCGTTTGCGCGAAATTCTCGCTCGCCTCGCCGATCAGATAAGCCTTGATCACTTTGCCAAACAAGGCGCGCAGAGGTTCAATGCCGCCCTCTTTTGCCCTGCCGCCTATGATCCAAAACACTTTGTCGAATGATAGGAGCGCTTTTCCGGCGGCATCGGCGTTGGTCGCCTTTGAATCATTGATGAAGAGAACCTTCCCCTTCCGGCCCACTTCCTCCAAGCGATGCGGCAGTCCGGGAAAACTTCGCAGGCCTTGCGTGACGCGCTCGAGATCAAACCCGCGCGGCCCGAGCGCCGCGATGGCGGCGGCCGCATTCTGGCCATTGTGCTGGCCGCGCAACGAGGCAATTCCGGCAAGGCCGGCGATCCGGGTCGAGCGGCCTCCGCGCCGCCGCATGAGACAGTCGCCATCAAGAACAATACCATCTTCGATCGCGGTTTTGGTCACCGAAACACATACCGCTTTTCTGCCCGCATTCATGAGTTCACCGGCAATGCCACTTGTAAGGTCGTTGTCGATTCCGATCACCGCGAGATCGGCTTTTTCCACCAGCTTTGCCTTGATCGTGGCATAATTTTCCATCGTGCCGTGGCGGTCCAAGTGATCTGGCGTGATATTCAGAAGCACGCCCACGGATGGATTGAGCGAGGGCGCGAGAGCGATCTGAAACGAAGAGCACTCGACGACATGAACGCGCTCTTGCGCCGGCGGCGCCAATGCGAGGATCGGGATGCCGATATTGCCGCCAATCTCGACCGCGAAACCGAAGCTCCGGAAAAGATGCGCAACGAGCGCCGTCGTTGTGGATTTCCCATTCGTGCCGGTAATCGCCACGAAAGGCGAGCCCGGCGCGATTTTTTGCCGCTCGCGGCAAAATAATTCTATGTCGCCAATAATTTCCACCCCGGCCTGCCTCGCATTCAGCACGGTCCAATGCGGCGCCGGATGTGTCAATGCAACGCCGGGCGAAAGGACAAGCGATGCAAAATTCCGCCAGTCCGCAAGAGCAAGATTTTCGATCCTGAGACCCGCCGCGCGGGCCTTCTCTCGCGCGTGCTCGTTGTCGTCCCAGACGGCGACACGGGCGCCGCCCGCGACCAGGGCCTGGGCCGTGATAAAACCCGAGTCGCCTAGTCCAAACACGGCGGCATGCTTGCCATTGAGCGAGGTGACAGGCGTCATCGTCACCTCAATTTCAAGGTGGCGAGACCGATCAGCGCGAGCACGAAAGCGATAATCCAAAAGCGCACCACGACTTGCGGCTCGGACCAGCCAAGCTGCTCGAAATGGTGATGAATGGGCGCCATCTTGAAGACCCGCTTGCCGGTGAGCTTAAAGGAAACGACTTGCACGATAACCGACAGGGTCTCGAGAACGAAGAGACCGCCGACGATGGCAAGAACGATCTCGTGCTTGACCGCGACCGCTATCGTGCCAAGCGCGCCGCCGAGCGCGAGCGAACCCGTATCTCCCATGAAGATCTGCGCGGGCGGCGCGTTGAACCAAAGAAAGCCCAAACCGGCGCCGATCAAGGCGCCGCAAACGACGGCGAGCTCGCCCGCGCCGGGAACGAAATTAATCCCCAGGTAAGTCGAGAATATCGCGTTACCGGCGAGATAAGCGATGATCCCGAAGGCCGCCGCGGCGATCATCACCGGCACGATCGCGAGGCCGTCGAGGCCATCCGTGAGATTGACCGCATTGCCGGCGGAAACGATCACGAAAGACCCGAAGGCGAGAAAAAAAACGCCGAGGTCGGCGACGAAACCATTGATCGCCGGCAAGGCGAGGCCCGTCGTATGCGCTGTTCCGAGTTTCATCATCGCGAAGCAGGCGGTCATGGCGATGGCCACTTCAAAGGCAAGCCGCCGGCGGCCGGAAAAACCTCTTTGCGTCTGTTTCGTCACCTTCAATAAATCATCGTAGAAGCCTATCGCGCCGAAACCGGTCATGACCAAAAGCACGATCCAGACATAATGATTGCGTAGATTTGCCCAGAGCAAGGTGGAGACGATGAGACCCGACAAGATCATCAAGCCGCCCATCGTCGGCGTCCCGCTCTTCGTCAGGAGATGCGACGGCGGGCCGTCGTCGCGAATTGGCTGGCCCTTGCCTTGTTTCAGGCGCAAGGCGGCGATGATGCTTGGCCCGAAGAAGAACACGAAGAAGAGCGCCGTCGCGGTGGCGCCACCGGTCCGGAAGGTAATATAACGAAATAGGTTGAGCGGCCCGAAAATGCTTGAAAATTGGGAAAGCCAAGTGAGCATTTCACGGTCCTTGACAATTTTGCGCGGAATTTTCCGCCGCGGCGTTTTCCTTGAGGGCATCGACGATCGCGCTCATCCGGCTGGCGTTCGATCCCTTGACGATCACCATGTCGCCGCTTTGCACCGCCGCCACGACGACCGCTGCAAGGTCGCTTGCGCGTTCGCGCCAGGCCCCTTGCAAATGACCGGGCAAAGCCTCGAACAGATGTTTCATCAAGGGACCGGCCGCGAAGACGAGATCGATGTGATTGGCGACCGCATCGCCCGCGAGTTCGGCGTGCATCGCAGCGCCTTTATCGCCAAGTTCCAGCATGTCGCCGACGACCGCGATGCGGCGTCCATTGCCCGGCAAGGGAAGGGCGCCGGCAAGGGCGATAGCCGCGCGCATCGACGCCGGATTGGCATTGTAGCTCTCGTCGATCAGCGTAAAAGGACCATTTTTGGCGGATAGGCGCAGCCTCTCGCCCCGGCCCGGCTGCGCCGAGAAAAACGCGAGCGTGCCAGCGGCAAGCTCCAGTTCGACGCCGAAAGCCTTCGCGGTAAGGAGCACCGCGAGCGAGTTCATTGCAAGGTGGCGGCCAGGCGCGCCGAGGCGATAGGTCAGCCGATGGCCGCAGACTTCCGCCTGCACGATGGAATGGTCCACGCCAAGCGTCACGCTCACCAGCTTCGCGTCGGCTTTCTCATGTTCGCCGAAGCTCGCGGCGTGACCCGCGGGCGAGGCCTTGGCATGGGCAAGGAGACGCTCATATTCGGCGATGTCGCGATTGAGGATTGCAACGCCTCCCTGGACAAGGCCGGAAAAAATCTCTGCCTTGGCGTCGGCGACGTCACCCAGGCTTTCGAAATATTCGAGATGAACCGGGGCTATTGTCGTTATGATCGCGACATGCGGACGTACCATCGCGGAAAGAGGTGTGATTTCGCCTTGGTGGTTCATGCCGATTTCGTAGATTCCGAAGCTTGTATGTTTCGGCATTCGCGCCAGGGTGAGCGGCACGCCCCAATGATTGTTGTACGAAGCAACCGGCGCATGGGAAGCCCCCGCCTGGGTGAGCACGAGCCGCAACGCTTCTTTCGTCGATGTCTTGCCCGCCGAACCGGTCACCGCGACGATACGAGCCGGCGAGCGCGCGCGGGCGGCAACGCCGAGCCTTTCCAGCGCAAGGAGAACATCGGACACGACATAGAGCGGCCCGAGTGGCCGAAGCGCCTCGGCGTGGGCTTCATCGACCACCGCCGCGACGGCGCCCTTTTCGAAGGCCGTGCCGGCATAATCATGGCCGTCCGAGCTAGGTCCCTTGATTGCGAAAAAAAGGTCGCCTTTCTGGAGCGTGCGCGTGTCGATGGAAATTCCGGTGGCGCCGCCGCGCGGAACGGAGCCGCTTACCCGTGCCGCGAGCGGGCCAACGAGACCGAGACTCGTCCACAGGAAGCCGTTCGCGGTGCCGTTGCTCATGCGGAAAGATCTTTCAGCAGCGCGCGCGCACAGCCGGAGTCGGAAAAAGGCAACGTCCTGCCGCCGGCGATCTGGCCTGTTTCATGTCCCTTGCCGGCAATGAGAAGACCATCGTTAGGGCCGAGCATCGCAAGGGCCCGGGCGATCGCCAAAGCCCTGTCGCCGATCTCCTCGACATTGTCGAAGCCGTTCGTGCCTAGAAGGATGGCCTTGCGGATCGCCGCTGGATCCTCCGAGCGGGGATTGTCGTCGGAGACGATGACGCGATCCGCCAGGCGCGCCGCTACCTCGCCCATGACCGGCCTTTTTCCCGGATCGCGATCGCCGCCGCAGCCAAACACCACGATGAGGTTGCCGCGCACAAAGGGCCGCAGCGCCTTGAGTGCCTTGTCGAGCGCGTCCGGCTTATGTGCGTAATCGACGAAAACCGGCGCGCCCTTGCGGCGGCCGACGAGTTCGAGACGGCCGGGCGCGCCTTCGAGCTTTTCGAGCGCCGCGAAGACCGCGCCAGGGGAGCTTCCGGTGGCAATGCAAAGACCGGCGGCGACAAGCGCGTTCGACGCCTGAAACGAACCGGCAAGCGGAAGAAGGAGCGAGAAAATCCTGTCTCCATGGGCAATTTTGATCCGCGTCGAAAAATTCTCGGCCTCGCTTTCGAGGAGGCGCGGCGCCGTGCCTTTCAAGCCGGTCGAGACGACGCGTAGGCCGCGCTTTTCGCAAACCGCGACGACCTTTGCCGCGACATCGCTGCCGGCATCGACAACGGCGGGCCGGCCTGGGGCAAGCAACCGTTCGAACAGTTGCAGTTTCGCGGCGAGATAGTCTTCCAGCGTTGCATGATAGTCGAGGTGGTCGCGCGAGAGATTGGTGAAGGCTCCGGCACTGAGGCGGACGCCGTCGAGCCGGCGTTGCAGAATGCCGTGCGAGGAGGCCTCAAGGGCGAGATGGGTGACTCCGCAGCGCGTTAGTCCGTCCAGGATTTTGTGCAAGGTCACCGGATCCGGCGTGGTCAGCGAGCCCGCTACCGGCCCCGAAGGCGCGACGACGCCGAGCGTGCCAAGCGATGCGGCCTTGGCGCCGAGCGTGGCCCAAACCTGACGCACGAAATCGACGACCGAGGTCTTGCCGCTCGTTCCGGTGACCGCGACGATCGTTTCGGGCTGACGCGGGTACATCCGCGCCGACGCGTGCGCCAAGGCGCTCCGGACGTCGGCCGCCTTGACGAAAGCGGCCGCCCCAATGGGGCCCGCGGGAGCGCGCTCGGCGACGATCGCGACAGCGCCGCGCTGAACCGCTTGCGGCGCGAAGACGAGGCCGTCCGTTTTTGTTCCCGGCACCGCGAAAAAAACCATGTCTGCTGTCACCACGCGGCTGTCGGCGCTGATGTCCTTGATCTCGCGTCCGGCCAAGGCTTCGGGAATATCGGCGCGGGGAAACAATTCGGCAAGGCGCATCAATGAGCCCTTCCGCCATGAGCCGGCACATTCGCCTCCGCATAACCAAGTTTTGCCAGGAGCGGAAACGGTTGCGTGGGCAGATCGATGCGCGGCGGAAGCCCAAGCAAAGGCCCCGTCCGTTCGATGATCTTGCCGGTAACCGAACCCGCGTTCCAGGCGGCGGTGCGGTATCCGGCGGTCTCGGGCAGTCCTTGCGGCTCGTCTAAGAGCGCCAGGAAGAGATATTTGGGCTTGTCGGCCGGAAGAACCGCCATGAACGTCGTCAGAACCTTATCCTTGGAATAATGGCCGTGGACGATTTTGTCCGCGGTGCCGGTTTTGCCGCCGACGAAATAGCCCTTGATATCGGCTATTTTCGCCGTGCCGATTTCGGCGTTGAGCCGCATCAAATAGCGCATGGCCTCCGACGTTTCCGGCTTAACGACGCGCGACGCATCCTTCTTGGCATCTTCCTCGCTCCGCTTCAAAAAGGTCGGCGTAACGAGTAGTCCGCCATTCGCCAGCGCGCCGACGGCCATCATGGCCTGCAAGGGAGCAACATTGAGGCCCTGTCCGAACGCGATCGTCATCGTATTGAGTTCGCCCCAATTTTTCGGAACAAGGGGCTCGGCGGACTCCGGCAGCTCGGTGCGCAGGCGGCTAAGCTGCCCCATTTTGCCCAAGAAAGCCTTATGACCCTCGACCCCAACCATCAAAGCCATGCGCGCGGCCCCAATATTGGATGAATAGGTAAAGACCTCGGGCACGCTCAATACCCGGTGCGTCGCATGGAAATCGTGAATGGTGAAGTGCCCGTAGCGCAGGCTATCGCGCGCGTCGATCCGCGAATGCAGCGTAACCTTGCCCAAATCGAGGGCCATTGCAATGGAAATAGCCTTGAAGGTCGAGCCCATTTCATAGACGCCGACGGAAAGCCGGTTGATGTGATTGGGGTCGAGTGCGTCGGCCGGGGCGTTTGGATCGTAGTCAGGCAAGGACGCCATCGCGACGACTTCCCCGGTATTCACGTCGAGAATTGCCGCCGCGCCCGCCCTCGCCTTGAACTTGGCGATACCCTTGGCGAGTTCGTCGCGGACCGCGTAAGTCGCCTTGAGATCGAGCGACGTCGTGACCGGCTTCAGATTCTCTGGCGTCAAACTGAACCCCGCGCCATGCAAATCCGCCAGTCCCTGGCCGTCGATATATTTTTCGAGTCCCGAAATGCCGATGCCGTCGAGGTTGGCAAAGCCGAGAACATGCGCGGCCACCGGGCCGTTTGGGTAAACCCGCTTATTTTCAGGCAAAAACCCGACACCTGGCAGGCCGAGGTGATAGACCTCCTGCTGCTGTTTCGGGGTAACCGCGCGTTTGACCCAAACGAAGCCTTTGCGCGAGCCGAGACGCTCGCGCAGTTCATGGGCGTCGAGATCGGGAAGCACGGCGGTGAGAAGTTCGACCGCTTCGTCCTTGTCGATGATTCGCCTCGGTTCGGCGAAAACCGACATGACCTTGATGTCGGTCGCCAGAAGCTCGCCGTTGCGATCGAGAAGATCGGGGCGTGCGGCGGCGATGGCGTCAGCGGCCGCGCGTTTGACGCTCGCGGGGGGGTCTGGGCGCAGAGCGAAATCGAGCAACTTCCCCGCGATGATTCCATAGACCCCAAGAAATACCCACGCCGCGAGCCTAATGCGGGGCGCGCTCTTGTCGAGCCTCGCCGAAAAAATGCCGGCGAAGAGACATTCGATGACGCGGACACGGCTGCCCGCGGGCCTGACCGTCGCGCCGTTTGCCTCATTGCCGAGTCCTGAATCAAAGCCGTCGCTCATCGTTTCGCGATCTTCATCCATTTGTGCGCCGTCATCTTGCCGGCGTGGACGACACGGTGGCGTCGAGGGCATTGGCGTCGCCAGGCGTATTCGTCGGCTCCGCCAACCCGAGCGCTTCAAGTTTACGTCCGATCGCATCGACTCTGGGGGCTTTGCCCGGCAAGGCTTCCGCCCGGACAATCTGGTTCAGGGCGACCGGTTGTAAATCGAGGAACTTACCGGCGAGCGCCTGGATGCGCTCCGGCCGCGTCAAATGCGCCCATTCGGCGCGCAGCGTGCCGATCTGGTCCTGTTCCAGCATAATCTCATGCTGGAGCTTCACGATCGTTTCGGCATGAAGGATTGTCTCGTATTTGATCGTATAGGCGTAGATCGCCGAACCTATCAGCGCCGCGATCGCTAAAATATTTAAAATCCGCACCATTTCAGCGGCCTCCCGGATGAGCTTCTGGAAGTTTTGCGAGCGCCATGAGCCGATCGTCGAGACCGCGAGGCACGGCTTTCGTGCGCACGCCGTAACGAAGCTTGGCCGACCGTGCGCGTCGGTTGGCGCTCATTTCACGCCGCGAAGGCATCACCGGCTGCTTGCCTCCTAGACTAAAGGTTGGCTCCGGCGGAGCGATCTCGTGCGGCAGCCGCCGGGAGGGTGTTTGGCCGCGCCCGGAACGCACGGCGAAAAATTGTTTGACGATACGATCCTCAAGCGAATGAAAAGTCACCACGGCAAGCCGGCCGCCCTGCTTTAGGATCGCCTCGGCCGCGGCGAGCGCATGCACCAATTCGCCAAGTTCATCGTTGACCGCGATGCGCAGGGCCTGGAACGCGCGCGTCGCCGGATGCACCTCGCCCGGTTTGCCTGGCGCCACACGGGCGATCATTGAAGCGAGCATCGTCGTCGAGGTGAAAGGCGCCGTAGCGCGGTCCGTGACGATGGCATGGGCGATACGGCGGGACGCATGCTCCTCGCCGAAATGGTAAAAAATATTGGCCAAGGTTGTCTCGCCGGCGGTATTGACAAGGTCCGCGGCGGTCGTCCCCTCGGCGTCCATGCGCATATCGAGCGGGCCGTCGCCGCGGAAGGAAAAACCGCGCGCCGAATCGTCGAGTTGCATGGACGACACGCCGATGTCGAGCACAACGCCGTCGAAATCAAAAAAACCACGCTGCCACGCCACCTGGTCGAGCCTTCCAAATCGCTCCTTCACAAGACAAAGCCGCCCCCGCGCTTCGGCCGCGAGCCAGGCTCCGCCGGCAATTGCGGCAGGGTCGCGATCGAGCGCGACAACACGAGTGTTGGGCTTGGCGAGCAGAGCCTTCGAATAGCCGCCGGCGCCAAAAGTGGCGTCGAGATAAAGTCCGCCCTCGCGCAGGGCGAGCGCGGCCATGACTTCGTCACGAAGCACGGGAACGTGCCGGGCCGGCCCGCCAGCGGCGAGATAAGCCTCATCGCCGCGACCCGATGTCATTCCCGTGCTCCATGTGGCCGTGGCGGCGGCGAATCCGGCGCCACGTGTCTGGCACTGAGCTGTTTTCTGAAATCGTGCAGCCG
>JALZAY010000099.1 GCA_030948025.1 Pseudomonadota bacterium
TCCGCCATCCGCTCGACCGTCCGCGCGGCATCGCCAGGAATCTTGATCGTGAATTCGTTGAAAAATGTCTCGTTCAGAACCTCGACGCCTCGCACCGCCGCGAGCCGGTCCGCGAGAGCGACCGCATTGGCGTGATTGATCCTGGCGAGATGGCGCAGGCCCGCATCGCCAAGCAGGGTCAAATGAATCGTAAAGGCAAGGCTGGCGAGACCGGAATTGGTGCAGATATTGGAAGTTGCCTTGTCGCGCCTGATATGCTGCTCGCGCGTCGAAAGGGTCAAAACGAAGCCGCGCCGTCCCGAGGCATCCACCGTTTCGCCGCAGAGGCGGCCCGGCATCTGGCGCAGATATATTGATTTAGTGGCGAAGAGCCCGACATAGGGGCCACCGAAATTCAAGCGATTGCCGATGGACTGTCCTTCGCCTGCGACAATATCGGCGCCCATCGCTCCCGGTGGCTTGACGAGACCGAGCGTGACAACCTCGGTGAACACCGCGATCAAAAGCGCGCCCTTCGCATGGCAGGTCGCGGCGGCTCCAGAAAGATCGCGGAGATTGCCGAAAAAATCGGGGCTCTGCGCCACGACGCAGGAGGTTTCGTGATCGACAGCGCCGCCCAGATTCTCGGCCGCGAAAACGTCGGGCGGAAGCACCGCGACGGCGTCCCCACTCATCGCCGAATAGGTGCGCACGGCCTCGGCATAATGCGGATGGAGGCCGCCCGATAATACGGCCTTGCGGCGCTTGGTTATTCGGCGGGCCATTGCCACGGCCTCGACTGTCGCGGTCGATCCGTCATACATCGACGCATTGGCGACATCCATCGAGGTCAAACCCGCGACCTGGGTCTGGAACTCGAAAATGGTTTGCAATGTGCCTTGCGCGATTTCGGGCTGATAAGGCGTATAGCTGGTGAGAAACTCGGAGCGTTGGATCAGATGATCGACGCTTGCCGGAACATGATGCTTGTAGGCTCCGGCCCCAACAAAAAACGGCACCGAGCCCGCCGCCACATTTTTTGCCGCCAGCCCGGAGAGCAGGCGTTCCACCTCCATTTCGGTCTTCCGCGGCGGTAGATCGAGATCCTGTTCGAGCCGCTTGGCGTTCGGAATATCAGCGAAAAGCGCGTCGATGCGGCTGACGCCGATGCGCGCCAGCATATCGGCACGGTCCTCGTCGTTGAGAGGAAGATAACGCATTTTTGCTTCTCTCAAAGTCGGCGGAAGGAAGCACAGTCGAGGATCGGCTCTAGGAAACTGCTTTCAAGAAATCCCGATAGGCATCTTCGTCCATCAGGCTGTCGAGTTCCGTGGCATCGGTCAGCTCGATTTTGAGAAACCAGCCCTTGCCGGAAGGATCCTCGTTGACCAGTCCGGGCGAATCCGTAAGCGCGCTGTTGACATCGACGACCGTACCCGACACCGGCGCGTTGACCTCGGCCGCGGCCTTGACGCTTTCGACGGTGGCGGCCTCGGCGCCCTTGGACAAGCTCTGGCCAATTGACGGGAGTTCGACAAACACGACGTCGCCCAATTGGGATTGCGCATACTCGGTGATCCCGACGACGCCGATGCCGCCTTCGACACGGACATACTCGTGACTCTTGGTGTAGCGCGTAGGCATCAGTCTCCCCTAAAGTAATGGTGCGACACAAAAGGCAGGGACACGATTTTTGCCGCAAGCGGCTTGCCGCGCACGATCAAGCAAACTTGCATACCGGGCGCGGCGTGCGCGGCATCGACATAGCCCATCGCGACCGGCCGTCCAAGGCTCGGCGCGAAGCCCCCCGAAGTAATGCAGCCGACGGTTTGGCCCGCGAGCGTAATCTCGGAACCTTGCCGCGCGGGCACCTTGCCTTCGAGCAAAAAACCGGCGCGAAAGCGCGACGGACCATGATCGATCGTCCGCTTCACTTGCTCATATCCCAAGAATCCGCCTTCCTCGCGCCGGCGTTTCGAGATCGACCATGAGAGCCCCGCCTCGACAGGGCCGGTTGTTCTATCGATGTCATGGCCATAAAGGCAGAGGCCTGCCTCAAGCCGGAGTGAATCCCTCGCGCCGAGGCCGATCGGGCGAACGTCCGCCTCGTCGAGCAATTCTTGCGCGAAGCCAGGCGCCGCCGCCGCCGGAATCGAAATCTCGAAACCGTCCTCGCCGGTATAGCCGGAGCGCGAAATGGTGAGAAAGACGCCATCCCGCTCAAAGTTTTTGGCCGACATGAATGGCATCGCAGAAAGACTTTCGGCTGCGGCGGACGAAACATGCCGGCGCAAGACCTCCGTGGCCTTCGGTCCTTGCAAGGCGAGCAACGCGCGGTCCTCGAGAACGGTCAGCGCGCAATCCGCCAGCTCGGCGGCCAGATGGGCGAAGTCGGCCCTTTTGGTAGCTGCGTTGACGACGAGAAAGAGCCGCTCGCGCCCGGCTTCGTCATCGCGCCGCGTTACCATCAGATCGTCGAGAATATGGCCATGTGCATCGAGCAATTGGGTGTAGCGCATTCGCCCCGGAGCAAGGGCTGCGATGTCGCCCGGCACCAGCGTTTCCAGGCGGCGCGAGGCTTGCGATCCCGCAAGAATTGCTTGACCCATGTGCGACACGTCGAATAGTCCCGCCCGCGCACGCGTATGAAGATGTTCGCTAATGATGCCCGAGGGATACTGCACGGGCATGGCATAGGCGGCAAAGGCGGCCATGCGGGCGCCGAGCGCGCGATGCAAATCGTAAAGCGGCGTGCGGGCGAGCTCGTGCACGGCGGCGGCGGTTTGGCTATCGGACATCGAAATACCTGGCCGGACAAAGTAATGGCACGCGCCTGACGGCAAAAACCGTCGCACTTTGCCCCCTCTGTCCTGAAACCTGAAAGATTTCCGTCGCGCGGCAATAGTTTCGCGCGGCGTTGCCTCCTTCGGTGGATTTTCCATTTAGACGCGGAAAATCGCTTTCCAGAGTGTCATCCCCGAGCGGTCCGTGGGCCTGAGCGTTTCCGGGGCGGTTGCGCCTTCGGCGCCAGCTCGCCGCAACAAGCGCGAGCTGGTCTCTTCCGCCGGGGTCTTTGATCTGACACCGCAACAGTTAATACGCCATGCCTTTTTGTCAATGCGATTGGCGTAAGTTCGCACCCCCGCGCGGGCCACCGGATAGTTGGCCTCGCTATTCGCGCGCGGTCAAGGTTTGGCGTGTTTGCCGGCGGACTTATCCGCGCTCGCGCCCTCGTCGATGCCGACCTTTATCGTATAATCGTCTTCGGCGTGGTCCTGGATGAATGGCACGCGGAGCGGTTCGGAGACGATCGTGAAATCCGCTCGGGTCTCGCCGGCGGCTACCGTCACGGCGGCGCGATAAAGCTTGCTTACAACGGGCTGATTATCGTGTTCGCGAAGAACGGCCATGCGCACCGGCACGCTAAAACTGCCGGGGCTGCCCGCAGGTCCAAGCAGCACTTTGCCCGCGATTCCGATCTTGATCGCGAGTTGATCGCCGTCGAGCGCGCATTCGCGCGCCGTATCGCCGAGGGCATATTGATAACGCAGATTCGCGCTCGACGGCGGCGTTCCGGCATAAGTCTGGCTTGCCGCGGTGCCTTCGAGAACGATGACCTCCGGGCAGAAGATATGCCGGACCTCTGCTCCGGGCGACGCCGGCGCGTCATTGCTCTTAAATCCCAGCAGGTTAGCGAGTTTCGAGCCGCCGGTTTCGGGGGTGTCGAATGTGCCAAGATGGCCGCCGCAGCCGGCGAGTCCCAACACCACCGCCGCGGCCAGGATGGGTTTTGCCAGGTGGACCGGCACTGGCCGCCACATCGAATTCCGGCCCAATTCACGGCAACGCATCGAACCCTTCCTTAAACCCGGCCATGGCGAGCGGTATGCCGATTCCTTCTTCCGGGGTCTGAAAAATGATGAAGGTGGCCTTCTGGCCGGTTTTCATTTGATCGATCAATTTTTCGTCCATAACCACCTCGGCCACGCATCCGGTCGGAAGACAACGGACGAAACCAGCGCGTCCGACATCGATATCGTCGACCTTAAGCCCCAATCCGGAAGGAAGAAGCACCCCAAGCGGTGCAATGACCCGTAAAAGGCGGCTCTTCCCATCCGCTGTCTTGAGAACAATGACCATCAGATTGATGTTTGGCCTGTCTTCCGCGGCGACGCTCTGCAAGAGCGCGCATTGCTCCTTGGCGGCGCCAGGCGGCGTCTCACAGCGCAATTGCCAATCACCATGCTTGGATTTCACGACGCCTTGGCAAACAGCGCCCGGCCCGCTCGCCAACAGCCAAATACCAATGAGCGTCAGCTCGAAAAGGCGCCGCGCGCCCGTTGTTTTGATTGATTCGATCGCCCGCGCCACGGAAGGTTCCTGTCTATTTGAAACATTTGAGCCGCTACCGGCCCGATTCATGCTAGGGTACTGGCCCGTTTCATGCGGAATGACGGGGGGACATGTTTGAGTTTAATTCGTGCCGTCGCGATTGTGAACTGCCCGGCGGCTTTTGTGCGATGACGATTGCAATTGTGTCCCGTGCGGCGATGTCAAAGAGAGGTTGCTGCCCGCAACGCGGCGGCCGGCGCCTTAGGGGCATTGGGAGGCGGGAACGCTTCGTCCAAACCCCAGCGGCTAGATCATTGACCGGAGGAACATGGTTTGAAGCCTTGCTGATGGACTCTGGGCGTGGTCCAGAGGCTCCAACGGTTTCTTGGTAGTCTTTATTGTAGTCCTTGATGAAGGGCAGGTATGCGGCCGTCGATCTTGCCGAGGCTCCATGCGTCGAGGATCTTGGTTCGTTCGTCTGGCGTCAGGAGCGTAATGTTGCCAAGCGCGCGCGCGGCGTCGGCGGTGATGGAATGGAGGCATCTTCATTAACGAAAATACGGCGGCCCCGCCCTAAGGCGGGGCCGCATAATGGCTCTTACATCGATGGAGGAGGCGCGCCTCCTGTTGATGCTGCTATTGGAGGTTGATCAAAGGACCCTTTTCATTGGGGAATGTTGCCGTGTTGAGGACCTGGATGCCGGCGTCGTGGTTACTGGTAAACGGCGTCTCGGTACCCGGACAGCCTGCCGTTAGGGCATCTGTATGGTCATTGAACCAAACCCCCAGGTGATAGATGTTTATCGGCGCGGTCTTCACGCCTTTTTTCGCTTCTGGAAAGGGCCCACCCTGGAAGACGTCGGGAACGTCCGCGACGCCCGGGGAAACGATGAATGTCCCCATATTAAAGCGGCCGACAACATTAGTGACACCAGCGCCGGTGGCATCGGTGAGGATGTCGCCGAGATACCAGCCGAGCCCGAACGGCGCGTTCGGAACCTGAATATTGAAAAGGACGAAGTCAGTGTTCGGCGGTAAACCCCAGACCACCACCTCCATATTTTCGACTTGCGTATAGGTATGAACGACGACCTTGCCCTGGGCATGGGGCAGACAATTCTTCGCGCCCGGCGATACCGTCAACGGGAACAGGATAGATGTCGGCGGGTTCGCGTATGCTTGAAAAGGAGCGAGCGCCGCAAATGACGCAGCGGCAAATGACAGGGGAATAAACGCAAGTGGTTTCATTTTACTGGTTCCTTCTGCAAATATGTTAGGCATATCAGGATTAACCGAATATCGACTTCAAATAATGAATTGTTAATATTCAGTCCATCCGCTTAATGCCATGTTAAACATAGCAGTTGCAAGCGCTCCGCGCAACCGTTTTTTAAACTAGTAGTTTTTTTAATTTTATATTTTTATTATTTTTTTATTATAATCAATTTACGTGCGATGATACATGCGATCTATGAGTTCATCATACAGAAACTTACTGTAAACGAATCGACATAGCCTATTACATTTCAACGTTCTAGAGCGCATCCAAATTAGGTAGACCCATATCCGGCATTGCGAAAATAGTTGCGGCATTCTTGTGGAGGAAAGTCATCGAGAGCAATTCCGATCTGTATTATAGTTATAGTAGCATAGATATAATATATTATCAATGCCTCTATCTATTTATGTTATTTTATGTATATTCATAGAAGTTAAAAATATAAATAACAACAGGCGTCGCAATTTCTTAGCCTTAATTCTAACGAACCGCCCGCGAAACCGGACAAACCAGGGCCGGGCTCAAAGCCTGGCGCTGATGAACGTGCCCGCTGATATGAGCGCGCGGCGGCCATCTTCGAGCATGGCGGCCCAGAGATGCCAAGCGTGAATCATGTGTGGCCAGATCTCGAGCGGTACCGGCACATCGGCGGCGCCCGCGCCGGAAGAGATTCGGACGGCATCGTCGAGCAACGTCTCGGCCGAGCCCACCTGCACCAGCAGGGGCGGCAAGCCGGTGAGGTCCGCGTGGAGTGGGGAAATCAGCGGATTGGCAGGATCACCGGCGCCGAGATAGGCGGCGGCAAGTTCTTCCAGATAGGGCTTCTGAATCAGCGGATCGACGCCAGCTTTGGCCGCCAGGCTCGCACCTGTCATTTCAAGGTCGACCCAAGGCGAAACCAGCCATGCGCATCCGGGCAAGGGCCGGTTGGAATCGCGCAGGCTCGTCATTAGGGCGAGCGAAAGCCCGCCGCCGGCACTGTCCCCGCCGAACGCGATTCGCCGCGGCGCAATGCCTCGATCAAGGAGAAAGTCATAGGCGGCGCGGGCATCATCGAGCGCGGCCGGAAAGGGGTTTTCCGGGGCGAGCCGGTACCCTACCGCCAGCGTGCGCACGCGGGCCGCGCGTCCGGCCTCCACGACCATGCCGCGATGGCTAGCGATTGAGCCGGAACAGTAACCTCCGCCGTGAAAGAAAAGCAGGACCCGCGACGGAACGCTGCCTGGCGCCAACGACCACTCGACGGGGACGCCTTCGACGGTCCCGGCCTCCAGCGAAATGTCGGACGCAATTGGATAGATGGAGCCGATCGAATCGAGCCGCTGGCGCCGCTCGGCGAACCCGGTCGGCCTTGGCTGCGAACGCAGGAGTTCGCGAACGGCGTCGATCTCTGTTCCGGACATGGGCTAGCTCCTTCAAATATGGATCGCCCTTTTATCCACCGCGAGCGCCGCTTCGCGTACCGCTTCGGAGAGCGTGGGATGCGCGTGGCAGGTGCGGGCGAGATCCTCCGCGGAGCCGCCGAACTCCATCAGCACGCAGGCTTCCGCGATGAGTTCGCTTGCCCCCGCGCCGATGATGTGAACGCCCAACACGCGATCCGATGCCGCGTCGGCCAGGATCTTCACAAAGCCTTCCATGCGCCGCATCGCCCGCGCGCGGCCGTTCGCGGTGAAAGGGAATTTTCCGGTTCTGTAGGCAATGCCCTTGGCTTGAAGCTCGTCCTCGGTCGCGCCAACGGAGGCAATCTCCGGCATGGTGTAGACAACGGAGGCAATCGCCTCGTAATTCACGTGACCATGTTGGCCCGCGAGAATCTCCGCAACCGCGATCCCTTCATCCTCGGCCTTATGGGCGAGCATGGGGCCGCGCACGACATCGCCGATGGCGTAGATCCCTGCGACATTGGTTGCAAAACGGTCGTCGATCACGACCCGGCCACGATCCAGCGCGACGCCGAGAGCGTCCAAGCCGAGCCCTTCGGTGACAGGACGTCTGCCGACCGCGACTAGCACGGCATCGGCCGGGAGCACCGAACTATCGCCCCCGCCCGAAGGCTCGATGGTGACTTGAAGGGCCGATTCCGTTTTGCCGATCCCAGCCACTTTATGGCCGAGATGGAAATGAAAACCTTGTTTCTCCAGCATACGCAGAAACTGTTTTCCAACTTCGCCGTCGAACCCTGGCAAAATGCGGTCCAAATATTCGACGACGGTCACTACCGCGCCAAGGCGGCTCCAGACCGAGCCGAGTTCGAGGCCGATGATGCCGGCCCCCACAATAAGAAGTTTTTGCGGCACCGTTTTGAGCGAAAGCGCGCCGGTCGAGGAAACGATCGACTCCTCGTCGATCTCGATGCCCGGAAGCCGCGCGGCATCCGAGCCCGTGGCGATGACGATATTCTTGGTCTCAAGCCTTTGGGTTGATCCGTCGTTTGCCTTCACGTCGATCGCGCCCGGCGCCGTGATCGTGCCGAGCCCAAAAAAAGCGTCGATCTTGTGCTTCTTCAACAGAAAGCCGACACCGTTGACATTGGCGGCGACCGTCTCGTCCTTATGTTTCATCATCGCCGCAAGATCGAGTTCCGGCTTGCCGGTGATGACACCGAAGGCAGCAAGCTCGTGCGCCGCTTCGGCGAATTTATCCGAGGCATGGAGTAGTGCCTTCGAAGGAATGCAGCCGATGTTGAGGCAGGTTCCGCCATGCGTCTTGCGTTTTTCCACGACCGCAACCTTGAGACCGAGCTGCGCCGCCCGGATCGCGCAGACATAGCCGCCGGGGCCGGTTCCGATGACGATAAGATCGTAGGTCATGCCGGTTCTCGATTCGCGGGGTCAGGCCCGGGCCAGCACGAAGAATTCGCGGCAGTCGCGCTTGTTGAAGGGTTCTCGCCCTAAAGATCCAGCACCAGCCGCGCGGGGTCCTCCAGCGCTTCCTTGATCCGGACCAAAAAAGCCACCGCCTCCTTGCCATCGACGATGCGGTGATCGTAGGTGAGCGCCAGATACATCATCGGCCGGATCTCGATCTTGCCCGCGAACGCCACCGGCCGCTCTTGAATTTTGTGCATCCCCAAAATGCCCGATTGCGGCACATTGAGGATCGGAGTCGACATCAGCGAGCCATAGACCCCGCCGTTAGTGATGGTGAAGGTTCCGCCCTGCATCTCCTCGATTTTGAGTTGGCCCGCCCGCGCGCGCTTGCCAAGACCGGCAAGGGTTTTCTCGATGCCGGCGAGGCTCAACTTGTCGCAATCGCGCACGACCGGCACGATCAGGCCCTTGTCCGTGCCGACCGCGACGCCGAGGTGATAGTAATTTTTGTAGATGATGTCGGCGCCGTCGATCTCGGCGTTAACGGAGGGCACCTCCCTTAGCGCGCCGGCGCAAGCCTTCACGAAAAAACTCATAAAGCCGAGTTTTACGCCGTGCTTCTGTTCGAACGTGTCCTTGTATCGGGCGCGCAGGGCCATGACTTCGGTCATGTCGGCCTCGTTGAACGTCGTCAGCATGGCGGCCGTATTCTGCGCGTCCTTTAGCCGCCGCGCGATGGTCTGGCGCAGCCGCGTCATCGGCACGCGCTCCTCGCGATCCTCCTCTGAGGCGGACGCCGGAGACGGTGGCGGCGCAGCGGGGGCGGGGGCGGGGGCAGAGGGCTTTGCAACATAATCGAGAACATCCCCTTTGAGGACCTGGCCGCGTTTGCCGGACCCTTCCACGGCGGCCGGGTCGAGGTCATGATCGGCGGCAATCTTGGCGGCGGCGGGCGAGGCATGCGCGGGCGCCGGGGTCGCGGTGGGCGCCGGACTTACGGGCACCACAGGCGCCGCTGGCGGCGGAACGGGCTTGGCCTCGGCCTTGGGAGGTGCGGCGGACGCGGCGTCCCGGATCTGGCCGAGCAAAGCCCCAGCGCTAACCGTCTCGCCATCCTTGGCGGCGATTTCAGCCAGGACCCCGGACGCCGGCGCGTTGACTTCGAGCGTTACCTTGTCGGTCTCAAGTTCGACGATTGGTTCGTCCGCCTTGACCAGCTCGCCGGCCTTCTTGAACCACCGTCCGACTGTTGCTTCGGCGACCGATTCGCCCAAGGCCGGCACGCGGATTTCAGTTCCCATATGTCCCGCCCAAAGCCTTCCGGCTTTCTCTGGAGTACATCAAATCGAAAAAGAAATGCCCCGCCGTTCAAGCCGCGAAGACGTCGTCCATGAAGGCTTTGAGTTGGGCCAAATGTTTCGACATGAGGCCGGTCGCGGTGGAGGCCGCCGCGGGTCTGCCGGCATAGCGCGACCGCTTGGTTTTGCCGCCCGCCTGGCTAAGCACCCACTCAAGGTAAGGATCGACAAAATTCCAGGCGCCCATGTTCTTTGGCTCCTCCTGGCACCAGAAAATATCGGCCTGTTTGAACCGCGACAAGGCCGCGACAAGGGCCTTCAACGGGAAGGGATAAAGCTGCTCGACACGCAGGAGATAGACATCGTCGATTGCCCGTTTTTCGCGCTCTTCGAGAAGATCGTAATAGACTTTCCCGGAACACAAGACCACCCGGCGCATCCTGGCATCTTCCACCAGCGCGATCGTCCCGCCCGGCGCCTGTTCCGCATCATCCAGCAAAAGCCGATGGAAGGAGGCGCCGATAGCAAACTCGTCGAGCTTCGAGACCGCGCGCTTGTGGCGCAAGAGCGATTTTGGCGTCATCAGGATTAGCGGTTTGCGGATGTCGCGCTTCAATTGACGCCGTAAGATGTGAAAATAATTGGCGGGCGTCGTGCAATTCGCCACCTGCATATTATCCTCGGCGCACAACTGGAGAAAGCGTTCGAGCCGCGCCGAGGAATGTTCCGGCCCCTGGCCTTCGTAGCCATGCGGCAGGAGGCAGACGAGACCCGACATCCGCAGCCACTTGCGTTCGCCGGACGAAATGAATTGATCGAACAAGACCTGTGCGCCATTGGCGAAATCGCCGAACTGAGCTTCCCAAACGGTCAAGGCATTGGGTTCGGATAGCGAATATCCATATTCGAAGCCAAGCACGGCCTCTTCCGACAACATTGAGTTGATGACTTCGAAATGCGCCTGCTCGTCGCGGATATTGTTCAGGGGGATGTAGCGTGCTTCCGTCTCCTGGTCGATCAACCCGCAATGGCGTTGCGAAAAAGTGCCGCGCTCGGTGTCCTGGCCGGAAAGACGCACAGGATAGCCCTCGTCGACTAGCGTCGCGAAAGCGAGCGCCTCGCCCATTGCCCAGTCGATGCCCTCGCCGGTTTCGACCATCTTGCGGCGATTGTCGAGCAGGCGCCGGATGGTGCGGTGGACGTTGAATCCTTCGGGAACCGAAGTGAAGCGAAGACCTATTTCGGTGAGCCGCGCGCGGTCGACGCCGGTGCGGCCACGGCGATCGTCCTCGGCCCCGGCCGGCGCCGGCCTCAGACCCACCCAGCGACCATCGAGCCAATCGGCCTTGCCGGGTTTAAAGGATTGGCTCGCGTCGAACGATGTTTCGAGGTGATGGCGCCAATTCGCTTGCAGTTTCGCAACCTCGCCATCGGTCAAAACGCCCTCCGCGACGAGCTTCTCGGTATAGATTTGGAGCGTCGTCTTGTGCGAACGGATCTTCTTGTACATGACCGGCTGGGTGAAGGCGGGCTCGTCGCCTTCGTTGTGGCCGAACCGGCGATAGCAGAACATATCGATGACCACCGGCTTATGGAATTTTTGCCGGAATTCGGTCGCGATCTTCGCGGCATAGACGACGGCTTCGGGATCGTCGCCGTTCACATGAATGATCGGCGCCTCGATCATTTTCGCGGTATCCGACGGATACGGCGACGACCGCGAATAGCGTGGCGAGGTGGTGAAGCCGATTTGATTATTGATGATGAAGTGAATCGACCCTCCGGTCCGGTATCCCTTGAGCCCGGAAAGACCGAAACATTCGGCGATCACGCCCTGGCCCGCGAACGATGCGTCGCCATGAATGAGGAGAGGCAGCACTTTCGTGCGTTCGACGACATCGTGCAGTTGATCTTGCTTGGCGCGCACTTTGCCGAGAACGACGGGATCGACGATCTCGAGATGCGACGGGTTCGCGGTCAGCGAAAGGTGGACCCTGTTGTTGTCGAAGTCGCGGTCGGATGAGGCGCCCAGATGATATTTGACGTCGCCGGACCCCTCGACGGCGTCGGGCGTGAAGGAGCCGCCCTTGAATTCATTGAAAATCGCCTTGTGCGGCTTCCCCATGACCTGGGAAAGGACATTGAGGCGGCCACGGTGCGCCATGCCAAGCACGATGTCCTGGATTCCCAAGGCGCCGCCGCGCTTGATAATTTGCTCGAGCGCCGGAATCATGGCTTCGCCGCCGTCGAGACCAAAACGCTTCGTGCCCGTGTATTTGATGTCGAGGAATTGCTCGAATCCCTCCGCCTCGACAAGCTTGTTGAGCATCGCGCGCTTGCCTTCCTTGGTAAACGTAATTTCCTTGCCGGGGCCTTCGATCCGCCGCTGCAGCCAACCCTTTTCGGCCGGATCGGAGATATGCATGAATTCGAAGCCGATGGTGCCGCAATAGGTGCGGCGTAAGATCTTCAGCATTTCGGGAACGGTCGCGAATTGGAGCCCAAGCACTCCATCAATGAAAATTGTCCGGTTGTAGTCGGCCTCCGTGAACCCATAGGCGGCCGGATGCAACTCCTCGTGATCTTTCGGGGGCTCGATGCCAAGCGGATCGAGATTGGCATGGAGATGACCGCGCATGCGATAGGCACGGATCATCATCAACGCCCGCACCGAATCGCGGGTCGCGCGTTGGAGTTCGCCTGGGGACAGCAGAGCGCCCTCGCCGGCTTTCGACTCGAGCTTGGCGCCGATCCGCGTCTCGGCTTCCGTCCAATTGCCGTCGAGCGCCGAAACGAGTTCGCTGCCGGCGGTGGCCGGCCAGCCGGGCCGCTTCCAGTGGGGCCCTTGCGCTCTCTTCGCGATCGTGGCGCTGGCGTCGTTCATCTGCGTGAAGAATTCGCGCCACGAGGGGTCGAGAGAGGCGGGATCGCGCAGATAGCTATCCTGGAGTTGTTCGACATAAGCGGCGTTGCCGCCATCAAGAAACGACGTCCGCGCGAATGCGGAATTGGAGGCCGAGCGGCTGCCCGGGCCGCCGCCCGAGCCATTGGCATTTTCATTCCTATCTTGGCGCGCCATCGTCATCTCCTTCGGGCCAAAATCCTTAAGCCCAAGTTCTTGAGCCCAAGTCCTTAAGCCCAACCGCCCAATTCATTCAAACCCGATTTTCATTTAAATTTCTTCCAAGTTCGCATTGTTGGGCGGACGAAAATATGCCTGGTTCCACAACCAAGCTCATCGCTGCCAATTGCCGGGCGCCGGCATTGCATTCGTTTCCGCCAAAAACCCAAGCCCGGCACGTTGGACCCGGTTGCCGGAACCTTGTCCATTACATGCGGACGCCCCTCGTTTTTCTCAAGGTCTGGCTCATCCGCGCAGCACACCGGCAAGGGTTTTGCCGAGCCTTGCGGGCGACGGCGACACGCGAATACCGGCCGCTTCCATCGCGGCGATTTTGTCTTCGGCGCCCCCCTTGCCGCCGGCGATGATCGCGCCGGCGTGACCCAAGCGCCGGCCGGGCGGCGCGGTGCGGCCCGCGATAAAGCCGACGACCGGCTTCTTGCGGCCACGCTTCGCCTCGCCGGCGATGAATTGCGCGGCATCTTCCTCGGACGAGCCGCCGATCTCGCCGATCATCACGATGGATTTGGTGGCGTCATCGGCCAGGAACAATTCCAAGACCTCGATGAAGTCGGCGCCCTTGACCGGATCGCCGCCGATGCCGACCGCGGTCGTCTGGCCGAGCCCTTCCCGCGTTGTTTGAT
>JALZAY010000277.1 GCA_030948025.1 Pseudomonadota bacterium
AGCTCGGTCCACGGAACTCCCGATCTCGATAATTGGACTTCCTGCCGGCTGTCAAGCGGCAAGATATCGGTTTGCAAGTCCTTTTGGCTGTTGCTTTTGATGAAGCCGCGCCGACCAGTGTGGAGCATAGCACCGTACTCGCTTTGTCAAGGACGCAGCGCGTCGGCGCGCGGCGCCGGTGCCGCGGTGCGGCATCCGGGACGCCGCTTACACAAGGCGCTCTGCCGCCAGGCAGACCGGACGGAAGGATGTGGACGTCAGTCGAACGAAGGGATGACGCTTATATATTAAGGTGGCGATTGTCATGCGTTCCATGGGGGAGGTGCATCTCGATGACGGCAAACGCGACATTTTTCAGCGCTCCGGAGGGCTTTGACACGCGCGGACACCCGTCCATGCCATGCGGCCACGCTTCAGGATTGCCCGGAAAGATAAATCGGGGCAAGATCAGCCTTAAATCGGCGGCTATCTGCGGCTATCTGGGGAATGCCAGTTGAAAATGCAATTTTTTCAGGTCAGCCCGCCAGTGCGTGCTCAAGATCTTGGTGCTATGAACGCTCATGCCTCGTTTACGTCTCGCCCTTGCGTTGCAGCCGTTTCAGGGCAACCAGTTTCGGCAAAATGGAGAAGCGTTCGATATTAAATCGAATGTTTCGCCAAGCTAGGCGAGCCAAGCGAGGCATTCGGCACCTGTCTATCTTAGCCGTTTCCAATTCGATAGGGAAATGGCAATTTCTCACTCTGTTGGTGGGGCCGTTGATAACACAATTTTCAGTGGGGCGGTATCCGCTCGGCCCTCGAAACTGCGCAAAGTCGAGCCATTGGCGCAGCTCCCCAAATGGGGGGCGACAATTTGGTTGCCGATGTATAGCTTGCACTGCCTACGGCAAATCGCGTCCGGAGACCATGGGTTGAAACGCGCTTTCGACATCATCGTTTCGCTAGTTGTGTTAATTGCGCTCTCGCCTGTCTTGGTCGGGATCGCTCTGGCCATTCGACGATCGTCGGGTAGGCCGGTATTTTTCCGCCAAATGCGGTCAGGCCTGAACGGACGTCCGTTCGAATTGGTGAAGTTCCGCACGATGAGCAACCTGGCAGACCCGACGGATAACTTGCTGCCAGATGAAAATCGCTCGGAGCCCTTCGGGCAATTTCTTCGTTCCACCAGTTTGGACGAACTTCCCGAACTCTGGAACGTCCTGAAAGGCGATATGAGTATCGTAGGCCCCCGCCCCCTCCTCATGGAGTATATTCCCCGGTATTCCGCAACGCAGGCACGGCGCCACGAGGTACGTCCCGGTATTACCGGCTGGGCGCAAGTGAATGGGCGCACCAGCATCAGTTGGAAGGAAAAATTCACTCTGGACGTCTGGTATGTCGATCACAAAAGCGTTTGGCTAGATTTGCGGATCATCGGGATGACGGTCTTCAAGGTTCTCATGCGCAAGGATATCACTGAGCGCGGTAGGATGGGGCGGTTTCTCGGCAACGCGGATGACCAATGATTCAATACCGCGCTGCTTCGTGCGGCGGCGGAGTTCGTGCCCGACGGCGCGGAACTCACGATCGAGACAATCCATGGGATTCCGCTCTACGACGCTGATGTCGAAACGGCGGAAGGGATACCCGAGCGAGTAGCGGCACTCAAGGAGGCGATCGTCGCCGCGGACGGGCTGCTGCTCGCGACGCCGAATACAACAACTCGATGCCGGGCGTGTTCAAGAACCGATTGACTGGCTCTCGCGGCCGCCGGCCGACATCGGTCAGGTTTTCGGCGGAAAGCCGGCGACCCTTCAGCCAGTTGTCGAGCAGAATACCGGCGACCTGGCGGCCCTTGCCGGCGCCGGTGCCGTCGCCGAGGAACCAGCCGCGCCGAAACTGCACGGCCGTCTCGGCGTCGTCGGGCGCGGCTGAGACGATGTCGAAGATCGCGTCCACCGTCCACGATCCGGCGAGGTGGCCGGCATGGGCCTCGCCGGCATTGATCACGCGTTCGAGCTGGGCGTCCGACAGCATGCCGTCCGCGACGACATTGGCGGATAGATGCAGCCGATAGCTTGGTTTCGGTGGCGCAACCGATGCCATCGCCGCCGATTGCACCAGCTTGGTGGGGTGAACCTGAGAGCCGGAAATACGGATCGACTGCAATCCGTATTCTTCATAGAGCGCATCAGTGATGCGGCGGCCCTCGACCGGCTTCCATTCGACAGTCTCATAGGCAAGTTCAATGGCCTCTGGTTCGGGCGTCCTGTCCGGGACAGAGATAGGGTGCGCGGCGGTAGCACGCGGCGTCCGCACGGCGATCGGCCGAGCCGCGGTCGGGACTGTGATGGAAACATCGATGGGCCGTCTCTGTGGAACTGATGCCGTCACCCAGCCGAGCAGCGTGGCGGCATCTGGCGCAACGCCGAGCGATTCTGGGAACACCGCCGGATCGTCGGCCGGAAGCCGGTCGATCACGGTTAGGCGCGTATCGATGGTCGTGCCGTGCTTGGCATAGACCGAACCGTCGAGCTTGCTACTGCCAATGCTCCCAGCGCGTCTAAATAATGATCCGATGTTGGAGGGAGGACACCAAGAGGCAAGATCACTTGGAAGTTGGGCTAGATAGGGCCAATCGGCCTCGATGGGCTGACCGTCATGCCGTAAAACCTCAAGGATGGAAGGCAGCGTCGTCCCGCTCGTCGGGGTGCGAGCGGAGCGTCGTTGCGCGTGAAAAAAGGCATATTCGCATGACAATGGGCTCCAACCGTCCCGCAAGGCCGCATGGGAATCGCTTGCAGCGAACGGTAAACAAGTCGGCCGTGCCCCCTGGTCGCGAGCTGGTCCAAACAGCTTTCGCAGATCCCGATAAACCTCGATGTCGGTCATGCCACCTGAAGGAGGTGTCGGCGTTCGGCGCGTGATAGACCCTCTTCTTCGGGATCTGTCAGATCGAATTCAAGTATTAACTGACTGAGAGGCGAAGCCGGCTGCCATGGTCGACGCTCATCTAGCGACATCCTCCCGCGGTGTGCGGCTTCTGGCGTGGCGGTAACGCGACGGACAACTGGGCCACCAATGGCCTCGCTGTCGAGCGCCTCACGCTCATCCCGAACGACAGCGAAGCCGCTCGCTTTCAGCTGCTCAATGTCCCAGAGGTAGCTAGCCAGCGAGGCATCATGAAGGCCGCGGCGAAAGCGTCGGCCTCCGTTTCCTGGAAGTTGTCGGGCCGACTGGCCGGAGAGGGGTATCCGCCGCAAGATACTCTCGTCATCCAGACTGGGCTCGTGGCGCAGGGCGAAGTGCCCAAGTTCGGGAGCCGCTGTAAAGCGCTGGATGCTCATTGGTCGCCGCGTCGTCACCAAGACGCCGGGCGCTGGATCGTTCAGGTATGCTCCAAGCAAGCCTTGAAGCGGACGGAGCAAAAGCGGCAGATCGATTGCGAAGATCGCGCTGAACGCATCGATGCTTCCGCCCTGCGTTTCGATGATTTCTCGGCTGCCGAGCTGGCGGTGCAGCCTGGCAGCCGCCATCGTACCCGCCCGGACCGCGCTCGCATAATCCGTCGCCATCTCTAACGCTGCGCGGATCCGGAGCGGGCACGAAGATACTCGGCAAAGCGCCCAAGTTCCTCACGATCCTCCTTGGAGAGGTCGGCCGCCCGACGCGCCAGATGCGCTACATCGGCGGGAAGACTCGCTGCAGCTTCGTCCTCGCCAGTGAAATAGCTGACCGATTGTCGATACAGTTTAGCCAGACGGGTAAGCTCGATGGCTTCCACCTTACGTTGACCATTTTCGAT